>CAZVXD010000001.1:0-14612 GCA_964631335.1 uncultured bacterium
GTTGTAAATTTCCAGAATAAAAACAACGCTGCCCTTGACATAAAGGAAATATTTGTATATTAGAATAGGGAAAAATAGGAGATATTATGGCTAAAGAAAAAGAATTTTTACAAGAAGGGAAAAGGCTTATTGAAGAGGGTAGTTATCAAAAAGCCAGTTTTTACCTGCAAAAGGCGCTGGATAAAAACCCTGATTATCCGGATGTAAATAATTTAATGGGTGTGGCGTTATCTCTTTCAGGAAGATATAAGGAAGCGGTGAATTATTTTGAAAAGGCGATTAAATTTAATCCTGAATATATCGAGGGACATATTAATTACGCTTTGACTCTTAATCAATTGGGCGAAGTCGAGAAAGCGAGTAAAGAATTTGAAGTAGCTGAAAAGTTGGAAATGGAAAGAGATTCCGAGATGGAAAAAGTGGAATTTTCTGTTAGAGCGAGAATAGCGAATGTTCATAAAGACGCTGCCGTTTTGTACGCGAGTATAGAGAGGCATCAAGAAGCGATCGAGGAACTGGAAAAAGCGCTTAAATTCGCCCCCAACTTTCATGATATCCGGACTTTATTGGGTGAAATGTTTATAAAGAAGGGCGATTACGAAGCGGCAAAAGAAACGCTGAAAGAGGTTTTGAAAAGGAGCGGGGATTTTGTTCCCGCCGCCGTGAAGTTGGGTTTTTGTTACTATAAAGAAGACGAGAAAGAAATGGCGAGGGAGATATGGAAAAAGGCTCTTGAATTGGATCCGGATAACAAAAGTCTAAAAATGTATCTCGATTTGCCGTAGATTATTTTTTGGTGTAGTGAATCTTAAAAAAACTTTAAATCTGCCGAAAACGGATTTTCCTATGAAAGCGGATCTCTCTAAGAGAGAACCCGAATTTGTCCAATACTGGAAAAAGAACGAAATTTATAAGAAAGCTCTGGAGAAGAGAAAAAACTCCGAGCAGTTTATTCTTCACGATGGTCCGCCCTATGCCAACGGTCATATACATCTCGGGCAGGCGATGAATAAAATAATCAAGGATATTATGGTGAAGTACAAAACCTTGAAAGGATTTTATTCTCCGTACCGGCCGGGTTGGGACGCGCACGGAATGCCTATAGAAAATATCGTTATAAAGAATTTTAAAGACAGTGATGACATTATGGCTATAAGAAAGAGCTGCAGAGAATTCGCTTCTAAATGGATTAAAGAACAGGCAAAAGATTTTATGAGGTTGGGAGTTCTGGGTGATTGGGATAACCCTTATATTACTATGAGTAACGATTATGAAGGAATGGAACTAGAGCTTCTTTCCAGGGTGGTGGAGCAGGGATATGTTTACAGGGGTTATATGCCCGTGCACTGGTGTCCGAGTTGTGAAACAGCGCTCGCTATTTCTGAAATCGAATACAAAATGATGGATTCTCCTTCACTGACTTTTACCATGGAAGGGGAAAAATTCGACGCGCTGGTCTGGACTACCACTCCCTGGACCATAGTTTCGAACCTGGCTCTGGCGGTTCATCCCGATTTTACGTATGTGGTGGTGGAGAAAGACGGGAAAAAATTCCTGCTGGGTGAAAGTCTTCTCGAAAAAAACGCGGAAAAGATCGGATGGGATAATTTTAAGATTTTAGAAAAGTTTAAAGGTACGGATCTGGAAGGTACCGGTTTTAAGCATCCTTTCGCGGATAGGGAATCGATTATCCGTTTGGCGAAGTTTGTTACCACGGATGAAGGAACGGGTATTGTTCATATAGCTCCGGGGCACGGCAGAGAGGATTACGTTCTCGGAAAAGAAGTCGGTCTCGATATTTATTCTCCTGTCGACGAAAAAGGAAAATTTACTTCAGAGGCGGAAGGTTTTGAAGGTTTGACTACGGAAGAGGCGTCGGATAAAGTAATCGAAATTTTGAAGGGCAAAGGCAGTTTGGTGCATACGGGTAGAATTCAGCATAATTATCCGATCTGCTGGAGGTGTAAGACTCCTCTTATCTTTCGCGCCACCGAACAGTGGTTTATTTCCATAGACCATAACGATTTAAGAAAAAAAGCCCTGGAAGTGGTTAGAAACTATGAGTGGTATCCCCCGCAGAGTGAGGAAAGAATGTTCGCCGCGGTGTCGGACAGACCCGATTGGTGTATCTCCAGGCAACGGAAATGGGGGGTTAATATTCCGGCTTTTTTCTGTAAGAATTGCGGTGAAGCTGTTCTGGATAAAGACATTATCATGAAAGTTTCCCATTTGTTCAGGGAAAAATCCGCCGATGTCTGGTTTGAATTGGATCCTGAAGATGTCCTGGGTAAAGATTTTAAATGCGGGAAATGCGGTTCGTCCGAATGGGAAAAGGGATCGGATATACTCGATGTGTGGTTCGATTCGGGTGTTTCTTCCTTCGGAGCTTTAGAGGAGGAAGACTGGCCGGCTAATATGTATCTGGAGGGTCCCGATCAACACAGGGGATGGTTTAATTCTTCCCTAATGCTTTCACTGGCTATAAAAGATAGAGCCCCTTACGATAAAGTCGTTACCCATGGCTGGATGCTGGATGATGAAGGTCAGTCCATGCATAAATCTCTCGGTAACGTAACTTCGCCTTCTGAAATAGTGGAGGAGTTCGGCGCTGATATCTTGCGCTTATGGATTTCTTCGGTTAACTGGTCGGCGGACGTTAAATACGGAAGAGAGATAATGCAGAGATTGGTGGACGCTTACAGGAAAATAAGAAACAGTTTCAAATTTATGCTCGGCAACTTATTCGATTTTACGGAAAAAGATTTGTTGGACAAAAAAGAATTGCTGCCTGTAGACCGTTATGTCCTTATAAAGCTTAATAATCTTATCAAGGAAGTGGACGAAGATTATAATTCTCTTTATTACCATAAGGTGTATAGAAAGGTTTATGATTTTATAGTCAGCACCCTTTCTTCTTTTTATCTGGATATAATTAAAGATCGTTTATATGTAGAGTCGAAGGAGGGCAAAAAAAGGAGAAGCGCGCAGACTGTATTGTACGAATTAACAAAAAATTTAGCTCTTATGCTTTCTCCTGTTTTATCTTTTACCGCGGAGGAAGTCTGGAGAGAGTTATTTGAAGAAGAGTCTATTTTTATGTCCGATTTTCCCGTGCCGGTGCCGGAGGACGATGATGATAAAAAATTGGTCGGGAAATTGGAAAAAGTTCTCGAGGTGAGAGATGAATTTCATAAGGTTCTTGAGTCCGCTCAGGAAGACGGCTTTATCGGCAATTCTCTCGAAGCAAAAGTACTTATAAAGAGCGATTTACCGGAACTGAAAGAAATGAAAGATTATTTAAACGAAATTTTTATTGTGTCTGAGGTAAGTTTTGTATCTGAGATAAATTCTGAATATTCCTTCGAAGGAAAATTAGGTTCGTATGGAATCGAAAAAGCGGAAGGGGAGAAGTGCTCGAGGTGCTGGATGTTCTCTTTGGATGTCGGTAAAGATAGTAAGTTTGAGACCCTTTGCGGAAGATGTATTGGAGTTATAAAAGGAGGAGATTTTGAGCTGGAAGATTGATTACGGTTATTTTGAGAGGAAACTGGAAAAGGAGAGGGAAGAGGTTCTCGAAGAAATAAGAGCTCTGGAGCCTAAGGTCGAAGGTAATCCGCTGGAAAACGGGGAAGAAAATACTCCTTTCCCCACACATATAGCCGATATCGCCGATGTGGAGAGCAGGATAGATAGAGATTCTTATATAATTAATCAGCTTACACAGAAACTTAAAGATATCGATGCCTCGCTGCAGAGAATAGTAGATAAACAATATGGTTTTTGTGAAGATTGTAATATTCAGATAAGGAAGGAAAGACTCAAAGCGATTCCGTACGCGAGATGCTGTAAATCCTGCGCGGAAAAAAGAGAAAAGATCCCTTGGCAGAAAGAAACGTTGTAAGTGTAAAGCAGAAATTATTTTTTTTGCCCATATCTTTCATAGTGCTTTTACTCGATCAGATCACAAAGAGATGGGTTATGAATACCATGTACTATGGCAGTTCGAAAAGCGTAATCGGTAATTTTTTGCAGTTTACTTATATCCGAAACCCGAATTCTGTTTTTGGGTTAAGGTTTGGAGGAGCAGTTGTTTCCACTTCGCTTACGTTAATAGCTTTTGTTTTTGTCATGGTCCTTTTTTTTAAAGCCGACAACAAATTTTTCCTGGGAAGTTTATCTCTAATAATAGGCGGGGCACTGGGAAATCTAACAGATAGATTTCTTTATATGGAGGTAATCGATTTTATCGATGTGGGTGTTACCGGATGGCGCTGGCCGACTTTTAATGTCGCGGATTCTTTTGTGACTATCGGTTTAATCCTAATTATCATCTATTATATTTTTATCGACACTTCGCATGAAGAGACGAAACCTCAAAATGAATGATGCTTTTGTAGAATGGAGAAGCGAGCTATATTTTTTTGTTAGTGTGTTAGTCTGTGGGTGTGTTGGGGTGTTGAGAAAAAGACCAACGGACTAACCGACCAACGGTCATGGGTTTTTTAGCCTATCAACTTTTATACATACAGCTTCCTTTAATTGTTTTTCCTTTTCCGAAGAATGATTTTAGTCATTTAGCCTGGGTGGATAATTCCCCTTACATTGGATTATATCCCTACGGAGATAGTGTCATGGCGCAGTTTGAAAATCAGAAGTATATTAACCGTTCCATACTCGGTGAAGAGGATCTTTTCCTGATTTCAGGACGGGAAAAATACGATAGTATTCCTTATTCTTATTTTCGGGCGATGAATGGTGATTACGGTTTGCTTCAATTTCATTTCGATAGAAAGCTCGATTACGTAAGTTTTTCCGGAGGTTTTCTTGGTTTGAGAGAAGGCGCGGAAACCGGTTTTAAGGGTTACGGTAATTTTTCTTTGCCTTTTATTCTTAACGGAAACATTTCCGCCGGTGCGTACGGAGATATATATAATTTTTCTTTGAATTGTGATTATCTTTTTTTTGAAACAACTTCGGATAAATGGTTTGGCTATTTGAAATTAGGAGACGCCAGAGCTGGCGTAACTCATGATGACAGAGAATTTATTTCATATCTGTTTCGACCGAGAGACCCGATTTTTCTTATAATGGCAAATTTTGTGGGTAAGGGTTTGTTCGGGGAAGAAGATTTCGAAATGGAGGATTTTTATATAGCCCCTGTCTACCTTTTATCTCTTGAAGAATCTATTTATTTTATTCTTTTAAAGAATCCGGCAGTGGGTTTAAAATCGAGATTCGGAGATCTGGAAATCGGAAAGGAAAATTGTTTGCTGGCTCTTAATACCGATTTTTTTAAAGCCTTCGCGAATTATTCCTTTGAGGATTTTTCGCTTAGAGGAGCTTTTGAGGGAAAATTGGAATATTCTTTTTATGATAAAAAAATAACTCCCGGATTGAAAGGTACTTTCCATGATAATGAGAAATTCGATTTAGAAATGAGTTTAAAAATACTAGAAGTAAAGTTTTTCTGGGCGATTACAGGGATTACGCTCGAAGGTTATCGTGACAGACAGTTCTGGGGAATGGATATGTTCTTTTCCTTCTGAAAATAGTTGACATACCGAATATTAGACCTATATTTTAAATAAGTATGCAGATAGAGATAAGAAAAGCAGATGGCTTAAAATTGATAGGAGAGAACGATTCCGGGCACGAAATCGTAATCGATACAAGGAAAGAACTCGGAGGTCAAAATTCCGCGCCCAGTCCCATGGAAATGCTGCTTTTTTCTCTTGGCAGTTGTACTTTAATGGATGTGATTTCTCTTATAGATAAAATGAAAGTGGATTACACCGATATAAGAGTTACAGTGACGGGAGAAAGACGGGACGAACATCCAAAGATCTTTAAAAGCATTGAAATCAAATACTTCGTTTATGGGGAAAATCCTGATGAATCTAAGATAAAAAAAGCGATAGACTTATCCTCTGAAAAATACTGCTCTGTCCACGCGATGCTCTCAGGAAGTGTCCCAATAGAAGGGAGTCTTGAAATAATTAAAGAAAATGAAGCGGAGGTGAAATGAGAGAAGACAAATTTACCCAGAAAGCAAAAGAAGCGCTTTCTATAGCGCAATCTTCTCTTTCCAAATTTAACCATTCGGAACTGACGCCTCTCCATCTGCTGTACGGATTACTCGATGATCCCGAGGGAGTAGTTCCGAAATTAATAGAGAATATGGAATTAAACGCCGATCAGGTAAAAAATAAGGTGTTGGACGAACTCAATAAAATTCCGAAGGCTTACGGTTCGGTGCAGGTGTATCTTTCGTCTCAGGCGAATAAGGCTCTCGACAACGCCTGGGAAGAGGCGAGAAGGTTAAACGATAAATATATAGGAACGGAACATATTCTGCTTTCATTGACCGACGATACAGGGAAAGCCGGCGAGATACTTTCGGATTTCGGAATCAACAAAGAAAGAATTTTTTCTTCCCTGAAAAATGTGAGAGGAGAGGGTAGGATCGAAGATCCCGACGCGGAAAGTAAATATAAAATACTTGAAAAATATACGCATGATCTTACCAAAGAAGAAGGAGATCCTGTTATAGACAGAGAAAAGGAAATTCAGCGGGTTATGCAGATTTTAATAAGAAAGACCAAGAATAATCCGGTGCTTATCGGAGAAGCGGGTGTGGGTAAAACGGCGATTGTGGAAGGTCTCGCGCAGAGGATTAAAGGCGAGAAGGTTCCGGAAATGCTTAAAAATAAAAAAATTCTCGAGCTGGATCTAGCCGGACTTATAGCCGGTACCAAGTTTCGGGGGGAATTCGAAGACCGGCTGAAAGCGATTATGGGAGAACTGGAAAAGAAAAAAGATGAGTTTATTCTCTTTATCGACGAAATTCATACGGTGGTGGGAGCCGGCGCCGCGGAAGGGGCTATGGATGCTTCGAACATGATGAAACCGTTTCTTGCCAGAGGAGCGATGAAGACTATAGGCGCTACGACAATCTCTGAGTACCGAAAATATATCGAGAAAGATCCCGCTCTGGAAAGAAGGTTTCAGCCTGTACGGGTTAATGAGCCCTCTGTGGCGGATTCTATAGAGATTTTAAGAGGTTTGAAAGAATCCTATGAAAAGTATCACGGAGTGGAGATAGAAGATGATGCCATAGAAGCTTCAGTAAAATTATCCAAACGTTATATAACGGACAGATACCTGCCCGATAAAGCAATCGATCTTCTGGATGAAGCCTGCGCGAAACTTCAACTCGAGAAAGCTGATGTTCCCGGGGATTTAAATAAGAAAGAAGAAAAGATAAAAAGCCTTCAGGATGAAGCTAAAAAACTGGCGGAAGAAGGGGACCATCGGGGGGCGCGTAAAATTATAGAGGAAGAAGAGAAACTTCGTCAGGAATATGAAAGGGAAAAAGGAAAATGGGCTGAGCGTCATCCGCAGGAAAAGAAAATTTGTGAAGAGGATATAGCGATTATTGTTTCCGATTGGACGGGAATACCGGTGAGTAAAATGCTGGAAAAAGATAAATCTAAGTTAACCAACTTGGAAGAGGAAATACACAAGAGAATAGTAAATCAAGAATACGCGGTAAAAGCGGTCGCGGATTCAATAAGAAGAGCTCGTTCCGGTATTTCAAATCCCGATAGACCTATAGGTTCTTTTATTTTTTTAGGCCCTACGGGTGTGGGTAAAACCGAACTGGCTAAAGTGCTGGCGTGGATTCTTTTTGACTCGGAAGACGCTCTGATAAGAATAGATATGAGTGAGTTTATGGAGAAACATTCTATCGCGAGGCTTATAGGGGCGCCCCCGGGTTACGTGGGATATGAAGAAGGAGGTTATTTAACAGAGGCGGTGCGTAAAAGACCTTACAGTGTAATTCTCTATGATGAAATAGAAAAAGCTCATCCGGAAGCCTTTAATATTTTGCTTCAGATTCTGGATGACGGAAGGCTAACCGACGGAAAGGGAAGAACGGTGAATTTCGCCAATACTGTCAACATAATGACCTCGAATATAGCTTCCGATGTAATCCAGAATCTCGCTGACAATTACGATTTACTAGAGGAAAAAGTCACAGAACAGCTTAGATTAAAAATGAGACCCGAATTTCTTAACAGAATCGACGATATAATCATTTTTAAACCTCTCAGCCTGGAACAGGTGAAAAAAATCGTGGATATAATGATTCAGGATTTATCCGAACGTTTGAAGGAATCGGATATACAGTTGGATATTACGGAAGGAGCGAGAGATCTGCTCGCGGGTAAAGGTTACGATAAGTCTTTCGGAGCCAGGCCGCTGGCGCGAACCATTCAGAAATTTATAGAAACACCCCTATCTATTAAAATAATAGATGGAGAAATAGGTGATGAAAAAATATTGATAGATGTCGAGAACGGTGAATTCGTCTTTAAAAAGGGATAGTTCACGGCAAAGACGCGGAGAGAATGAAAAAGGTAGTCCAAAGTCCAATGTCCGGCGTCCAAGGTCAAAATAAAATCCTAACCCCTAAATCCCAAATCCTAAAATATTGCTATGTATTAACACCGAATAGTTACTGCGTAACTTAGTGCGATTTTATTTAAATGAATTTTATTAAAAATTTATCAGAGTTGACTAAAAATTCACACAAGATAAGAAAGGATGTTCTGAGTATTCTCGAATATGCTTTGGGAGAAGCTATGCCTGAAAGCGCAATAAAGGAAGCGGTGAAATTGGAGGAAGATTTACTGAAAGTATCCGATAAGGAATTTCCTTTATCCCGTATAGAAAATATTTTTGTAATCGGCGGAGGTAAAGCTACTTACATAATGGCGAGGGCTCTTTATGATATTATCGGAGAGAAAATTACCGAAGGCGCGATTACCACAAATGAATCCTCAAAAGAGGATATAGGTCCCATTGAAGTCATCGCCGCAGGACATCCTATACCCACCGAAGAAGGGGTGAAAGGGACTAAAAGGATTTTGTCTATAGCTGAAAAAGCTAAAGAAGATGACCTTATAATAGTTCTTGTATCCGGAGGAGGCTCTGCTCTGCTGGCGGCACCTTCTTTTGGGATATCTCTTTCCGATCTTCAAACAACAAATGAATTGCTGCTGGCTTCAGGCGCGTCCATAAAGGAGATAAATACTATAAGAAAACATATTTCACGGATAAAGGGCGGTAGACTTTCACAGGTTGCTTACCCCGCGAGATTGACGGCTCTTATCGTTTCGGATGTTGTGGGCGACGATCTGTCGGTAATTTCTTCCGGGCCCACTGTGGGAGACGGAACCTCTTATGAAGAAGCTTATAATGTTCTGAAAAGGTATAATTTAACAGAAAGGATTCCTTCTTCTGTTTTAAGTGTTGTTAAAAATGGTATGGACGGTCAGATTCCCGAGACTCCCTATCCCGGCGACAGGGTTTTATCTAAAACCTTTAACAGGATTATCTTGAGTAGTTCCGCGGCATTAGAAAGCGCGAGAAGGAAAGCAGAAGAACTTGGTTATAATACCTTTATTCTCTCTTCGGCAATAGAAGGTAAAGCGGAAGAAGTTGGCGCTTCTCATGCAAGGATAGCTGAAGAAGTTTTTTCTTCCGGAGTTCCCGTTAAGACTCCCGCGGTAATTCTTTCAGGAGGGGAAAGCGTGGTAACGCTGGACGTGATCGGTAAAGAAGAAGGCGGTCCCAACCAGGAATGTGTTATGGGTTTCGCATATAAAATGAATTTCTTAAATAAAGCGGCTTTTCTTTCTGTGGATAGTGATGGTATAGATGGTTACTCCGGCTTTGCGGGAGGGATTATCGGAGGCAATAATAAGGAGATAGACGGAGACAAAATAAGGGAAGCTCTAAAAAAACATTCCTCTTCAAATTTTCTCCGGGAAATAGGGGGCGGAATCGAAACCGGGAAAACGGGTACAAACGTCAACGATATTCGTATTCTCGGGGTAGTAAAGTGAGGGTATTATCATACAGAGCGAACGGAGACACGGAGAAAATCAGCTACTAGCTTGCCGCTTACGGCTTTCGGATAAACCCACCACAACCCCAAGAAATTCTCACACAAAGCCACTAAGACCACAAAGAATCAAAATACCTCTCAGTATTTAATTGCAAATTTTAAATTGCAAGGTGTAAATTTCAAATTAAAAACAGAAATTGGACGTAGATCCACAGTATTTTTCCAACTCGATAAGCCCAACGAATTCAACAAACCCAATACCCAAAACCTGAAAGCTAATACCCTGCCATCCCCCCGAAATTTTTACGTCAATACGCTTAAAGTTAGTTATTGCAAAGTATATGAAAAATTATATGCTGAGAAAAGCTATTCTCGGACATTTGTAAAATCAGAGGAATTACTGTTCGAGAAAGACGTGGTCAATTTCCCCTGCGAGGAAATTGTCACTCGGCTCTCGGGTTCACTCCTCTTGAAATACAAGAATTTCAAGAGACCATGCCCGCACACCCTCCGAGACGCAAGCTTTTCCAGCAATCCCTCTGATTTTTTATCCAGGGCATTATTAAAAAAAATGGGGGTAGTCAGAAGTTAATACCCCTTGACTTCTTTCAAATGTAACTATAAAATAACCGGATGGAAAATCACGATAAATTCGGTGTTCCCAAAAAGGTTTTAGTTACGGGCGGAGCCGGTTTCCTGGGCTCTCATCTATGTGAAAAATTATTGGGAGAAGGGTACGATGTTACCTGTATGGACAATTTTTTAACGGGTAGAATGGAGAATATCGAGCATCTTTTAGGAAAACCCAATTTTACTTTTAAAAAACATGACGTTACAACTTATATAGAAATTAAAGGCAGTCTCGATTATGTTATGCATTTCGCGAGTCCGGCAAGCCCTATCGATTATCTTCAACATCCCATTCACACGTTAAAAGTAGGAGCCCTGGGAACGTATAATTCCCTTGGTCTGGCTAAAGATAAAAAAGCCGCTTTTTTGCTAGCATCGACATCTGAAGTTTACGGCGACCCTGAAGTCAATCCTCAAAACGAGGAATACTGGGGGCATGTAAACCCCGTGGGACCCCGGAGCGTTTACGATGAGGCCAAACGTTACGCGGAAGCGATAACAACAGCATATCACAACAAACATAACATCGACATCAGGATAGCCAGGATATTCAATACATACGGTCCAAGAATGAGAATTAACGACGGAAGGGCTCTCCCGGCTTTTATGTGTCAGGCTTTGAGAAGCGAACCGATCACGGTTTTCGGAGACGGTTCACAAACCCGCGCATTCTGTTATGTGGATGATTTAATTGGAGGAATTTACAAATTACTTTTATCCGGTACAAACAGTCCTGTTAATATAGGGAATCCGAGCGAAATAAGCATTCTCGACTTCGCGAAGGAAATTTTGAAACTGACAAAAAGTAAAAGCGAAATAGTTTTTAAGGAATTACCTGCGAACGATCCGAAGGTCCGGAGACCGGACATAAGCAAAGCGAGAGACCTTCTGGATTGGGAACCGAAAATTACGAGGGAAGAGGGATTGAAAAAAGTTCTCGATTATTTTAAAAAGGAACTCGGGATATAAAAAATGAAGGGTATAATTTTAGCCGGAGGAACAGGAACAAGGCTCTACCCGTTAACTCACGCGATAACGAAGCAACTTCTACCCGTATATGATAAACCCATGATTTATTATCCTCTATCCGTACTTATGCTTACCGGAATTAATGAAATATTGATAATCTCTACGCCGAAGGATTTAGAGCGATACCGGGAATTATTCAACGATGGTTCAGAGCTTGGGTTAAGGTTTAGTTACGAAAAACAGCCGAGACCGAACGGAATAGCGGAGGCATTTATAATAGGGGAAAGGTTTATTGGTTCCGAGGATGTTTGTCTTATATTGGGAGACAATATTTTTTATGGTCAGGGCTTATCCGAAATATTGGAAAGTGCCGCGAACAGAATAAATGAAGAAAGAGGAGCTGTGATTTTCGGATACAGTGTCAGGAATCCTGAAAGGTACGGGGTCATCGAATTTGATAAAGACGAAAAAGTAATATCGATTGAAGAAAAACCTGAAAGACCAAAGTCGAGTTATGCCGTGACAGGATTATATTTTTATGACAACAATGTAATAGATATAGCAAAATCGTTGAAGCCTTCAGATAGAAAAGAGTTGGAAATTACGGATGTGAATAATGCGTATCTAGAGAGAAAAGAATTAAGCGTAAAACTCCTGGGAAAAGGTTTTGCATGGCTCGACACAGGAACTTACGACGATTTATTAGAAGCGGCAAAATATATTGCCACAATGGAAAATCGCCAGGGTCTAAAAATAGGCTGTATCGAAGAAATCGCTTATAAAATGGGTTTTATCAGCAAAAAAGATTTACTCAAGATTGCAGATAAATACAATAAAAACAATTACGGAGAGTACCTGAAAAGAATAATATGATTTTTTCTTCGTGTCTTTGTGGCAAGGAAACAAATTTCTAAAAAAAAGAAAATTATCTGTTGACTATTATGAATTTTTGATTATATTTATACTTGGAATGTAGAATACTACTTATGTGGTTTCTACATAGAGGGTATTTGTGTATCTGTTAGTTTTAAAAAGCCGATAACTTATGCCCTTGAAGGATTGTTGTTTTTTGCAGCTTGGACTGCCTGAATTGCATAGTTTGTAATTTAAAGTAGGAGGTTTTTTAAAATGCCAGAAGGTAAAGTAAAATGGTTCAGTCAGAGGAAAAACTACGGTTTTATTGAAGTTGAAGGAGAGGATGACGTATTTGTCCACGCATCTGCACTTATAGACGGTACTGAAATGCTCAATGAGGGCGATCAGGTGGAGTTTGAGATTGTGGAGGGTCAGAAAGGGCGTAAGGCTGAAAACGTTAAGCGTTTAGCGTAACAATTATTGAGACAATAAACTTTTAAAGTTTTTTCTGATATCGTTTTTCAGAGAACAGTTCCAGGAAAAAGACATAAGCGTACGGACCGTGTTTAAGGAAGCCGTACGCTTTTTTTTTGCGGTTATTTATAAATTCTGTTGTAGTATTTAAGGTAATCGCCTGAAATCACTTTTTTGATCCAGTCCTGGTTTTTTAGATACCAGTCTATGGTTTTTTTAAGGCCTTCTCTAAACTCGAGGGTGGGCTTCCAGCCTAATTTTTCTTTTATTTTTGAGCAGTCGAGAGCGTATCGGAAGTCATGGGCTTCGCCTCGCGGATCCGCAATGAATTGGATTAGTTTTTCCGGCTCGGAACCGTCTGATGTGCTGTTTTTAAGTGTTTTGCAGATGAGTTTTACGGTTTTTATGTTTTCTATTTCGTTTTCTCCGCCAATGTTATAAATTTCTCCGGGTTCTGCTTTTCTTAGAACAAGATCGATGGCTCGACAATTATCTTCCACATACAGCCAATCCCTTACGTTGGTACCATCTCCGTAAACCGGAAGTTTTTTGCCTTCTATGGCGTTTTTTATAATTAAGGGAATTAGCTTTTCCGGGAATTGGTATGGTCCGTAATTATTCGAACTTCTGGTGATGGTAACAGGAAGAGAGTATGTTTTGTAATATGAACGGCATAATAAATCAGCCGCGGCTTTACTGGCGGAATAAGGACTATTTGGCGAGAGCGGAGAAACCTCGGTGAATTTGCCTTTTTTACCGAGAGAACCGTAGACTTCGTCTGTGGAAATGTGTATGAATTTGTTTCGAGTTTCGGGTTCCGAGTTTTGAGTTTGCCAGTGAGTTCGGGCTGCTTCGAGCAAAGTCTGAGTCCCTTTTATATTTGTATCTATAAAAGGTTCGGATGAAAGGATGCTTCTGTCTACATGTGTTTCGGCGGCGAAGTTGATGACGGCGTCGGGAGTCACGAGTCTTGAGTCGTGTGTCCCCCGCCCGATTCTCTTCTTTTTAAAATATTTTCCGGAAAAAATAGAGTTTACCAGATTCCTGTCGCATATATCGCCTTTGATAAAAAAATACCTTGGGTTTTCATCGCCGGAAGAAAGCCCGTATTCTTTTTCGACATCTTTTAGATTTTGAAGGTTTCCCGCATATGTAAGTTTATCCAGATTTATGATTACCGCGTTTTTGTTATTTTTCAGTTCATATCGTATGAAGTTGCTTCCTATGAAACCACAGCCACCGGTAACCAACACTATCTTAGGTTTTAGGCCTTTATTCATTTTGAAATATCTCCCTGGTATGTCCAAAGTCCAATGTCCAACGTCCATAGTCCTGATTTTAAAAATATAGGTTTAATTATAATTATCAGCTTTCACTCCTTAAATATCGAATAAAACCAGCAATTAAACTTTTTATCTCTTCTATTTCTTTATATAATTTATCGAAAGATTCTTTTTTAATATAATCTTGATCTAAACTTACATATAAATGCGATTGGACTTCTGTAGCTGACCTAAGACCATATCTCAAGAAACGCACAAATTCATCGTCTGATTGGCTGTCAAAACCTTCGGCGATGTTAGCCATAATTGAAACAGATGCATTTTGTATTTGTTTGCATAGTCCGAAATCTTTAATAAAGGAGCCTTTCTTAGTAGTATTGTATATTTCTTTGACCAATTTGCGAGCCTTTTGCCATGCCTTAATATCTTCAAATTTATCAATTTTACTCATTAAGTATTTTTCCTTTTTATGACATAAGACTTTGGAC
>CAZVXD010000001.1:14712-50738 GCA_964631335.1 uncultured bacterium
TTTATCAATTTTACTCATTAAGTATTTTTCCTTTTTATGACATAAGACTTTGGACTAGTGACTTTGGACAAGATTTTACCACCTAAATTATTTTTCCGCTTCTTTCAATAGGGGAAGCTGTTTATCTTTTTCCGATAAGATCGGATTTCCTTTTAGTGGCCATTTGATTTTAATCGAAGTATCTTTCCATAATATTCCCCTTTCGTGATCTTTTGAATATTCTTTGCTGACCTTATAAACCATCTCCGTTTTTTCACTCAAGACAAGATATCCATGCGCGAACCCCGGGGGGATATAAAGCATTTTTTTGTTTTGTTCTGAAAGATATTCTCCCGCCCACTTTCCGTAATAAGGAGAAGATTTTCTTATGTCCACCGCCACATCGAATATTTTACCTCGAATACATCTTACAAGTTTTGCCTGTTCCATCGGAGGTATTTGATAATGTAATCCTCTTAGTACGTTTTTTTTAGAACGCGAATGGTTGTCCTGTATAAAAGATATTTTAATCCCGACTTTCTCAAAGGCTGATTTTTTATAAGATTCCATAAAAAACCCTCTTTCATCCGTAAAGCATGCAGGTGTTATCAAAATTAAGTCCGGGATTGCAAGTTTTTTGAATTCAAAACCCATTACTTTATTCTCCTAAGTTTCCAAAGAATCTATAAAAGAGCTCAAAGACTCTTTCCAGTGCGGCATTATATCAAGATTTTGAATTTTAAGCATATGATTTTCAAGAACCGAGTTTTTAGGTCTTCTCGCCGGTGTCTTAAACTCGTTGCTGGTGACGCCCCTGATTTTGAGATTTTTTTTTGTCCCTTTTATAGAGCCTTTGTCCTTTAAGATCAAAGTTAAAGACTTTTTATCTTTACTTTTAATCTGGTATCCGATTTCTTTGAATATTTCGACCGCGAATTCGAACCATGAGCAGGAGCCCTGCGAGGTACAGTGGTAAGTCCCGTAAAAGTCGGTCGGCATTAATTTTAATATTTGTTCTATTATGTTGAAAGTCCAGGTGGGGGAACCGAATTGATCGTTAACAACACTTATTTCTTTATTTTTAACAGCTAAATCGAACATTTTTGTTATGAAATTTTGCCCGTTTTTACCGTAAAGCCATGCTATCCGGATTATAAAAAATTTATTTAATTGTTCTTTTACAAAGTTTTCTCCCAGAAGCTTAGAAAGACCGTAAATGGTTTTTGGATTCGGTGAATCGTATTCGTAGTATTCTTCTTTTTTTTCTCCGTCAAAAACGTAATCGGTGCTTATATAGAAGAATTTAGAGTCTGTTTTTTTTGCCGCTATCGCCAGATTTCTTGTTCCTATACCATTGATTCTAAAAGCTTTTGTTTTTTCTTTTTCGCATTCGTCTACGTCCGTGAATGCCGCGGAATGTATTATAACGTTAGGTCTGGAGTTGGTGATAAAGTTGTTCACGGCTTTGAAATCCGAAATATCAAAATCTTTCTCATCGACGGCTAAAACATCGTAGTCGCCGGAGAGTGTCTCGGATATTTCCGAACCGAGTTGCCCCTCGGCTCCGGTTATTAATATTCGGGGCGTACCAATATTTTCAAACACGTTTAAAGATATGGGAACTGGAAGCATTTGTCAATGGGCGAAAGCCTCTTGACAAAGACCGATAGAGTTGTAGTTTGAAGTAAATGTAAGGAGTTTTTATGAATGTATATAATAAAATTATCTTTTCGTTAATGTTGATATTTTTGTATTCGTGTGAATCGGGTAATGTAAGATATACCGGTTTCCGCGTGCCTGAAAGATATGGGGCTTCAGAGTATTCTCAACTTTCCGACCAGGCTAAGCACCGTTACTTGAAAGAATATTATTTTTATCCTGATTTTGTAATTTATAAAATAATAAAGGGTGAGGTTTTTATGGGGATGACTACCGAGCAGGCTCTATTCAGCTGGGGGAGACCGGATCAAATAGATCACAGAGATGGTACCTGGGGTTCTGTTGAAGAGTGGTCATACGGCGTGGATTCACAGGGAGAACCTTTTAAATATTTGCATTTTAGAGACGGAAGATTGGACGACTGGAAAGAATAATTTTCAAGGCTGAAATAAATAAGCTCTTCGCTTTTGTCTATTGGTTTTTAGCTCTTTTAAAAATAAAAGTTAAAGGAGAAAAGCTAATGGCTAACAGCGTAACTCCTTATAATTTTGCTTTTTAATTGTTGATATTTAATTTCCAGGGGAACCAAAATCAGATGAGATATTTATTTCACAAAAAACAAAAAACCGTTCTGTAATACAATAATTATGAGAGTCTTACTAATAAATCCTCCCATTTATGACTTTGCCGCTTATGATTTCTGGATGAAGCCTCTCGGGTTACTCTATCTTTCTAATTTTTTGAAAAAGGAAAACCACCAGGTTTATCTGCTCGACGCCACGAATAGACTCGATCCCTGTTTTAAAAAAGTTAAAAGCGATTTTTTCGGAAGGGGTAAGATACCCGCGCAGAAAGCTTCAAAGCCCAAAATATTGAAGGATATCCCGGGAAATTTTAAAAGATACGGAATTCCTCGGAAAGTAATAGAGAAGAGAATCAGGGATTTGAAACCTGAGGTTGTAATGTTAACCTGCAGTATGACATATTGGTATCTTGGGTTAATTGAGATTAAAGAGATTGTAGAAGCATTAGGGGAAAAGGTGGTTTTGCTTCTCGGGGGTATTTATGCTTCTCTTTTACCCGAGCATGCTAAAAAATTGGGGTTTGATAGGATTTATTCTAAAAAAAAATATTGCATAGAAGAAGTAGGCGTTGAAATACCCGGACATTTCTGCGATTTCCCTCCTCCTGATTATTCTCACTATAAAAGTTTAACTTATGCCTGTCTTGCTACATCCATAGGATGCCCTTTTGATTGTCCTTATTGCGTTTCTTCTTTTTTCTGTAAAGCCAAACAGGATAAAGATGAGGAACAGGTTGTCGACGAGATTTTTTATCTGCACAAAAAAGGCATAAAAAGATTCGCCTTCTATGACGATGCTCTTTTACTCCCGCAGGAACGATTTATTCGTTTATGCGAAAAGATAAAACAAAGAGGAATAATAGCGTCATTTTTTACTCCGAATGGTCTTCATTCAAGATTTGTTTCGGAAGAAGTGGCTCGCTCGATGCGTTCTGTCGGTTTTAAAGAACCCAGGATTTCCCTGGAAACCTCAGATGATGATATACAGAAAACCCTTTCGGGAAAAATTTCGAATGAAGAATTTGTTAAGGCAGTGGAAAATCTGAAAAGTGCCGGATACCAGAAAAAAGATATTTATACTTATCTTCTGGCCGGCGCACCCGGGATTAGTTTTGAATCGGTGGAAAGATCGATTCTTTATGTCGAGCAAACAGGTACGAAGATCGCTCTCGCCGAGTTTTCTCCGATTCCTGAAACCGGAATGGGAGAAGATTTACCCGATCCTCTTTTTACAAATAATACAGTGTATTATCATTATAAGAAGAAAGAAAAAGAGATGGAAAAAGTAAAGAGACTGGCTAATGAAGTTAATAAAAGAATTGGCTAACAATAAGATTTCGGAATCTGCTAATAACAAAAATATATATAATTTAATTTTATTTCCATAGTAAATTAAATATTAAAAATTAAAAAGCAAAATGATATATTAAAATTTAAAATTACTCCTTTCCCTAACCGCAAAGAAATTGTGTTATTTATTTGGTTTGTTGTCTCTTTTTTTATTTTTGGGTTTTTATTTGTATTTTTACAATTTGATATTTGATCTTTGAATTCTATTAGAGGTTATCGATAATATTCCACCTGGCGATCCACTTTCCCTGTCTGTCTCCCGTCGGGTCGAATTTTACGTAATCTTTAGGCAAATACTTCTGTTCAATATCCGCTTCGATGTTCAGAGTTTCCAGTAGATATCCCAGGCGTGCCAGCAAACTTTTGTTATGACATCTTATGGCGTATTTTATCAATTTCTTTGTCGAGACAAAATCGAGAAAGTCTTTGATAATATCTCTAAGTTTGATTAAATCGGGACCATATTCTGTCTCTTCCAGGCAGTCCACGATAGCTTTTTCAGGTTCTGCCATCGTAACTTCGTTCCCGTTGATATTTAACTGACAGAAACCGAAAAATTTATAAGGCTTTAAAGTAATATACTTGAAATTATACTTTTTAAAAACTATAGGCCTTTTTCTTTTTGGGGTCGCAACATAATAAAATTCTGATTCAGGTATTTTCTTTGTTCTGTAAACAGATAAGGCTGTTTTAAAAGAGATATAAGAAGGCTGAACTGTTTTAGAAGCGATCAGGAATGGAAATCGGCAGCCTTCTGGCAAGGTATATTTACCTTTTTCTATTTCTTCGATCTGATTTTCCATTTTAAGCTGATATGCCATTTGAGAAGCGTAATTATTTGAAATATTAAACATTTCACATATATCGGATATAGTGAAATAGTTAATACCTATTTTTCTTAAGTTAGCCATTATTAATTTCTTTGTAAGTGACATATTCAATATTAATATGAAAATGCACGGTAGTCAAGGGGGTAAAAATGTGATAAGGCGGCATTTATAAGCGTCTTGACTAATTTTTCTTCATATATATACTTAAAACAAAAAAGTGAGGTGATTTATGGAAAAGAAAGAAAAAGAGCTTAAGGTTAGATTCCCGGAAAAATTAATGAGCGGTTCTTACGCCAATCATATGATAGTTTTGCACACCAGAGAAGAATTTATAATGGATTTCATCATGGCTTCTCCTCCTGCGGGTAATGTTACCGCCAGGGTAATTACAAGCCCCGGGCATATGAAGAGAATAATTAGAGCTCTGGAAGATAATGTAAAAAAATACGAGGAAAAATTCGGAGAAATCAAAGAAGCCAAAGCCCCACAGGGTTTCATCGCTCCCGAGGTAAAACCGGCGTGAAAAAACAATAAGAATTTAATTCTCTTTCATGTAAGTTTACATTTTTGCTCCGAGCAAAAATGTAAACTTAGGGGCAAAGTCCATAATCTTGCGAAAAAAAGGGAGTCAATTAAAATAAACTATGGGGATACGGGAGAAGATTAGAAATCAAGAAATCGGAGGTTATCTAACTCTTAAAAAGAGGATTGTTTATCCGGGAGCGGTATACCATATAACTCAGAGGGCACCGGGCAGAGAAATTGTTTTTGTTGAGGATGCGGATTATTTAAAATTTCTTCTCGAACTAAAAAAAACAGTAAAAAAATTCAATTTGACTCTTTTTTGTTTTTCGCTTTTGGGGAATCACCTTCATCTTTTGCTTCAAATAAAAGAAAGAAACCTTTCCAACGCTATGCAAGTTCTTTTTGGGAAATACGCGGCATATTTTAACTTTAAATATAAAAGAAAAGGGCATGTTTTCTGTGGAAGATTTAGATCCAGCCTTGTAAGCCATGATAATTACTTACTCGCAGCTTCCTGTTATATACATTTAAATCCCTATAATGCCGGGTTGGCAGAATGTTTTGATAAATATAGATGGAGTTCTCTTTCTCTTTATATAGAAAACCCAAAGGAAACTTTCGTTAACCATGAAAAAATACTCGGAATGATTGACGACAATCCAAATACTGCGAGGAAAAAATATTTCGAACTTTTAAGGCAATCTACGGAGATTAAAGGTGGGCAATTCATTGATTCAAAGAAAGTGAAGCGATTTGTTCAAAACGCGAAGAATAAGGTAATCAGGATTAACAAAAGAGCGTCAGAATTAGATTGTATGATCGAAAAATTTAATGGTAAAAACAGGGTTAGGAACCTGGAAGAAAAAAGGGCAAGGAAATATTTAATAGAGCAATTGATCTCTAATGGTAATAAAATAAACGAGATTGCTGAGTTGCTTCATTTGTCTCGACAAACCATACATAAGATTGTCAAATCATCCCCCTAAGTTTACATTTTAGCTCGGGACAAAAATGTAAAGTTATGGGAGAAGTTTAGTTGGGTTGTATTGTGGCTATATTCGGGAAAGGCTGTTTATGTTATCCAGATAGGTTTGCATTCTCCCCGGATCAAGGTCTGTATCGCGGTAATTTGGCTTACTTGCATAAACACCTTTAGTGTTTGCCTTTATTTCAGTAAAACCGTTCTCGAAAAAATACTTTATAGCATCTTTTCTTTTTGAATCCATCAAGTACGAAACTGCCTCCATAGGTTTATCCGAGCGAATTAATAGATTCTCATCTATGGAAGCGTCACTCAAATTGACTTCTTTTCCCCAGCGAAACAATATTTCGTTAAGCGTTTGTCTTCTGGTTATTTTAAAATTGAATCCCACAGGATTAAATAATTCTAAGTGCAAATAAGGAGGAGAATTATTCCCCCCGAAAGTTAACCTGAGGTGCATTTCAGGTCCATAATTTAATATGTTGATATAACTGCCGAACAAAAAAGATGATTCGACTTCGGCGTTAAGCATTTCCGCAAGAGGTTTAAGCTTCTTTTCTGTCATTTTATTGGAGATTTTTATTATTATATAAACCAATAAGAAAAAACCTATTATCGCAAGTACTATAGATCCTGACATTCCAAATTCATTTATTAATTTTTCGATCAACATAATACCCCTCCATTGAATGTCTCAAGGTGAGAGTTCCAAAAAAAGAGACATGGTTAATTGGTTTAATAGTTGAATAGTAAATTTAGGAATTAGGATTTTGGGTCTAGGATTTAGTTTTGACTCTGGACTTTGGACATTGGACTTTGGACTGGATATTGTTTTACTCATTTTTCCATTGTATTGCTCTGTGTTCTCTGTGTCTCCGTGTGAGAATTGGTTTTAGTGTTTTCTTTTTCTCCAAAACAGTAAAGATATCCGTTTCTCGAGCCCACATAAATTTTACCGTCCCACACGATAGGTGTCGCTTCTATTGATCCCGGATATTCGTGATCCAATAGTTTAAAATTTCCCTGTTCGTCGAATTCAAAAAGGTATATTCCTCCGTATCCGGCAGCGATAAGTCTTTTACCCACGATAATAGGAGTGGAAATGGAACCGCCTATTCTTTTTTTGAATACAAGTTTAGGTGTAGGATAAGTTCTCTTCTGATTGGGTCCGTAAACTTTTTCCTTCGATTTGTCTATTTCCTTGTGGTTGACAACATACAGGTATCCGTCGGTGGCTGAAAAGGCTGCCAGGTAAGGATGATTTTCTTTTCTTGTTCTGTCGTTTATACTCGCCGAACCTATGATTCCCCCCTCCCATTCCGCTAATTTTACGTTGTCTGTCGGGAAATACCACACAACCGCCTCGGATTCATTTTTTGAAGGGTCCAGTTTAAACACGCCACCCTTTCCTCTTATATACTGTTTTTCGACGGTAACCAGTATGCGGCTGTCTTCGGTTGCCACAGGTGAACCTTCCAGGTCCGAACCTATATAAAAATCCCAATCGATTTTTTTTGTTTCAAGATTATAACCGTAAACGTGACCCGATCCCGCTGTTATATAAATCCGTCCGTTTAAGATACATGGAGAAGATTCGGTAACCAGATTTCCCCTGTGACTGGCTATATCTTTGTTATCGTAGAGGTTGATCTCCTGGTATATTTTCGGCTGTTCTATTCCGTCTTTTTTAACCACGCTGTCGGGATTCGGGTTTAAAACCGTAAATATCGCGTTTTCCAATCCTATGTAAACGGTATCGTTTAGAATGAGAGCAGAAGCGTCCACGTCTCTGCTGTAGCTTGCGGTTCTTTTTACATTCAGTCTCCAGTATTCCGTACCGTAGAAATAAGATACAGCTCTGAAACTCGGGATTATAGAAGAAGATAGAGAATTTTTGACCCCTCTCCTGCTGCCCTGTAGAATTATGAGGCTTTTACCGAAATTTCTGGCATATTTATTTTCCCATATCGTGCCCGTTCCTTTCAGCACGTCATCGTATTCGTATTCCCAGACCGTTTCTCCGGTTTCGGCATCGATCTTTTTCAGTTTATGGTCGTACGCTCCCTGTATCAAATATTTTTTTCCGTCTTCTATTACCAGAAGCGGTTGACCTGTCCATCCGCACCCTGACCAGGTTACCGGTCCTTCATCACGGGAAACCAGTGTCTTTCCGCTCCCTAAATATTTTTTCCAGATGATATCGAGCTTCGCCGGAGCTATATTCCCGTAGTAATTTCTTGAAAAATCTCCCAGAAATGTTTTTATCTTAACCTCCACATCCGTGAATTTGCCGTATGAAAGTTTTTCAAAATCCTGAGAAAAAAGACTTAAATTGCACGTAGCAAAAATAAACAACCAGAATTTAAGTGTTTCGTGTTGTGTGTTTCGTGTTTCGTGTTGTGTATTCATTTGAATTTGTTGCCTTTGATATCGGTTTTTCGTAAATATCTTATTAAACCACCTATCAGGTTTCCAATTTCTACAGTTAAACCAATTAACTCCCTAAAAGTTTTCTGAGTAACATAATCTTGATCTAAAGCAATATACAATTGACTTCTAACTTCCCCAACAGACCCTTTTGCTATGGCTAAAAAATGTATGAATTCGCTTTTTTCCATGTTTCTATGTCTTCAAATTTTTCTATTTTTCCCATATTTATTTTTTAAAAAACCCGAAACTTTAAACTCGTAACCCAAAACTCTAGATGCAGAGACTTCTTGACTGACTACCCATCTTATTTGTTTTTCTTTACAAGCTCGTCGAACTTGCTCACTTTAACCCCTGCTTCTTCGAGTATCTCTTTCGCGAATTCATCCGGGTAACCATCTTTGTAGATAATTTCTTTTACTCCGGCGTTTATAAGCATCTTAGCACAGGTAAAACAGGGATGAGTGGTAACGTAAAGAGTGGAATCCTGTATGGAAATTCCGACTTTAGCCGCCTGTATTATGGCGTTTTGTTCGGCGTGTATCGCCCTCGACAGTTCCATTCTCTGACCGGAAGGAATTTTGAGTTTATCTCTGAGGCATCCTCCTCTTTCTTCGCAGTGTATGATGTTTTCCGGAGGTCCGTTGTATCCGGTAGTTAGTATGCGTCTGTCTCTTACGATAATTGCGCCGACCTTTCTTCTAAGACAGGTGGCTCTGGTACTTACGAGTTCGGTTATCTGCATGAAATACTCATGCCATGAAGGTCTGCTCATATTTTCTTTATCGTTTTTTGTATTTCAGAGTGGATCGATCCGTTCGAAGCGATAATATTATCACTCATATAGTCCCATTTATTCCCCGAAAAATTCGTAACTTTTCCGCCTGCTTGCTCGACAATCAATCCTCCGGCTGAAAGATCCCATATCTTGAGACCTTTTTCCCAGTAGCCGTCGAGTCTGCCGCACGCGACATAACAGAGGTCGAGAGCCGCTGAACCCAAACGTCTGATGCCTCTGGATTTCATCAGGAGTGATGAAAATTCAGGTATGTTTGAATCTTTTTCTGTTTTTTTTATATAAGGAAATCCTGTTGCGAGAATCGAGTCGCTTAAACTATTCCTTTTTGAAACCGAGATTGGAGAGTCGTTTAAGAAAGCTTTTTCCCCTTTCTCGGCGTAAAATAATTCTTTATGAACCGGGTCATAAACAACACCTATTTCCAGGCTATCCTCTGACTGATAAGCGAGAGAAATGCTGAAAACAGGTATGCCGTAAGAAAAATTATTGGTTCCGTCCAGAGGGTCGATAATAAAAGCCTCTTTTCCCCGGTTGTTTTCCGGTTTTGTTTCTTCAGCTATTATTTCCACACCGGGATATTCTTTTTCTATAGCGGAGATAATAAGTTCCTCAGATTCTTTGTCCGCGGTGGTTAGAAGTTCACTCCCTTCTTTGTTTTCGATTTTGAAGTCACTTCGAAAATATTTCATTAGTACTTTCCCCGCTTCCAGGGCGATATTCTTTAGTAGTAAAAGTTTTCCGTCGGGTTTATCAGACATCAGTCGTTTTTCGGATTATTTGCCTCTACAGGTAAATCTAAAGAGAAAAAATTTTCAGGATATTTTTTGTTTAACCTGTATGAACTAAAATTAAACATTCCCTTTCCGGTTTCCTGAATAAAGGTTATCTTTTCCGGCAGGAGATTTTTATTAAATCTTACGGAAATGGGATAATTGTTTTCGCCTTTAAGGGGAGAAAGATGTACCCAGCCTGATCCGGCCGAATCCACCATATAGCTTTTTTCGGGAGAAAATAAAACATCGTATAAAACCATGGGGGTTTTTTCTCGATAAATCTGATCGGTTTTTTCTATCCAGATAAAGACCGAATCACCTTTGAAAACCATAACCTCTCTTTCCGGCTCAAAAACGTCTATTCTGGCTCTGTCTCTTAACGCGTAAACAGTTCCTTTGAAATTTAAGGTGTCTCCCTGGAAAAGCAAAACTTCTGAGAAATCACATTCGATAGATTCTACATCTCTCAGTCTTTCCGAAACATTCGATAATATCGAAGAAATCAAAATTAACAGAAATATCATACTATCTCTCCCTTTTTACCAGAACTTCTCTCGGTTTTGAACCTTTGAATTTACCCACAATACCTGTTTTTTCGAGCTGGTCTATCAGTCTGCCCGCTCGAGCATAGCCGATTTTTAATTTACGCTGCAAAAGGGATACCGACGCGGTCTGTTGGTCGATTATAATTTCTTTGGCTTCGCTGTAAAGTTCGTCGAGTTCTCCTATTTCTTCGATACCTTCTTCTATTGAAAGGAATTCTTCTATCTCTTCTGTGGGTGGATAATAATCGAGTTTTTCCACAAATTCGGTAAATTCATTTTCATCTATACCTAAACGAATATTTAATTGTTTGCTGAATTGTTCTATTCTCTCGGCAGCTCCCGGCAGTGTCCTGTCCGCGAGTACGTCGAGAATATCTTCTTCTTCCGCCAGAGCGCATATGCCGTCAGGATTTTTGAAGTGGTTTTTTATTAAGTTTCTCAGGTGCTCAAGCCCTATTATTGAGACTATTCTCCTGGCTTCCTCGACTGTGATATAAGGTCCGTGTAATCTCTTGGCGACTCCTTCGTCCGGAGGAACAAAGAGCATATCGCCGTTACCCAGAAGTTTTTCGGCGCCTTTTGCGTCCAAAATAGTTTTTGAGTCGTGCCCCGAGGCAACCTGGAAAGCGACTCTCGCCGGGAAGTTTGCTTTAATTAAGCCGGTTATTACATCTACCGACGGTCTTTGAGTTGCCAATATCAGGTGTATGCCAACCGCTCTGCTCATCTGGGCAAGTCGTATTACCGCGTTTTCTACGTCTTTTCCGCTTCGCATCATCAGATCGGCGAGTTCGTCGATTATTATAAATATATACGGTTTTTTATCTTTTATTTTATTGTTGTATCCCTGAATGTTTCGTACTCCTACTCTGGCGAATTCTTTATATCTTTGTTCCATACATTCCAGGCTTTTGAGTAGATATTGTAGTGCCGTAGATTGATCATTTATGACGCTTCTTATAAGATGAGGTATTCCGTTATAAACAGAAAGTTCTATTCTTTTCGGGTCTATCATTATAAAACGTATTTCTTTAGGTGTGGCTTTATATAAGAGAGAGGTAATTATCGAGTTTAAAAATACGGATTTACCCGAACCTGTGGCTCCGGCGATAAGAATATGCGGCATTAGAGAAATCGAGTAGTAAAAAGGATTACCGGTTATATTTTTGCCGATCGGGACGTAGGTAATCGAATTGTTGTTTTGAAAATTTTCGTTCGCGATGAGGTCTTTTAAGAATACCGTTTCTCTGTTTTTGTTTGGTACTTCGATGCCCACAACCCCTTTTCCGGGTATGGGAGCTATGATTCTTATTTTTTCGGCGTGGAGAGCCAGCGCGAGGTCATTCGCAAGATTGGATATTTTTGATAGTTTTATGCCCAGATCGGGTTTAAATTCGAAGCGACTGACAACCGGACCCCTTAGGACTCCCGTTATGGTTCCGGTTATACCGAAACTTTCCAGTTTGCCTTCTAATATGCTTTTATAGTTATTTATGGTTTCATTGGACATCCATTCCACGGCGACAGGGTCTTTGAGGGCGTTAAGAAACTGTTTTCCGAAGTCATCCGTGATTTTCTGGGATGAAGCGGGTTTATGGGGTGTTTTTTTTACTATCTTTGGTTTGTTTGTTTCTTCCTTAACGGGTTTTTGCACAATTGCTTCTTCATTTTTTACGGGAGCGGGTTTTTCCTTTCTTTCAGGGAGGAGATTCTTTATTTTATTTATAATTGCGCCAATATTGATTTTCTTGACGGATGGCTGCAGGTAGGCGTAAATAATTAACAAGGTTAAGAAACAAATCAGAGTAACGCTTCCGCCAAAGCTCAATTTTGATATAAGAAAAGAGCCTATAACAGTACCGATTTCTCCCTTTTCTACCTCGGAGAAAGCAGGATTTATAGATACGATCATAAGCGCAATACAAAATACCCACAGAAACAGCCCCCCGATCCGATAAAAGACATACTTGATTTTGTTTGAGAATAGAGCGATAGCGGCAATTATAAAAATTATCGGAAGAAAATAGGAAAGTACTCCGAAAGTTTCAAGCAGACTTTTTGCTATTACTCCACCGACTATTCCCCCGAAATTGTCAGTCAGGTCCTTGCCGGTAGAAAAGGTCAAGATAGAAGATAGAACGAGAACAGCCAGGAAAAGGAGGATTATTCCGTTCATCACCATTTTCTTTTTCCCTTCCATGTCTTTAAGAATAACTATAAGGGACTTAATGATAAGCGTTCCCAGGGTTAATATTATTAATAAATTCAGCACTTTCATAACTGAATAATACGTCTCTGTCTAAGTCTGTCAAGTTGTGAACCGTAATCCCCCAACACCTAATGGGAACCACAAGATTTCACAGATTATCACAAGATTTTTTATGTCACGAAGACATAAGGGTCGCAGAGAAAAATAGTCTCACACAGAGCACACGGAGACACGGAAAAAAAGTATATATGTTGTTTAAAAACTCTTCTCTATTCTCATCAAAACCTGGGGATCGTTAAACGATTTTCTCTGGCAACCCCCCAAAATTTTCGCGCTACGACATCCACAGTCAGTTATCGTGATACTTATAAGGAATTTCGCGACGGGATAAGCTATTTACGAATGTTTGTATAATCGTAGGCATTGCCGTCTGAGAAGGACGTGGTCAATTCCCCAGCGATTGTCGTTCGGGGTACACTTTCGAAAAACCGCAGTCAGTTTCCCCAGCGAGGAAACTGCTGCTTGTCTCTCAACCTCGCTCCTTTTGACTTCTTAGGCGACCGTGCCCGCTCGGTTTCCGAGGCATTTTTCTTGAGCAGTACCCGCTCACTTTCTGAGATTTAAAGTTGAAAACCATACCCGCTCATCCTCCGAGACGCTTTCCTGGATGGCAATGCCTCCGATTTTTACCTATGTAATTAATAAAAAAATGGGGGGAAGGCAAACAAATTTCTGTATTGACAAAGGACGTGAAAGTGCATAGAATAATTATTAAGATTTTACTTCTAAGATTTTTCAGAAACATTAAATTAAAAATTTGAAGGAGGAGTTATGAAGGGTAGGATTGTACTATTTCTGTTGTTTTTTGTCTTGTTAAGCCTTCCGGCTCAAGCACAGTTTTCTTTACAGATTAAGCCACCACCACCAAATCAATTGCAGATAGAAGACCTCTGGCAAGTTAATGTAGTTAACAATTCGGGGGAAGAGCGTACGGTTTATTTGCGCGGAGAGATCAGGGAGGCCAGAAGAGGTCCGTTGTTCAGAGCAAACTCGAATGAATTTCAGGTCCCTACGGGAACTAAGAGAATAACCGCGAGAGATGTACGAGATGTAAGAGAAGAATGGTACGCGGAAGATAGCAAAGAGTTTATCATCCGAACGGGAAGTGTGCCCGCGGGAAGTTATGATGCCTGCTTGTATCTTATCGACGCCTCTACCGGCAGAGAACTCGCGCAGCAGTGTATACATGTAGAGGTTCGTCAGGCGGCTCCCCCCAGACTCATCTCCCCCAGAACCGGAAGAGGTTTGCAGATTAAGAGCCCGGTTTTCACCTGGACAAAACCCGCTCCAGTACCTTCCGGAGAAAGGGTCCTTTATAAGTTTAAGATTGTGGAGATTTACGAAGGACAAACAAAAGAGGAAGCTATGAGATCGAATCCACCCTGGTATGAAGAAGATAGAATAAGCAGGACAAGTTTCCAATATCCTCTTAGAGCCAGAAAGCTCGACCCCGATAAAAAATACGCCTGGCAGGTGCAGGCTTTTTATGAGGAAGGTTTGCCTCTTGGGGAAAATAGAGGTATGAGCGAAGTATGGGGACTCAGGCCGGAAATAGTGGAAGGATTGGTGCCAATGCTTAGACCTACTTATATAAAAATAGGCGATTTTGTGATAAAAAACATTTCTTATACTTCTTCTTCAACAGATTCTCTTTCAGGCAGCGGAGAATCGTTCTTTTTGCAGAAAGCCTTTCCCGGACATTTAGGTGGTCCCATATTCGTTTACGCTGAAATAAAATTCGACGTCGATTTTGATAATTTAATGGCGGACTGGACCAGCGGAGACGATACCGCGTATGTTACAGCCGGCGAAATCCAGGAGAGTTTTTCCTCTACCGTAGAGGTAGGAGTGGAGGGCTATTATGTTTCGGTGCATGATATTCATATGTGGCCCGATTCGGCGCGTGGCTCGGTCGGAGTCAAGGTTAAATGCCTATACGATACTACGGGCTGTGAGCCAGCGGAAATAGGTCCTTTTGTTTCGAGGCTTTCGCCGATTCCCGATATATATAAAGAACTTACCGTAAAAGATAGAGGACCCTACAGGTTGGGAGAAACCGGAATAATCATTCAGTCCAAAGATGAGGTTCTGGTAGATTTGAGCAGGACTGTTACCCCTACTAAAGTGGAAATAAAAATGAAAAGAGGTGAAACCGTAGAGCAGCCGGAGATGGATACATGTAACACGGGTTACCTTTACGCCAAGTATACTTTTAATGACGGTGTTCTTTCTCCGGGAGGTTTTAATGCTACTTTGCAGCTCGATCATACCTGGAGTTTCTATTCCTTAATTCCCATGGGGTTCAGGGTTAATTTGTTTAACGGGCAGCTCATAATAGAAAAATGTAAAGTAAACGGAGGAAAATTCTTAAACGGAAATATAGTTTTGCCTTCAGATAGTAATGGGGTTATAGACCCTTCAGGTAATTCTATTATTGCTTCATACGATTCGCTTCGCGTGGATTCGCTGCTCGACTTATTTGCCGATGTTGACATAAACAGGGAAATGAAATGGGGTGGTTTTGGATTGCGTGCGAGTAATACATTCTTTAAATTGCCTGCTAAGCCTTACGCTTACCATACGGTTGCGCAGGGAGATACTTTTAATATCGTGAGACCGGATACTTTGATAGGATTGATCGTACCCTGTCTTAGGAGAGATTCTGATGTCTTAACAGTTTATTCGAGTGATGCTGATAATCCTTTGAAATTCGAAAAAATGAGTTCGTGCGAGAACGTTGGGGTGCAGACTCACGCGCTTGGTAAACCTGGGAAAAATCAAGGTTGGTTTAATCTGGAGATGCAGGGGATGAGAGGATTTTTGTCGTCGGATGTGGAAACCCCTGATATGAGCGTCAACCTCGGCAAGACGAGCAAATCCGGATATGAGGCGAGTACGCCTTTCAATACGACGTTTACGCACAATGAGACCGATACGACCTTTATGAAATTCTGGTTCGTGGGTAATTCTTCTTTTAATACCGATTTAAGAGGTCATTTTGAAATACCTTACCCTTCAAATATAAAACCTCCTTTCAGAGAAGTGGGAGTTTCTTCCACCGCGAGTTTTGCCGGCGGGAATGCCTTTTTCCGGGATACACTTCTTCTCGATTACTGGGGAGTGGGTTTGACTTCGGAAAGAGGGGTTATCAGTGTGAGAGTAGGAGAAATTTTTTATACTAACGCTGAGATTCATGAGCCCGTACATTTCAGCAAAGGATTTAATATACTCTGGGGTGAGATGCTCGCTGACGGTGATCTGGGAAAATTTTATTTCAACCATAACGCGGCACATCAGAAATTCGACGGATTTCCGATCACTCTTGATTCCGCAGGGCTCTCGAAATTCAATGCTTCAAAGCCGGGAGAACTTGTGGTTAGATGCGGTATACACTTCAACTTTTTCGGAGAACCCGATACATTAATCACAGTCCATGATGCTAAACACTCTACGTCCTCTCCGCCTTTCTATGGGCGTCTCGTCACAATAGATCCGGAGGAGTTCGGACTGTTTAGAAACTGGGGATCGGGTGTCGCAGAGATGGATTTCGATAAGATAGGTTACGATGCTACCGATCAGAACGGATTTATAGGCGGAGGGGCGGTAGACTTTGATTTCTTTACTGATTCTCCCGTCAATGCCGAGATCGAACTTGATAGTTTATATATAAAAATATGTGTTCTGGAGACAGCGCAGCACGATTTATTGATGCTGGATGTGGACTTGAAAAAGTTAAATGAGATATGGGGATGCGCGGTTATTAAAGGAGACGAACTCGAGCGCATCGCGTTGGGCGCCAGGATGGAGTCAACTATCGGCGGAGGTATACTCGCTCCAAGAAGCGGAGCAGGTCTGGACGTTATGATGTCGGTTACGCCTAATATTACGACTTTCTCTATCGACGGTATGATGTACTTATATGTTTTCGGTGCTGATTTGGAAATGACCGGAAGCGTATTTTTCAAAGCGGACAGAAGTGCGGGAAGTGTGGAAGGTGAAATAAAAGGGGCTTTCGATCTGAGCGCTTTAGGCGTGGACATTGGAGCGGATGGGCAGGCCAACTGGTTCTTCAGCCCGGGTGTGAATTATATACAGGGGAGACTCTCGGTTAATATTTCCACTATTACATTCGGGGCCGGTCTTTCCGGAGGTTTGTTCATAGGAAATAACGCTCCCAGTGATCAGTTATGGGTTATTCAAGAGGGCAGCAGCGGAAGCCGTAAGTTTGGTATCGATATTGATAAAATAAATCCCAGTGTGACTGGTGTATATATTTTCGGCGACGTGGAACTGTCCGTGGGAGTGGCAGGGATAATCGAAGGGGGAGTTGAAATATATGCCGGTGTCGGCGCTTTTCTGGATGGTTATACCGGCGATGGACTTCCAAGCCCTGTAGATCCGGGGATAACAATTGTCGGCGTAGTTGGTGTTTATATATACGGAGAAATACTCTGGGGGCTTGTTTCCGCGTCAGCCTGGGGAAAGTTGATTATGTATTTGGGAACTCCTGTCTGGTTCGAAGGCACTTTTGGTCTTAGAGGATGCGTGCTATGGGTTATTTGCGGCGAAATAGATATTACCGCGGGAATAAACTCAAGCGGCGGCTTCTACATAGAATAAGGAGGTATCGATGTTTTTAATAATATTATTAGGGACTGTATTGAATGTCTACACTAATGACGTTGTAGTGAAAAGGGCAGATACAACTATCACTCCTGCAATAGGTATGGAATTAATGGATAATGATACAGTCATTGCGGGAGATAGTTCTAAAGCCGAGATTCTTTACTCTGACAGTACTATGCTTTATCTGGATGCTAACACAAGAATTGCTACTACAAGCAGCGAGAAGAAAAGGTCCGTATTCCTTTCCTTTGGCAGAATATGGGCTAAGGTTAAAAAGTTGGTGAAGGGAGAATCTCTGGAGGTCGCGACCCCGGTTTCTATTTCGGGAATCTCGGGTACGGAGTTTGAACAGTCTTTTATCGGAGAAAAAGTAGAGTGTAAGATGATAGGAGGAAGTTTAAACTTCAAAGACAAAAAAAGCGGTAAAGAGAAAGAGTTGAAAGAGGGGGAAATGGCATCCCTGGCAAAAGGTAGGGCTGCAAAGTTTGAGAAATTCAAAAAAGACCAGGTTAAACAATGGTATAAGTGGACTAGAAAAGACGCGGATCTTGTTCTCGGCAAAATGAAACAAGTCTATGACGATGGAGAGCATGGCGATGGGGCGGCTGGAAAGGAGTTAGCGCTTCTTGCCGCTCAGGTAAAGGCGGTTGCCGGAAAGATAGGTGCTGTAAAAGAATATGAAGGCAAGTTAAAGGAACTGGGTATAGGTATAGATAAAAAAATAGATCCTTCTTTATTGGAAGGTCTTTTCGCTCCCACAGAAACCGGTTTTCTTTACGCTATAAGCGGTGATGTCGTAGCGGGGAAAACTTTTATATTGTTAAAGTGGCAGCAGAAGGAAGGGGTTAAAGCTTATAATCTTTATAGAAGGGAAATTCCTTCCGGTAGAGTTTCCGTTTTACCTATAAATTCAAAGCCGATTAAGCTTATGAGTGATTGTGATGATATTAAAAAAGTTATACCAGCGGGTTCCTCAGAATGGGAAGCGATAGTTAATATACTTCGCGGACCCCCAAAAAAGAAAGTTAAAACTACAGGACCAAAAGTTGAGGGAACTTCTGTTGTGGCTCCCACTGCAGTCGACCCCGGACTATTTTTTGGGATTTCTCCGGCACCTGATGAAAGCGCGTGTGCGATATCTTCTGTTTCCAGTACGAGTAAAACTTATGAAGATTTATTGGCTCTTTCTAGCAGATACTGGAAAGTGGGAGTTGTCATGGGTCAGGCTTACGTGGATAGTAATGTAGTTGTGGGTAAGAAATATATGTACATGATAGCCCCCGCCGATGCTAAACGCGGTTTTACTCCTGGTAAAAGACCGGCTGAAGAGTTAATCAAAGACATAAAACCTATAGATACAGCAGTGGTTGTGGCCGGAACTGTTAAGCCTTTGCCCCCTCCCACCGGAGTCAGTACGATTGCCGGTGACAACAAAGTTATGGTAAGATGGAATGAGATTGGAACCGCTTCGGGTTATGACGTCTACAGGAGTTCGGCTTCGGCTTCACCTGTTAAGATAAACGGAGCGGACATAGTAGAAAAATGTACTCTCGATTTTAAAGAGAATAAGATTCCGGAGAAAAACTGCTTTATCGATTTTATGCGCTGGGACGGAACAGGCTATCCGACTTTGCATGAGGTTGTAGCTCCAGATTCGGTCTATGGACCTTACAACGGAACGACTTATCAATACAAGGTTAGGGCTTACGATGTTCTGGGTAGACCGGGTATGTTCAGCGCCAATATTCCTGCTACCCCTGTAGATGAAACACCACCGGCTGTGCCGTACGGAATTGCCGTGGAGGCTTATCCTGATGGGCTTCAACCCAGGTGGTATCAGGTTACTCATGATGGAAAGGGGCATGTCGAATTGTCCGGCGTACAGGGTTATAAGATCTATCGCTTTGAGAATGCGGATTCTCTCGCCGATAGTATTGTGGTTAAATCTCTGTTGCCCGATACACTCGGAGCCTTTCCTTTCTTTAAGGATACCGATCCGGCTATTTTCTCCGCGTATGGTGAAAAAACTTACTGGTACAGAGTAAAAAGTATAGACAACGCAGGAAATATCAGCGGGCTTTCTCCTTCTGCCGGGAATAATTTGCCCGATACCACACCGCCGAACCCGCCTCGTAATTTGAAAGCGAAAAGCCATGCCGATCACATTGCTCTGGGCTGGGAGAAACCCAATCCCGTTCCTCCCGACCTTGCCGGTTATAATGTATATAGAGGGGTTTGCGGAGGAGATTCTGTCTGTGTCGAATATGAACAGCAGAAGTTGAGTCATGCAGTTAGCACCCAGCCGGTATGTACGAAATGGGTCTGGCAGCCTTATCCGACGCATCTCGTCGGCAATCTGGATCATTCCGATAGTCTTAGATACAAAGATTTTACCGTGCCGCCCGGTTCACCTATCTGTTACAGATATACTGTAAAAGCTTACGATAGGAGCCAGAATTTAAGCGATACATCAAAATCTGTTTGTCAGAAGTTAAGAGAAGAAACAGCCCCGCCTCCTCCTGTCCTCGCTGGTTTAAAGGCGAGGGATAGGGCTATAAAGGTCGAATGGATATCTTCACCCGTTCAGGATTTATTCGGATTTATAGTTGAGAGATCGGAAAAAGAAAACGGTGACTATAAGAGAATAAGTGATTCTTTAGTATTCGATACGGCGATATCCTGTGAGGATATACCGGCGACCAATATCTGGGCTGCCGATTCGGTTTTTTCTTTCATGGATACTACTGTTGAAGAAAAGAAAGTGTACTGGTACAGAGTCAGAGCCGTGGATTACGGCGGCAACATAGGAGACCCTTCGGTTCCCATAGAAACTTACGCGTACAATATAGGTCCTCCGCCCACACCTACGGATCTTCAGGTTAATCAGCCTTCTGGCGAGTGCGCGCTGTTAATCGAGTGGAAACCCGAATATAAAGAGGAATACATCGGTTTTGTGGTATTCAGGAGTTCTGATCCCGCCGAAGGTTATCGACAGATCAGTCCGATTATAAAGGTAAGTAAGTTTCTGGATAATAAGATAGTAGCTAATAAGGATTACTGGTATAAGGTTCAGTATTTTGCTAAAAACGGTAACAGGTCGCTCGTTTCAACTGCCAAAAACGGTAAGGCAACGCCTTAAGAGGGGGAGGAAATGAGAAAAATAACATTAAGTTTAACTTTGTTGATTATTGTTTTTCTGGCAATTCCGTCTTACGCAGGAGATGAATTTGTTGAAGAACACTGCTGGAGATTTGAGAATACTACCTATTTCGAAGACGGAGGGGGCAACACTATTTTGCCCTGGGAAATTTATGTCAGGAGTTATATTGGCATTTGTACTGATTCTAACGATGCTAAAGCCCAAATTCCTCCTCTGGATTACGCGTTTTACAAGGCTTACAATGCGGCGTTCGCGGTTACGGCGGGCAACTGTTTTGGTATGAGTTTGCTTGCCAATATAATATACAAAGAAGAAGGACATATGGGGTTTTGCAAACCCGTCTATACATATTCGGGTGATTTCGATGGTCCCGCTTCGCCAAAATTGGACACTGTTATAACGATTATGCAGTGCCATGAATGGAGTCACGCGGGTATTATGTGGATGTTAGATAATGCTGATTTAACAACGAGTCCTCATGTTACCGATCCTAATTATGCCTATACAGAGATCGAGTATTATCTTTCTATGGGGGACTTGCCTCTTGTAACTCTTGTTCGAGATTTAAGTTTTGTCGGTCATACATTGATACCTTATAAGGTGGAAGAAACATCTTCGAAACGCTATATTTACATATATGACCCGAACAAATGGTATCCTCACGATTCTCTTTTTTACGATAATCATGAAAATTATATCGAGATAAATAAGAGTAGCGGCAGCTGGTCTTATCAGTTCGACGCTTCAGAGACCTGGGGTTCGTCAGGCGGGGGGTATATATTTGCCACTCCTATGTCGGTTGTAAAACCTTCTTCGCGTAATCCTCTTCAGCTCGGATGTGCCCAGGATGCATTGAACGACGTTTTTCTTACGGGTGCCAGTATTTCTCAGATTAGTGATGACGAGGGCCATAAGTTCTATAAGACAAACGCCAGTTCGCATAACCGGTTATCCGACATAGAAGATAATCCGTCGGTTAAACTAAAAAATATAATCAGGATGCCGATTAGTTTTGCTTCTGTGAGGCGAAAAAGGCCCGGAAGGACGAAGAATGCTCCCGAGATTTACTTTACTCGCGGTTATCCCGGAAAGAATCTTAACTTTGAGATTGCCTCGACAGGGAAGAAATATCAGTTTGAAATAGCCGGTGGGGATAATGTGATAAGACTTTCCACGCCTGGCGGTTCGAGCGGCAGGGATAATTTCGAGATAAAGAGACTCTCGACTCACAGTCAAGAATTAAAACTGAGCAGCAGAAGAGGGGCGGCAAAATTCGAATTGGAACTGCATCAGAAAGTTCCCGGTTCTAAAGTGGCAAGATTGTTTAAAGTGACAAACCTGAAAGCCCCGAGTTCTTCACCCGTAAGACTGCGATTATCGGAGGGTCGTGATGCGCTGCTTCTTAGGGGAGAAAAAGGCCCTGTTACCTGTAATCTTCAAATCACACAGGTTGCAGATGGAAAGAAAACAAAGATGCCGGTAAGGACGTTAAACATTTCCGGAAAGGAGTGGCAGCAGCTTGCTCCCAGTAACTGGAATAAGCTAAATGACGCTACCATAAAAGTAAACAAATTACAGATGCCTCCTGATCCTTTGGGAAAGACAAAAATGCCTCCGGATCCTCTTGATAAGAAGAAATAAAACGGAGAACGGCTGAAAGATGAAAAGGCTAATGTTGCTTGTTTTTTTAATTTCTTTTGTTTCCTATGCCGATTTGGTTGAATTTTCCGGTTCCGCCAGCCTGTACGGGGAGTATAATAGTATAGAAGGAGACACCCTTATAGATCCGTCTTCTCAGGTCCGGTTTACGGTCAGTCCCACTATATCAATCGCTGAAATGCCCATAAATTTCAATTTTTATTTAAATTCTTTGGAATCGGAGTTTCGTCAGGCGCTTAATAAATACCGGATAAGTATTCAGCCGGAAAAAATGTTGAGGGACAGGGTTAATGTTCCGAGTTTTGTTTTTGCTATTTCCAATGTCGAGTTCGGAACCTGTTATCCGACCTTTACCACGCATACTCTTTCCGGAGTGCCTGTTTCCGGCGGGGTTGTAGAACTTAATCCGGGATTTCTGCATCTGGAAGGGACGATGGGAAAACTGCAGAGGAGTGTGGATTGGTCCGATACAACCTATACCGAATATTCGTATGAAAGAAGTTTAACTGCTTTTAACATAGGTTTCGGTAGAAAGGAATCTTCGCATTTACATTTTATCTATATGTATTCAGGAGACGATTCGACTTCCGTGGATCCTCTTTTCATACCCGCTTACAGCGATACGGATAGTCTGGAAATGGTTAAGCCCATGGAAAATTATGTTGCCGGCGTCGATTTCAGGTTAGATCTTTTTAGCAACAGATTTTATATAGAGTCTGAAGTCGCGGGTACGGAAGTAACCAGAGATATAAGAATGCCTGAGATAGCTCTCGAAGGAGTGCCTTCTTTCCTTACGGGAACATTTCATCCCAGAATGAGCAGTTCGTTTGATTTCGCGTTTCAGGTTGAATCCGGCTTGACCATTTACGATACTGAAATTTCAGGATCCGTCGGGATGGTGGGCCCCGGATTCGAGTCTTTCGGTAATCCTTATTTGAGAAATGATGTTTTTTACTACGAAACGGGCATAAGGCAAAATCTTTTCAACAGCAATATGTTTTTATATGGTTCTCTAGAGAAAGAAACGGATAATCTTCTGGGAATGAAAGGATCGACTACAGCTTTTAACGCTTACGAGTTTGGAGTGGGATTCAATTTTGTAAATTTGCCCTATCTGCAGCTAAGTTATAGCCCTTATACCGAGAGAAACGATTCCCTGGGACTCGATCGAAGCAGCGATATGTTTTCCGTTAGTACGGGATATGGTTTTTCTTTGTCGAATGTAAACAACTATATAAACCTTTTCTTCTCGTATCAGAATTATGAAGACCTTGATGATGCCAATAATTATTCAGGTAGAGCCGTTTCTGTAAGCGATGAAGTTAGCTTCGCTTTTCCGTTGACCTTTTCTGTCGCGGTGGATTATTCCGAAACCAGTTATCCAGATATGGATGATGAAATTCTGTCTTTAGATCTGGGTACATCTTATACTTTTTTTGAGATTTGGACAAACGGAATCGGTTTTAATAATTCTTCGGGAACGGATGAAACTTCTAAAAAAGGTATATATTTGAATTCTTCTTTATACATGGGACGTTTCGCGAGTTTGAGTTTCGATATAGAGAGAAACTTCTATAATGGTGAAACCGAGGAAGAGGACTACGACGAGTGGCGGATAATCGGCAGTATTTCGAGCAGCTGGTAAGGTAGTTCTTTTTAGGGATGAGAAAAAAGAAAATTTTAATAATAGAAGACGACTATGATCTTTCCGCTTTGATAATCAGGCATCTGCGTTCAGCCGATTTTGATGTTTTGAGTGTTGGAGACGCTATTCAAGGAGTACAATTTGCCAGAAAAGAAATTCCGGATTTAATTGTTCTTGATTTGATGATACCCGGTGGTGGTGGAGTGAAAGTTTTAGAAAGGTTGAGTCAAATACCCGAGACCCAATCTATACCGATTATAGTCCTTACGGGAGTTCATGATGAGGAGACAAAGAAAAAGGTTCTGAAGGAGGGTGCGGCCGAATATCTGGAGAAACCCTATAACGCTCAGGAATTATTAAGATGTATAGAAGAACATACAGCAAACAAAGAAGTCGAAGAGAAGAGTGAAAGTGTGGGTACAATATTGATCGTGGATGATGATATGGATTTCACAAAAATATTGGCGCACGATTTACACAGAGCCGAGTACAAAACTCTCATTGCCCACGATGTGGATCAGGGGATGCGGCTTGCCCGTGAGGGAAAACCGGATTTAGTTCTCCTCGATTTGCTTTTACCGGGTGGAGGAGGATTCACTTTTTTCGAAAACCTTAAGAGCCTGGCTTATACTCAGAATACGCCGGTTATTGTTCTTACCGCTATAAAGGATGAAGAATACAGACAGAAAATGATAGATGCCGGGGTTAAATATTACATTGAAAAGCCCTACAATCTCAGTCTTTTGCTCGACGCAATCGAAGTCGCTATATAAATATTTTATTTTTTTAATAAATCGACGAGTCCCGGTACAGTATAAGGGCGTTTTTCCGAATTAAACTTTATTCCTTTTTCTCGTAGTTTCTTAGCCAGTCTTACCGCGGAAGGAATATCGCAACCCGACTCGTATACTCTGTCCCAATTTGCTTCTTCTATGGGAGAAGAAAAAGTTAGTTCACCATCTACCATTAAACTTACCCTTTCTACGAAAGGAATTACATTATCGAGTTCCTGTGTAATTATAATCATTCCGACCCTTCCCTTTAAACTTTCTATAACTTCCGCCAATCTATTCTTAAATTGCCAGTCCAGCCCGGAGAAAGGCTCATCCAGTATTAGATAATGAGGTTCCCAGACCAGTATAGAGGCGAAAGATACCATTCTTTTTTCTCCGTAAGAAAGCTCAAAGGGTGAAAGATTGAGTATTTCCCGGTCTAAGCCCAGAAAATCGATTATGTTGTTGATTTTTTGGGCTGTATCTTTTATTCCGAATCTTTTTGTTCCGTAGGCTATTTCATCGTAAACAGTTTCATTGAAAAAGAGATCCTCGGGAAATTGGAAGAGTAACCCCATCTTTTTTCTCCATTCGGAGATTTTTTTTCTGGGAGAAAAGATTCTTCCGTGAGTCGGTTTAATAAGCCCTTTTATCAGGAAACCGAGTGTGGTTTTTCCGGCTCCGTTGGGTCCGACAATCAGATGCGTTTCGTCTGAAGCGAAAGAAGCGGAAAAATTTTTGATAACTTCCGTTCCTTCGTAACCGAAATAAATGTTTTTTAAGACGATCACTTTAAAATCTCCAGAATCCGGTCGTATTCCGGTATTCTATCTTTATTCTTGCGTAATAAATTATAAAAGGCGGAATCGTATGAAAAATGAGAACTGCCTTCGAGGTCTTCTGTTTTAGCCTCAAAATTTATTTTCCCTTTTTCTAAAAGAATAATTCTTTCCCCAAAACTTATTTCCCGAAAGTTTTGAGTGATAATTAAAAGAGAAGAGGTTGTGTTTTCCCATATTTCATATATTTTTTCTCTCGATTTTCTGTCCAGGTAGGAAGTCACTTCATCGAATATAATATATTCCGGCTGCATAACGTAAACGCTGGCTATGGAAACCATTTGTTTTTCTCCCGCCGAGAGGGAAGAGGGATCTCTATTCAGAATGTGTTCCAGGCCGAATTTCTCTATAACAGAATCGATTATTCCTTTTATTTCCTCGACGTCATTTTTGATATTTCTAAGACCGAAACCGATTTCCCGGCGGACATCAGTGGTCACAAATTGGGTTTCCGGATCCTGGAAAACAATTCCTATTTTTTTTCGCAGATCTTTTAAGTCAAAATCTACGATGTCTTTGGAATCTATAATTATACTACCGGGTGGGGTTGGGATTATACCCGCCAGCCCCAGGGCCAGAGTGCTTTTTCCTGCCCCTGTCGGTCCTACAATTATAACTTTTTCGCCGTTATTCAACGTGAAATCAAAATTTTGAATAACGATATTTTCGTCTCTTTTTAATGTTAGAGAGTAAGTTTTTAACACTTGAGAAAACTAATAAGTATAAGAGTAAGTATCGAAATAATTCATTGGGTTTACTGTACGCCCAAGAACTCTGACCTCGTAATGTAAATGGGTTCCTGTTACGAACCCCGATGAACCCATGGCTGCGATTTTTTCTCCTCTTCTAACCTTTTGCCATTTTTTTACATATGCGCGGGCAAGGTGCGCGTATCTTGTTGTAAAACCATAACCATGATCGATTTCGATTATTAGCCCGTAACCCCCGTATCTCCTGACGGAAGCAACTGTGCCGTCTGCTGTAGCCACGATTGTTGTGTATGGTCTGTTTGCTATATCATAACCATAATGAAATTCACGTTTTCCCGTAATCGGATGTCTGCGCCAACCATAACCGCTTGTTATGTAACCCTGGGCGGGCCAGATCGACGGGACATGTGAAAGCCTGTCATTTAATTGTTCTAATTTGTTGCCCGCTTTTTGAAAGGATTGTTTTTCGAGTTCTACCAGATTTTGAATTTTATTGATTTGTTTTTCCAATCCTTTAACGCTGGAATCCAGATCAAGAGAGTAAAATTCTTTACCTTGCGGAAACCCGCCGACACCCATCTGTTTGGTGGACATATTCACGGGTTCCATTTTGCCGGTTAAAGACAAAATTTCATTATACTCGCCTACGCGGAATAAATTTTCCTGAAGAAATGTGACGTTTTCTTTTATGTCAATAAGTTTCTGGAAGTATTCATTCTTCTTGATTCCCAGTCTATTGTATTCATCTAAAAGAGCTTTTCTTTTAGTTCCTTCTATTGTAATGTATGTGAAAGCCCCAAGGAATGTGCTTAACAATACGATTGTATAGAAAACTACCCGCTCATTTAAAGGTATACCCCTCACTTTCCCTTTATTTGTAATAAAGAGTAACGTCCATTTCTTCATTGCTCAGTTATTGTAATGATTTTAAGACCTTTTGTCAAGGTATTTTTTTATTTTGTCGTTTTTTTTGTTTATTTTTTATTATTAAAGTGAAAATAAAATTATCTGATGTTATTTATACACTTGCTTTTTAATCTTTTATTATGTATTTTTACGGAGTAGAAAATGAATAAAACTTTTAAAAGTGTTTTGAGGATAGTTTTTTCTGTAATTTTAATAATTGCTGTTTTATATATAATACTGAACAGACAATTACAAGAATATGCTTCAGGCCGTTTCTCGAAAAAAAATTCCGTAAAAAACGTAATAATGATGGTGCCGGATGGCTGTTCGAGCAGTCTGCAAACGCTGGCAAGATGGAAAAAGGGAGCCCCTTTAACTCTCGATAGTATACTGGTTGGAGCGGTTAAAACCTACATGGCAAATTCGGTTATTACCGGTTCGGCTGCCGCAGTTACGGCCTTCGCGACCGGGCATAAAACTACAGTCGGGTTTTTAAGTGTAGGTTCGAGAGCTGAAGATGTTTTAACCATATTTGAAGATCCCCGGGAAGAAATTCAGTATAAGCCTCTGGCTACGGTACTGGAAGGGGCAAAATTAAAAGGCAAGGCTGTTGGTCTTGTAGCCACAAGCACAATATGCCATGCGACACCGGCTGGTTTTGCCTGTCACGTAGACGATAGAAATAAATATAATGAAATTACTGAGCAAATGGTATATGAAAACCTGGACGTCGCTTTCGGAGGAGGAAAACAACACCTTCTGCCTATAAACGAAGGAGGGAAAAGAACCGACGGAGAAAACCTCCAGGGAATTTTAAAAGATAAGGGTTATAAAATTGTTGAGAAAAGAGAAGAAATGCTGGGTGTTTCTTCCGGAAAAGTGTGGGGAGTTTTCGCTATGAATCACATGCGGGCCGATTTAGATCGGCGCCAGTTTTCGTCCGGGCAGCCTTCTCTGGCTGAGATGACAGCTAAAGCTATAGAACTACTTTCCCGGGATGAGGATGGCTTTTTTCTTATGATAGAGGGCAGTCAGATCGATTGGGCGGGGCATGCCAATGACCCAATATACATGATAACGGACTTTCTGGCTTTCGATGAAGCGGTTAAAGTAGCTGTGGGTTTCGCGAGAACGAATCAAGAAACTCTTGTGTTGGCTTTCCCTGATCATAACTGCGGAGGTATGACTATAGGGCACGGTTATACTAAAGCACCGTATAGCGCGACAAAGGTCGAGGATTTAATCGACCCCTTAGAGAGAATGGAAATAACAGCCGGAGCCTTAGAATATCAAATAGGAAACGATTTTTCTTACGCGAATGTGTCAAAAAAAATAAATGAATGGTGGGGGATCGGTATTACAAAAGAGGATTATAAAGAGATAAAAAAACTTACAGATAACGGGACTTCTTTAAACTATGCTATTGGTGAAGTAATAAGCAAAAATTACACGGTAATAGGGTGGACTTCTCATAATCATACCGGCGAAGATGTGCCTCTGTGGGCATACGGTCCGGGTATGCCCGTGGGTCTATACGATAACACGGATTTAGCTAAAATTGCCGCCTCTGCTTTAGGTTTTGATCTTGACGAAACAAACAAAGATCTCTTTGTGGAGGCAGGAGACGTTTTTTCTGATTGCGATTTAGATAAATCCGATTCGGCAAATCCTGTTTTAAAAATAGACTCTTTCGAGCTTCCCATAAACAAAAATATATTAATGGCGGGAGATGAGGTTTACGAGTTAAAGGGTATCGTTGTTTACGCTCCTATGACGGAAAAGGTTTATATCCCCATGGACGCGGTGAGGATAATCGAAGGCAGGGAATAGGAGTTTACTAATTTTGAATTTTGAGTGTTGAATTTTGAATGATAAAGTGAATGCAATAATGTTTTTGTTCCGTGTTTCGAGTTTAGCGTTTCGGGTTTAAAGACCTGCAAAATATCCGTGCTATTTGTGCGATTTATTGTTACTTAATTTAGTTGGTGCGTGGAAGCGTAAATGCATAAAAAACAGGTATCAGGTATTTGGTTTTAGGTTTTAGGGAAAAATTAAAAATTCATAATTCATAAATCAAAATTAAAATCCTACGCTCTAACTCTCTAACAATTTTGTTCTCTTTGTGTGCTCTGTGGTTTAATGGTTTTATGGTGGGTGTTGGGTTTTGTTTTGACTGATGACCGGTGACCAGTGACTAATGACTCTTTTAAAGTATCAGCATTGCGTCGCCGTAGGAATAGAATCTGTATTTTTCCTTAATCGCTTCCCTATAACTCTTTAAAATCATTTCGCGCGACGCGAAAGCCGAAACCAGCATGATTAGAGTCGAGCCCGGAAGATGGAAGTTTGTAAGTAAATGGTCGACGATTCTAAATTTATAAGGCGGATAAATAAAGAGTTCGGTTCTCCCTTCTTTTTCCGTTAGTTTTCCTCTTCCCGAGGCTGACGTTTCAAGTACTCTGGTTGTGGTGGTTCCGACAGCGAGTACGTTACCTCCGCTCTTTTTTGTTTCGTTGATTACAGAAGCAGTTTCTTTAGTCATTGAGAAAACTTCACTTTCCATTTTGTGTTGTTCAAGGTTTTCGCCGCGTACCGGACGAAATGTTCCTGGTCCGACGTGTAGAGTAACTTCCGCGACTTTGACGCGTTTTTTCTTTAATTCATCCAGGGTTTTTTTATTAAAATGTAAGCCGGCTGTGGGAGCCGCGACCGAACCGTCCTTTTTCGCGTAAATTGTCTGATAACCCTTTATATCGATATCTTCCGGCGCGCGGTTTATATAAGGAGGCAGAGGCGTTTGCCCATAGTCCAGGAGATTCCCGTTTACACCTTCGAATTTTAGTATCCTCTCTCCCGTTTCACTATCGATTTCCAGGACTGTACATTTTACTTTATCGTCGATGGTTATTACATCCGAGATCTTTGCTTTTTTCCCGGGGAAAACCAGCGCTTTCCATAAATTATCGGATTTTTTTTCGACAAGCAAAATTTCTATCTTAGAACCGGTAGAAGCTTTACGCGCTTTTATTCTTGCCGGAATTACTTTTGAATTGTTTAATACCAGACAATCTTCAGTTTTTAAATAATCCGTGATATCGGAAAAAGTTTTGTGTTCTATCTTTCCCGAGTTTCTGTGGAGTACCATGAGCCTGGAAGTGCCTTTCTTTTTAGGGTATTGAGCTATAAGTTCGTTCGGAAGTTCGAATAAAAAATCTGATTTTTTCATTTACCTATGCAGAAGTTCGCGAATATATTATCGAGGACATCTTCATTTGTAATTTCACCCGTAAGTTCCTTAAGAGAATTTATTGCCTCATCTATATCAAAAGCTAAAAGTTCCAGGTCTTTGCCCTTCTGTATAATTTTGAGTCCGCTGTTTAGTGAATTTACCGCGTTTTTAATTTTTTCCTTCTGTCTATCTGTGGTGCAGGTGATCCCTCCCTCTGTGTGGTCGGGAATTATCTCTTCGATAAGTTTTGTAATAGCTTTATTTAATTTGCTGATTCCGGAGTGCTTTTTTGCCGAAACCCATACCGTTTCACAGTCAAAAGGCATTTTTTTTATTTTCTTTTTTAAATCTGATTTGTTTACTACCAGAATGAATGGTTTTTTAGTAATAATTTTGAATATTTCTCTGTCCGCTTTACTGATTCTTTTTGACGCGTCAAGAAGGAATAATACCCCGTCTGATTGTTGAACCATCTTTATAGCCCTGTCGACGCCTATCTTTTCCACGCTGGATTTCGATTGTCTTATTCCCGCCATATCATGCAGGACAACAGGATAGCCTCCTATATCGACTATACCTTCTAACAGGTCTCTCGTGGTACCCGGTATTTCAGTCACAATCGCTTTATCCTCCTGAAGTATCGTGTTGAATAAGCTGGATTTCCCCACGTTTGGTTTTCCTACTATAGACAGTTTGAACCCATCGAATAAAATTCTTCCCCTTTTGTAAGAATTCGCGATATTTTTTAACTTGACTTTAAGGTTTTTGATTTTGACGATTAATTCCCGGGGATCAAAGGAAAGAATATCACTTTCTCCGAAATCAAGATTGGCTTCTATAGTGGTTTTTATTTCTAAAAAACTATTTTTTATTTTTTCTATTTCTTTATTAAGTTTCCCCTTTAAATTTTCTTCCGCGACTAATAAAGTTTTTTCTGTTTTAGCTTCTATTACATCCAGTAGCGCTTCCGCTTCCAGAAGGCTCATTTTTCCGTTCAAGAATCTCCTTTTCGTGAATTCTCCCTTCTCAGCCATTCTCGCGCCGTTATCAACAAGCAATTGTGTGATTTTCTTTGGTATTAAAATTCCGCCGTGGCAAGAAATTTCGACCATATCTTCACCCGTATATGATATTGGGTTTTTAAAAACAAAAAGAAGCACTTCATCTAATTTCTTTTTGCTATCGGGGATTTGGATCCAACCGTGAACTATTGAATTCCCCGAAGCTCTTATTAATTTTTTACCGGGAGCAAAAATTTTTTCTACTGTGTCTATGGCTTTTTCACCGCTTATTCTAATAATAGAAATGGCGCCGCGACCGACCGGTGTACTTATACCGCAAATAGTTTCAAACGATTTATTCATTTTATTTGTTTACTATCAAAAAAGTTAAAAAAAGTGCGCGAAAACTTATTTTACAGCTTCCTCTCCGGTTTTTCTTATTCTCTGGCAGGAGCGATGACAACTTTTTTCATTTCCGTATCGCCAATTGTATAGGTCCTTACTCCTTTTATATCTGAAACCGCGAGGTGAATAGACCTGCGCAGAGACGGCGGAAGAGGCTGGAAAATATACTCTCTTTTAGATCTTCTGACTTCATGGGCGAAAGCTATCGCTCTTGTGGTGAGTGTTTTTTCTTTTTTTCTTCTGTAACCCGCGATATCGATAACAAGATCTATGGAGTTATCTTTGGAGTGAATAATTCTTGACAGAAGATGCTGGAACGATTCTAAATTTTTACCGGATTTTCCTATCAGCATTCCGTCCATATCTTTAGTTCTGATATCCACGTATAACTTATCGTCATCTTTTTCTATTCTTATTTTTCCCGTGGTACCGAGTTTTTCAAGCATAGTATTTATTTCATTTCTGACCAATTCTACTTTAGGGGAACTCTCCGGAGGAGTTTCTTTCTTCTTGACTTTCAGTCTTACCGGGCTTTCTTCTTTGTCGGATAAGACTTTCCAATCCATTTGTTCTTTTTCCTGGAGAGAAAGTTCTTTTAAGCCTTTTTTTATGGCTTCTTCAAGATTTTCCGCTTCTATTTCTATTTCATGGTTAACCATAATCAGACCTCCTAAGTCCTTTTTTGAATAAATGTTTGAACGCCTAACATTAAAATATTGTAAGTAAAGAAATACAGAGTTAGACCTGAAGGAAGTGTTAGAAAAATAAAGGTTATGAATACGGGCATAAGGTAAGACATGATTTTTTGTTGGTCGTCCTGATTGGCCGGGCTCATTACTCTCTGCTGAAGGAACATCGATATACCTGTGAGGATTGGTAGTATGTAGTAAGGATCTTTCTGGGAAAGGTCTTTTATCCAGAAAATAAACGGCGCGCCTTTAAGCTCGATGGATCCGTTTAATACCTGGAACAGGGCAAAGAAGATAGGCATTTGCAGGAACATCGGAAGGCAGCTTGAAAATGGATTAAAGCCGGTTTCTCTATACAATTTCATTGTTTCCTGATTCATGCGTTGAGGTTCATTTTTGTATTTTTTTCTGATTTCCTGCATTTTTGGCTGTAGTTCTTTCATCTTGCCCATGGATTTGGTCTGGTGCAATGTAAGAGGGGAAAGGACAAGAACAAGGCATATTACGAATACAATTATTACCAATCCGTAATTATCTATATATTTATGAAGAAATACCATAAAGTTGTAGATAAACTTTGCTATAGGTCTTATAATAGGCCATCCGAAATATATGGCGTTTTCCAATCCTTCTTTTACAGAGGAGAGTACGGAAAATTTAAGAGGTCCGAAATAAAGTCTCGCGTAGGATTCAGCGCGAACCGAAACTCGTGGTTGATCGGGTGATTTTTCCAGGATGAAGTCTTCCAGATAATTTTCGGGGACCACACCGCTGAGAAAATATTTTGTCTTGTATCCTACCCAGCTTATCGCTCCGGAGACATCTTCATTCGAACCTTTGAATAAATCTCCTTTTTTTACAGTGTAAGATTTTCCTCCGGCGTAGTAAACCGCGCCGCTGTAATAAGACTCACGAGAAAATTCTTCTCCGGTGTCAAAAACACCGATTTCGTAAAGGTATTCCGCTCGCGGGGAACATTCCACATTTATGAGATAGGAGGAATCTGGAAACGTATAGATTTTTTTCATTTCAACGGAGTCCAGCATATAAGAAAAAATGACTTTCTTTTCCGAACTTTTATCCTCTACTCTGGCTTTAAAATCGATCGGTTCTGTGGACACGGGGTTTTTGGATGTTATAATCGATGTTGAAAGCAGTGGTTCATTCCTATCTATCGCGAAAAAGGTTACTTTATAATTTTTTAAATAAACCGAATCTATAACTCCGCCTTTAGAAGACAGATAAACATCCATTGATTTAGTACTTACTTTGATGACTTTCGCGCTGTCCTCTTTTTCCTCTTCTTCTTCGCTTTTATCTTTTTTCGCGAATAATCCTGTTAGACTTTCTTTTTCTTTTATTATTTCTTTTTCTAAAGTATCTTCTGTTGTGACTTGTTCCGTTGTTTCTTCAGGTTCGGCGTTTTTATTTCTCGAACCCGCGTAAAACTGAAACAATAGCATAATAAGAAATATGAGCAAAAAGCCCAATATCATTCTTCTGGAATCTTCCATTATTTAATACCTCCGACGGGGTCATATCCACCTTTACTGAAAGGATTGCATCGCAGCAGTCTCCATACGCTTAACAATAGACCTTTGAAAAACCCTTCTTTTTTAAAAGCTTCTATAGCGTAAGCGGAACATGTGGGATAATATTTGCACCTTCGAGGGAAAAAGACAGATATATTTTTTGAGTAGAATTTTAATAAAGATATAATTACTTTAGCCATAATCCTTCCTTTACGCACAATCTCTCAAAATCCTCTTTTATTTTATTATAATCTTTCATTAAAGCTTTCTTCCTCCCCGTTATAATATAAAAACCAGACTTCAATGAAGGATTTGCTTTTCTCACGATTTCCCTCAGATGTCGCCTCAATCTGTTGCGTTTTAATCCTCCTTTTATTCCTCTTTCCATTCGGACGGAAAATTTCTTTTCATCTTCCGGCAAATAATGCATATTAATAAATTCACCACGGTAAAAGACTCCGTTGTTGTAAACTTTTTTAATTTTTTCCTTTTCTTTTATCCGCAACTCTTTGCCGAATCCGAATTTCATTCTCATCCAAATTTAGGATTTCAAGCTGAAATCCATCCTATACTAATAAGAAGTACCGCTGTTGTCAAGCGTGGAGATTAAGAAAGAATTAGTCTCACACAGAGACACGGAGACTACAAAAAGGTTAGAGGGTTGGAGCGTTAGAGGGTTAGAGAGTTAAAAAATCAAATATTCGAGTGGTATGGGTGGCTAACTCATTTACGCATCTACGCATTAACGCATTAACTAAATTAAGTAACAACAAATCACACGAATAGCACGAATGTTTTGCAGGTCTTTAAACCCGAAACACTAAACTCGGAACTTGAAACTACAAATAAAAAAGGGGGATAAAAATCCCCCTTTTTTATTTGTAATCAGCTTAGCTGATTTTTATTTTTCAACCGAGAATTTGTAGAGAATTATTTCTTCTCTTTCTTCTCCCGGTCTCAGGATACATGATGGGAAGTTTGGTTTGTTGGGTGAGTCGGGATAATACTGAGGCTCGATGCAGAAAGCGTAATGCTGATCATATACTTTTCCGCCTTTTCCCTTTAATCCATCCAGGAAGTTTCCTGAATAAAACTGGGTTCCCGGTTTGGTTGTGTATATCTCCATAACCCTTCCGCTTTCCGGTTCGACTACCTTGCAGACCATGGTAAGAGAATCGCCTGATTCAGGTAGTACAAAATTGTGGTCATAGCCTCCGCTGAATTTTTTATCCACTTTGTCTATGTCTTTACCAATCGTTTTAGCCTCCGTAAAGTCCAGAGGGGTTCCTTCGACGCTCGCTATTTCTCCTGTGGGGATTAATCCATCGTCTACAGGTGTATACTTATCGGCGTTTAATTTTAACTCGTGGTCTAATATCGTGCCTTCTCCCTCACCTTTGAGATTAAAATAAGCGTGGTTCGTTAGATTAACCGGTGTCGGTTTGTCGGTTTTGGTGTTAAGAACTATTTTCAACTCGTTGTCATTGTTAAGAATATATTTAACCGCGCATTCGAGATTTCCGGGATATCCTTCCTCTCCGTCTCCGCTTAAATATGTAAGTTTTACGCCCGCTCCTTCGTCCGTTTTAAGTTCTTCGCCTTTCCAGACTTTTTTACCGAAGCCTTCGACTCCTCCGTGAAGATGGTTTTCTCCGTCGTTTGTCGCCAGTGTATATTCTTTTCCGTCTAAGGTAAACTTTCCTTTGCCGATCCTGTTGGCGTATCTTCCGGCTGTTACTCCCTGGAATGTATTATCTTTTATATAACCCTCGAGATTGTCGAATCCCTGGATAATATCTTCGAAGTTGCCTTCTCTGTCGGGAACTTTCAGGGAAACCAGAGTCGCTCCGAATTCACTGACCTTTAATTCTACGCCGTTGGCGTTTTTTACCGTGAATAAGTTAACGGTTTTACCATCCGGAGTTTTCCCGAATTCTACCTTCTGGATTGCCAGAGAAGATGTCCCTTCCGCGCAGCTCAAGAAGAATATTAAAGATGTTAACGGTACGAGTCTTTTACATAAGTATAAATCCATTTTTACCTCCTTTTATTTCCATGTGTTTACACTTAGGATTATTTTATTGAAAATCTAAAAAAAGTCAACCGAACAAAAAACAATTTAACCACAGAG
>CAZVXD010000002.1:0-1972 GCA_964631335.1 uncultured bacterium
TACTTTGTTTGACAACTTGTTTACCTCTTTCATTTCCGTCAACAAATCCTTTGTGCTCTTTGCGGGCTTTGTGGTTCAGAATTAAACATCGATTTCTTCCGGGTCTTTTTCCGCGGGAACGACTCTCCATTCCTGTTCTTCATAATCGAAATCCGCGATTTTTTCTATTGGCAATTTCATGTATTTACCGTAACCTTCCGCCGCCACCTCTCCGTTTTTTAAAATTATCTCCCCGGTCCCCTCATATATTCGGCTCGTTTCTTTAGTAAGACGCGCTCTTACTTTTACCTCCTCATCGAGCGGAACGGGTTTTTTAAAACGGACATTAAATTCCACCGTTACAAACCAGACATCCTCCTTATAATTAATAAGAATAGCCCTGCCGATTGTCTCATCCAGAATAGCCGAAATTACACCTCCGTGCAAACGACCCGGATAACCCTGATGCTCTTCTATCGGCTCAAAAATTCCCACTAATTCTTTATTTTCCAATTCATAAAAATGAGCCTTAAGTCCGAGCGGGTTTTTCAATCCGCACACCAGGCACATTTTTGAATTCGGCTGTTTCCTAATGACTTTTCGTTTCATCGTTAATCCCCTTTCTAAAATATGGATTATTTATTGTACCGCAAGGCTATTATAAACCACACGTGTAAATACGTGGCTAATCCTTAATTACCTCTCTTAATTTTTGAACTTTGATTTGTAATTTTTCATTTTGCTATTTGATTTTTACATTAACATGTCTTGACATATCCTTTAAAAAATCATAAAATAACTAAAATACAGGAGGAAGAATGAAAGTAGCTTCCGTTTCCGAAATGAGAAAGATGGACCAAACCGCCGTAAAGAAATACGGCATAGACGAGATACTGTTAATGGAAAACGCGGGAAACGCGGTTTTCTTCGCGATCGAAAAAGAAATCGGGATAAAAGAAAATAAATTTCTGATTCTCGCGGGAGGTGGTAATAACGGCGGAGACGGAATGGTAACGGCGAGGAAACTCCACTCAAACGGCGCGGAAGTTAATTTTCTTCTTCTAACGGATGAACTAAAATTAAAAGGAATAACAAAAAAGAATTTTAAAATTTTAAAAAAGATTGGTTTATCCATCAAGAAAAAACCAAATCAAAAAGAAATACAAAAGGCGCTGAAAGAAACCGATGTCGTTGTCGACGCTATGCTGGGTACCGGTCTTTCGGGAGAAGTCAAAGGGATTTACAAAAAAGCAATCGAACTTATTAACAAATCCGGCAAAAAAGTGGTGAGTGTCGATATTCCGTCCGGCGTAAACGGGGATACGGGTGAAATTATGGGAATCGCCGTAAAAAGCGATATAACGGTAACTTTCGGATTACCAAAAACAGGAGAATTAAACTATCCGGGATACGAATGCTGGAAAAAGCTTTATGTTTCTCATATTTCTTTTCCGCCGGTACTCTACGAAGACAAATTGATTAGAACCGCTACAAATCAGCCATTACCATTAAAGGAAAGAAACGCGGATACACATAAAGGCTCTTTCGGAAAAGGTCTGTTTATATCGGGGGCAAAGAAGTATCTGGGAGCTCCTTACTTCTCCTCTATGTCGTTTCTTAAATCAGGCGGAGGACTTTCTTATCTGGCGACGCCTGAATCCATTTCTTCTTCGATAGGAAAAAAAGGCAAAGAGCTCGTCCTCTTACCACAAGAAGAGACCAAAGCAGGTTCTATCTGTAAGGAAAACTTAAAGGATTTAATTGAATTTTCAAAAGAAGTAGACTTTGTTGTAATAGGCCCGGGATTATCTCTCGATAACGAAACACAGGATTTGGTTCGCTCACTCATACAAAAAATAAAAAAGCCTCTCTTAATAGACGGAGACGGATTAACTGCTTTAAAAGATAATTTAAAAATACTTAAAAAAAGAAAAAATCTGACGGTTCTCACACCTCATCCCGGAGAGTTCATAAGATTATTCGGCGGAAAGAT
>CAZVXD010000002.1:2072-42520 GCA_964631335.1 uncultured bacterium
TCCTGCGGAAATTGTAAGTTCTGTAATTCAGGAAAAGAGAACCTTTGTCCAACCGCGAAATTCACAGGCTGGGATGTCGACGGAGGTTACGCGGAATTTATTGTTATCGATGAAAAGTTCGCGTATCACCTGGGAGAAAATCATTCTTTTGTGGAACAGGTGCCTTTTATGTGCGCTGGAATAACCGGTTACAGGGGTTATCGTCTCGCCGAAATCAAAAAAGGCGAAAAATTAGGTCTCTTTGGCTTCGGCCCCACCGCCGCTTTTGTCCTTCAAATCGCAAAAACGAAAGGTATAGAATGTTTCGTGGTAACAAGAAGAGAACACAATCAAAAATCGGCAAAGGAATTGCATGCTAACTGGGTTGGGGACTATGATAAAAAGTTTCCAGTCAAGTTAGATGCCGCGATATTCTATCCTCCGGCGGGAGAGCTTATATCCTATGTCTTGTCTCTTCTCGAACCCGGGGGAAGGCTGATACTCTCCCCCATTTACATGTCCCCTATCGAGATAAAAGATTACACCGGTCTTCTCTGGATGGAGCGAAGCATTAAATCCGTCGCGAATGTAACCCGCAGGGACGGGATAGAGTTCTTAAAAATCGCAGATGAATTAAAGTTAAAATCACGAGTAGAAACATATAACTTCGACGATATACCCGAAACTCTTATAAAAGTATCAAAAGGTGAAATTGACGGAACCGCAGTTGTTTCTTTTGAAAAACGAGTTTAAAGCTTCAGCTTTACAAAAACCACAAAAGGAGAATTTGAGGTAAGTATGATGTTATATGCTATCTTAGTGATTCAGTTTCTTATAAGTCAGCAAGTGAGCTGTGCAAATTTAGCAAGAAAACTTTCTTTGTCGGAAAAATTTTCCCCAAATGCGGAACTAATTTGGAGTAGTACCTTTGAGGGGAAAATGATAGATTTTGACATCGCGAAAAAAAGTGGACATGTTGTTATTGGGGCTGTGAATAATTTAGAAGGGTCGGTATATCTCTTTTCTCCGAATGGAGAACTCTTATGGGTGAAAGAGAGTATAAAGCATTCTGAAATCGACAAGTGTGCCGGGATTAGAGTATCGATTTCTGATAACGCAGAAACCATTGGCATTTTCTGGTGGGGGGATTACGAAAGAGAAGAAGACCAGGTTTACGATAATTCCGGAGAAAAGCTTTATTCATGTAAACATGGAATGGGAAGTGTCGGCATCGAGATTTCTCCGGGAGGAGGCTATGTAAAAGCCACAAGTCTCATGGACAAGAAGGGCAAAGAAATACTCCTGAGAAATATATTAAAAGATTTTCCAATTGAAAAACTGAGGAAGAGTATTAAGAGTATAAATAAACATATAATAAAAAAAGCAGATGGAACCTACTCAACTGAATACACATATCGATATAAAAAGATAACTAATTTCGAATTCATCTCGGAAAATGAAATTGCAGTTTTTCTTGATAGCACACTGTATCTTTATTCTTTTCCTGAGGGTGAGTTGAAATGGGAAAGCAATAAATTAGAAAAATTAGAGTCAAGAATCAGCAAAAAGATTGCACCTGTTGGACAGAATATACTTCTCGGTGATGGCAGGAAGTTGTACTGCTTTGCTAAAGACGGTAAGTTGCTATGGGAAAAAGAGTTAGATAGAAGCTTGCACTACTCTAATATCTCAACTTCAAGCGATATGAAATATATAGCGATTCATGTCAGTAAAGAAATCTTTCTTATTGATTTCGAAACAGGAGAAATCAAACTAAATGTTTCCGAACTTAAAAGTCAAGTTGGCGTTGAGAAATTATTGTGTTTAGCCGATAAGGTTTTCCTTTCGGGATATACAGGTAGTTATGTAAAAGATGCATATAAAGGTTACTGGACATATATTCTCCACTTTGATGAGAACTGGAATATTGTTGATGAATCATGGGAAAAGGGATTGATCCTTGGAAATTCCGGGTTACCGGTAATTGGCGTGTATGAAAGCGATGCGACTGGCATAACGAAGAGTGGTCATCAAAATGGAGTTTACGGATATGAGAACTCAACTGTTTTCACTATAGATATTCTTAAATTAAAGGATTGAGGAGAACCACCCCGTTATAGTCGGTTTTTTTATTCGTGATTAATATTCTTTGGTGGGGATGGGGGATTAAACAAAATATAATCTTTTTGTTTTTTCTTTGTGCCTTTGTGACTTCGTGGCATAAAAACATTTGCGAAATTCCTTTTTCTTATTAATATACATTATTAATAAGGAGGCCGTATGGCAGAAATTTCCGTTAACACAGTTTATTTCAAAGAACCGGGAAAAATAAATACCGAAAGAACTTTAAAGATCGCACTAAACAGAGTTCAGGAACTCCGGCTCGAACAGATAGTTATCGCCTCGACCGTAGGATATACAGCACTGGAGGCAATGGAAGTTTTCAGAGATTATAATCCCATAATCGTAACTCATTCTTCCGGATTTAACAATCCGAACGAACAGGAAATGCCGGAGGAAACGAGAAAACGACTCGAAGATATGGGCGCGACCGTACTGACCTGCCTGCATTCATTTGGAGGATTAGGAAGAGCCGTAAGAAAAAAATTCAACACTTACCAGCTGGACGATATAGTAGCAAACACGCTTCGTATTATGGGAGAAGGAATGAAAGTGGGATGTGAAATAACACTTATGGCTGCGGACGCTGGACTAATAAACACGAAAAAAGATACTGTTACGATTTCAGGAACAGGAAGAGGCGCAGACACAGCCCTGGTGATCAAACCGGCTAACACCCAGAACTTTTTCGACCTGCGAGTAAAAGAAATCCTCTGTAAACCCAGACTGGACTGATACTTAGGATTTTGGGATTGGGATTTAGGATTTAGTTAAAAAAAAATGGAGCATTTGTGCTATTCGTGTAATTCGTTGGTTCTCTTTTTTTTTTAAATTTTTGAATTTTAATCTGTAATTTTTCATTTTGATATTTGATTTTTACATTAGATTTGCCTTGACTTTCCCTGAAAAAACATTTATTATAAAGCGTAATGAATATTAGATTTTCAAAAATAGCATTGTTACTTATTGTCCTTATCGTTTCCTGCTCGACCGTAGAAAAGGTTACCGAAACCGCGCCATACATCTCCGTCAATAGAGAAGAAGGACGCTTTCCGCTTTCAACTTCGGGAAAATCCACGCCGTTATACGTAAGTTCTGAAGATTACTCGGGGGTAATAAAAGTAGCAAAACTTTTTCAGTCGGATATCCAGAGAGTAACGGATTCCAAACCGGAAATATTTATTGGTGAAGCTCCGAATTCAAAGGAAATAGTCATAATCGGAACTATCGGAAAAAGCAAAATAATCGACAAACTAATAGCGGATAAAAAAATAGAAGTAAAGGACATTTTAGGAAAATGGGAAACATTTATAAGACAGGTCATTGAAAACCCGTTACCGGGTGTCGAGAGAGCTCTGGTTATAATTGGGAGCGATAAACGCGGTACTATATACGGAATGTTAGATTTATCTGAAAAGATAGGCGTTTCGCCCTGGTACTACTGGGCTGATGTCCCTGTAAAGAAAAAAGAAAATCTTTATATTTCACCCGGTCGATACAGCCTGGGAGAACCGGATGTGAAATACAGGGGAATATTCATAAACGATGAAGAACCGGCTCTTGGCGGTTGGGTTCGAGAAACATTCGGCGGGTTTAACTCGAAATTTTATGAAAAAGTATTTGAGCTAATATTACGATTAAAAGGAAACTATTTATGGCCCGCTATGTGGGGCAAGGCATTCTACGTCGATGATCCGCAGAATCCGAAACTGGCAGACGAATACGGAATCGTAATAGGCACTTCTCACCACGAACCGTTGATGAGAGCTCACGATGAGTGGAGACGTTTCGGTGAGGGAAGATGGAATTATGAATTGAACGAAGAAAACTTAAGGAAATTCTGGCGGGAGGGAATACGCAGAATGGACGGCTTCGAGAGCATTGTAACAATAGGAATGAGAGGCGACGGAGACGAACCCATGACAGAAGGAACCGCCATCGCGCTCCTTGAAAGAATAGTAAAAGACCAGAGAGAGATCATCGAAGAAGTAACCGGGAAGCCTGCTTCCGCCACTCCCCAGGATTGGGCTCTATACAAAGAAGTCCAGGACTATTACGATGGAGGGATGAGAGTTCCGGACGACGTAACATTACTCCTGTGCGATGACAACTGGGGCAACGTAAGAAGGCTTCCGAAGTTGAGCGATTCGCCGCGCTCAGGCGGCTACGGTATGTACTATCACTTCGATTTCGTGGGAGGACCCAGAAGCTACCGATGGTTGAATACAATGCAAATATCGAGAATATGGGAACAGATGCACTTGTCCTACGCTTACGGAGTGGAAGAAATCTGGATTGTAAATGTGGGCGATATAAAACCCATGGAATTACCCATCGATTTTTTCCTGGATTACGCGTGGAATCTCGAAAAATGGCCCGCTGAAAAACTGCCTGAATATACAAAACTCTGGGCGGAACAGCAATTTGGCGAAAAATACGCAACAGAAACCGCGGAAATTTTAAATAAGTACACAAAATACAATTCACGCAGAAAGCCCGAGTCAATAGATTCTACGACTTACAGCCTTATCGACTACAGAGAAGCGGAAAGAGTTGTTTCTGATTACAATAAAATAGCTCGAAAGGCTGAAAATATCTACCAAGAATTACCTTCCGAATATAAAGACGCTTATTACCAGCTGGTATTGTTCCCCGCAAAAGCGTGCGCGAATCTAAATGAAATGCATGTTACTGTAGGGAAAAATTATTTATACGCCAGACAGGGACGCGCGGCAACAAACATGCTGGCAGATAAAGTCAGAAAATTATTTCAAAAAGACGCGGAACTGACAGAATATTATAATAATAAATTAGCAAACGGAAAATGGAACCACATGATGTCTCAAACCCATATAGGATACACAAGCTGGGATAATCCTCCTAAAAACATAATGCCGCCGGTTAAAGAAATAAAAGTCCCGAATATTAGAGAAATGGGAGTGGCAGTCGAAGGATCGGATAAATGGTGGCCAGCGGAGGAATGCGAAGCTGTATTACCTGAGTTTGATATATACAATAAGCAAAAATACTACATAGAAATATTCAATAGAGGAAAAATCCCTTTCGAATATAACATTGAATGTGAAGAACCCTGGGTAATAATATCAGAAGAAAAAGGAGATATCGATAAGGAAAAACGCATCTGGATAGAAATAGACTGGGACAAAGTTCCGCCAGGGAAAAATTCCGCTTCGATCAAAATATCAGGGAATGACACAAAGGTTACCGTCAAAGCAAAAACCAATAATCCGGAATTACCCGGAGTGAAAAAAACAGAAGGTTTTGTGGAGAATAACGGTTATGTTTCTATGGAAGCCGTACACTATACCCGTAAGGTCGAAAACAAAGGTATCGCCTGGTTAACAATTCTCAACTTGGGACGTACTCTTTCGGGGATAACACCAATACCTGTTACAGCAGACCGCCAGACACCCGGAGGCAATAGTTCTCGTTTAGAATATAAAATGTATTTGTTTAATAGCGGAAAAGTCAGAGTAAAAGCTTATTTCTCGCCCACGCAGAATTTCCATAACACCGAGGGACTTCATTACGGAATATCCTTTGACAACCAACAACCCCAGATAATAAACATTCATAAAAACGATACCATTCCCGACTGGAAATATCCGCCTGAATGGAATCAGGCTGTAATGGAAAACATAAAGATTTTAACCTCTGAACACTCGATAGAAAATCCGGGCGAACACAATTTAAAATTCTGGATGGTCGACCCGGGATTGGTTCTTCAAAAAATAGTCGTAGAAACAAAAGAAATTCCGGGCTCCTATCTCGGTCCCCCGGAAAGTTTTCACAAATAAAAAAAACCCCACTGGTTTTCAGCGGGGTTTTTTTATTTATAAGAAATCTGAAATCTCTTTACTTGCACTCAAACAAATAATCGTTGAGTATTATTTCAAGAAGTTCTTGTCTGCCGGATTTCCTTTTGGGTTCTCCGTTTTTAAGCGCGTATTTTTCAAGAGATTCAAAATCTTCTTTACCGGAAACGATCGATTTTCCGATACCCTTTGTATAACTGGAATATCTTTCCTTTACAAATTTATCGATCTCTCCACCCTTAATCAGCGCGTCAGCGACCTTGTAAGCTTTGGCAAAGGAATCCATACCTGAAATGTGAGCATATACCAGATCATCGAGTTCAAATGACCCTCTTCTCACCTTGGCATCGAAATTCAATCCGCCTTTACCGAGGCCGCCATTCTTAATAACTTCATACATAGCCAGAGTTGTATCGTAAATGTTGCTGGGGAACTGATCGGTATCCCATCCGAGAAGTAGATCGCCCTGATTGGCATCGATACTTCCCAGAACACCATTAATTCTGGCAACTCTTAAATCGTGATTGAAAGTGTGTCTTGCCAGAGTGGCGTGATTGGCTTCGATATTAAGTTTGAATTTATCGATAAGATCATAACTTCTCAAAAATCCTATAACAGTAGCAGAATCGAAATCATATTGATGTTTTGTAGGCTCGTGCGGCTTAGGCTCTATAAGGAACTGTGCTTTAAATCCGATTTTCTTAGCATAATCGCAAGCCATATGAAGAAAACGAGCCATGTTGTCCAGTTCCAATTTCATATCGTTATTAAGAAGGGTCTCATATCCCTCTCTTCCACCCCAGAAAACGTAATTTTCGGCACCTAATTCTTTTCCTACTTCCAGAGCTTTTTTAACCTGAGCCGAGGCATAAGCAAAAACATCCGCGTCCGGAGAAGTAGCCGCGCCATGCATAAATCTCGGGTTGGAAAAGAGATTAGCCGTATCCCAGAGCAGTTTCGTTTCACTGTTTTTCATATGTCCTTTTATGTGGTCAACAATGATACCGAGATTTTTGTTGGTCTCAGCAAGCGTATCTCCTTCCGGAGCAACATCCCTATCGTGGAAACAGAAATAAGGAACGCCTAAAATTTCAAACAACTCAAAAGCCGCATCAACTCTTGCTTTGGCTTTATCCATATCATCCGAAAAAGCTTGCCAGGGTCTATCAAATACCGCGTCACCGAATTGATCGCCACCATCTCCACAGAATGTATGCCAGTAAGCTACCGCAAACCTGAGATGCTCCTTCATCGTCTTACCGTTAATTTTCTCCTTTGGGTTGTAAAACTTAAAAGCAAGGGGATTTTTTGATTTCTTACCTTCAAATTTTATCTTTTTCATGTTACCAAAAAATTTTTGTGCCATATCTCACTCTCCTTTAAAGTTTAATATACTAATCTTCCATAACCGCGCAGTCGATTATTTTTTCTTCCGTTGCGTCTTTACGTAAGAATTCTCCTGTTATTCTACCTTCAGCCATTACAAGAATCCTGTCACTCATACTCAATATTTCAGGTAGCTCGGATGATATAATAATAATACCTAATCCCTGAAATGCAAGTAAGGAAATTAGGAAGTGTATCTCAGCCTTTGCCCCAATATCAATCCCTCGGGTTGGCTCATCCAAAATAAGGATTTCCGGCAACGAAGCGAGCCATTTGGCAAGAACCACCTTCTGCTGGTTGCCGCCGGAAAGGCTCTTTACAGGAGAAAATGGATTAGAGGGACTTATTTTTAATTTATTTATATAATTATCTACTATTTCATCTTCTTTTTTCTTATCTATAACTTTCAATTTAGAAATACTATTCAAAATGGGAAGCGTTATATTTTCCTTGATATTCATAAGCGATACAAGCCCCTGCGATTGCCTGTCTTCCGGCACAAATCCGATTCCTTTGTTTATAGCATCGGCGGGAGACCCTATAGATACTTCTTCTCCCCCGAGAAAGATCGAACCCTCATCGAGTCTATCCACACCGAATATCGCTCTCATGGTTTCCGTCCTTCCGGCTCCCACCAGGCCATAAAAACCCAATATCTCACCTTTTCTTACCTGGAAACTAACGTTATCTATTAATTCTTTTTTTGTTAAATTCTTAACTTCAAAAATTTTTTCACCTATCTTCTTCTTTTTTCCCGGGTACATATCAAGATCCCGCCCCACCATCATCTGGGTAACTTTCTTTTCGGTAGCGTCCTTTACATCCAGGCGACCGGCGTTTTTACCATCCCGGAGGACAACAATCCGGTCACATATACTAAAAACCTCACTCAGTTTATGGGTCACAAAAATAAAAGTTAATCCCAGTTTCTTAAGCTTATTTACTATAGCAAAAAGCTTTTCTATCTCATTATCGGTAAGAGGCGCTGTCGGCTCATCCATTATTATCAGTTTAGAATCGATCGATATAGCCCTGGCAATCTCCACCATCTGTTTCTGAGCCACGCCTAATTTTCTAATCGGAGTATCTCCAGAAAACCTCACTCCCAGTTTAGTTAAATGCTCTGAAGCTACCCGTTCCATCTCTTTTCTGTCTAACAACCCTAAAACATTACCCTTTCTGGGCTCTCTTCCCATAAGTATGTTTTCGGAAACTGAAAGATTGAGAGCTATATTAAAATGCTGATGAATAAAACTTATACCTTTTTTTTGAGCATCGTGAGGATTCCGCAGTTTTATTTCCTTACCTTCAAAGAATATTTTTCCGCTATCCTGCTGGTAAAAACCGGTCGGCGCGGGATGAGGATTTAGAATCTCCATCAAAGTAGTTTTACCCGCTCCGTTTTCACCCACAAGAGCGAGCACTTCCCCTTTATACACTTCGAGATCCACTTCATCGAGGGCTTTTACTCCCGGAAAATTTTTTGTGATTTTCTCCATGCGGAGAAGAAATTCGTTACTCACAGGCTAAAAGTATGCGCAATACCCCATTGATCCATTATTTTTAAATATCCCTCAAGATTTTCTCTGGAGACAACGTCTACTCCGGTATCTATTATACAATCTCCGTCTTTATTTTTGGGAAGCGAATCGAGGGTCTCTTCCATTCCTTTTTTATTCATACTATGAAGTATTTTTACTCCCTCATAGCCCATTAAATATTGTTTTTGGGCGATTGTGGCATCGATTAGCCCTTCATCGATCAAATACAAATGTTCATCGGTTACGTCGAATGAAACTATATGTATCTTACCCTTTTTTCCGGCTGCTTTTACGGCTTTAGCCGCGGAAGGTCCGTTAAAAGCGTAAACACCAAAAAAAGCGTCGAGATCCGGATTGTTGAGTAGAGCTGTTTCCGCCAGCTCTACTGCCCTGGAGGTTTCCTCATTGTCACACAAAATCGGCTCTATAATTTCTATTCCCGGATGCTTTTTAATCGCGTCTTCGAATCCTCTCATCCGCTCAAGAGAATTCATAGCGGTAAGAGAACCGGTTGCTATGGCAACTTTGCCTTTTCCTCCGAGAATTTCCGCCATCTTCTCACCGGCAACCCTGCCTGCCGTATAATTGTCGGTACCTATATAACAAATCCTCTCTGAATTCGGAGAATCGGTGTCTATGGTAATAGTAGGGATTCCTTTCTCAATAGCCAGATTAATCGGGGAAACAAGAGCCTCAGGATCGGAAGGGGCAACCGCTATGCCTTTATACCCCATGGATATCCATGTCTCGATTGTTTCTATTTGCCGTGGGATATCTTCTTTCTGGGGCATAAATACCGTAACTTTTACGCCCAATTCCTTACCCGCGTCTTCAGCTCCTTTTTTAACCACATCCCAGTAAGGACCAACGCTTTTACCAAGTACGCCATACCGGGATTCTTCCCCGGCGCACCCGGAGAAAAGCCCGAATACAATAAAAGCTATCAAAAGAAACCAGACCTTTAAAAAACTTTTCATCTTTAACCTCCTTTACCCTTTGTTTTTTCCCGTAAAACATCTACCGTTACCGCTATTACAATTATCACACCCAAAATTACCTGATGCCAGTAAGAAGATACCTGTAAAAGAACCAGAGAATTCCAGACCGCAGTCAAAATACCCGCTCCTATTAAAGCACCGAAGATAGTACCGACACCGCCGAACAGGCTGGTACCGCCTATAACCGAAGCAGCTATAGCATACATCTCATAAGTAACACCCACATTGGGATTGCCCTGTCCAAGCCGGGAAGTAATAAGTATTCCGACTATTCCGGCCATTACCGCGGATAAAACATAAGTAAGAATTCTCGTATTATCCACATTTATTCCCGAAAGTCTTGCGGCTTCTATATTTCCTCCCACAGCGTAAATATGCCTTCCGTATATTGTCTTACCCAGTAGAAATATCGAAAAACCCGATACGATTATCAGAATAATAACAGGGAAAGGGAAAAACTTAAACAACATTCCATGCCATATAAAAGAAAAAGAATCGGGAAGATTTAAGACAGGCTGTCCTTTTGTTATCACCGTAGCGAGACCTCTACCCATGGCAAAAGTCCCCAGAGTAATTATAAAAGGAGGTACCTTCAACTTGGTAACAAATATTCCGTGCCAGACTCCGATTAATACAGCGATTAAAAGCGTCAGGATAATAGCGGCGGCGATTCCCATTCCGCTGGAGATAAAAGTGGCGACAAGAACAGAAGTCAAGACTATTACCGAACCCGGAGAAAGGTCTATTCCTTCGGTAAGTATAACGAAGGTTTCTCCGATGGCAATAAGTCCGAAAACGGCTATCTGTCTTGACAGAAGTTGAAGATTATACGAGGAAAGAAAACGGGGATTTACTATGGCTGTAATCAACCATATAAATAAAAGCGCAAATAATATACCTGCTTCCCGAAATTTAAATATTTTCCTCAAATTCAAGCGTGCTTCTCGACTATTTTGTTTAACGCCTGGAATCTATCTTTAAGAGCGGGATACAACGAACGGTAAATATTATAATATTCGTTATATTTTTCCACATTATCCTTATTGGGTTCTGTAGAACTCTTCACTTTTATTATCGCGTCACAGGCATCTTCGATGCTCGAATAGACTCCCGTTCCTTCTCCCGCGAGCAGAGCAACTCCAAGAGCCCCTCCATCCGTAACATTAATCGTTGTCATAGGCGCGTTATTTATGTCAGCCTGGATCTGCAGCCAGAAAGGCGATTTTGCTCCGCCGCCGGATCCCCTAATCTCTTCAACAGAAATATTCAAATCTCTGATAATTTTCAGCGAATCACGCAAACCAAAAGATACACCCTCCAGAACAGAACGGACAAAATCTCCTTCAGTATGACGGAGACTCAACCCAAAAAACACTCCTCTCGCGTTCGGATCCGCGTATGGGGCTCTTTCTCCGGTAAGATAAGGCAAAAAGATAAGACCTTCACTGCCTACAGGAATTTTACCTGCCTTCTCTTCCATTAAAACATAGGGGTCTACACCTTTCTTTTTAGCTTCTTCTTTCAAATCGTTAAACAATGTATCCCGCAGCCAGCGCAGCGAACCACCGGCGGAAAGCATAACTCCCATCAAATGCCATTTACCTTTAACCGCGTGGCAAAACGTATGCAATGTATGCCCGGGATCAAGATGGTGCTCATCGCTCACCGCAAAGACGACACCTGAAGTGCCTACAGTAGATGAAATCAACCCTTCTCTCACTATACCTGTACCAACAGCCTGGGAAGCCTGATCTCCACCACCTCCCACAACCGGAGTTCCTTCCGCGAGTCCGGTCTCTTGACTGGCATTCGCGCTTACCTTTCCGCTGACTACGGAAGATTCGAAACACTCGGGTAAAAGATCCTTATCTATATCCAACTCATCTAAAAGTTCATCGGACCATTTCCTGTTTTTAACATCGAGAAAAAGAGTTCCTGAAGCGTCAGACACTTCGGTAGCAAACTCACCTGTGAGACGAAATCGGATATAATCCTTAGGTAATAGAATCTTATAAATTTTATCATAAACATCGGGTTCGTGTTCCCTTACCCATAGTAACTTACCCGCGGTAAAACCGGTTAAAGCGGGATTTGAAACAAGTTCTATCAACCTTTCCGCGCCAATTTTCTCCGTAATATACTCACATTGCTTACCTGTCCTTTGATCACACCAGAGTATGGCAGGACGTAAGACTTTATATTCCTTATCGAGTGCTACCAGACCGTGCATTTGGCCGGAAAGCCCTATACCTTTTATATCTTCCGGTTTCGCAGAAGATTTACTTAAAACCTTCTTAATTGCTTCAACAGTTCCGTTCCACCAATCCTCCGGTTCCTGCTCAGCCCAGTTGACCTTTGGAGTATGAAGAGGATATTCGACTGTGGCAGATACAATTTCCCCTGCTTTTTCATCCGTAATCAGAACTTTGACTCCGCTTGTCCCAACATCAAGTCCTAATAAAAAACTCATAATAACTCCTTTTTTTTCATTATACTATCATTCATTTTTTGTAAACAATAATCAAAGACATTTCACATGAATATATATAATGACAATTACAATTCATGCAAGAGGTTAAACTTAAATAAAAAATCAAATACAAAAACGCAAAATCGCGAATAAAAATAAAAAAAGGTCTAAAAAAATATAAAAATAAGTAACTTTTTTGAGAAAATAAAGGTTGATGAACGATAATTTGTCAAATATTGAAAAAATAAAAATCCTTTATGAATCTTGATGCCTTATCGCCAATTACTTTTTTATTTAAAAAAAAGAAAAATAGCCTTGCAAATTTTCTACACTATATTAAAATTTATAATACAGATGTCAAAAGATGAAGTTTCGGTAGAAATAAAACAAAAATCCGATAAAAAGGATAATAATTTAAGATATTTGTCTTCAAAAAACAAAAAATCTTTTTTCCTGATCTTCGACAATTGTCCCTACCCAATTTTTCTCATAAACAAAGAAGGAATAATCGAAGATTTAAATCCGGCTTCTGCCAAACTATTAAAAAGAAAAAAAACGGAAATTCAAAACAAAACCTTTCAAAAACTACTAAAAGAAGAATCGGAAAAATCATTTAATGAAAAATTCGACATTTTTATCAAAAAGGATTATAAAAAAATAGAATTTAACATCATTTTTAAGGGTAAAAAAACAGATTCCGACGTTACCTGCTCCGTTTTGCTGGTCAAACACGACAACACCAAAGACGACAGAATCATCCTTTTCGCACATGATATTACCGAGCTGAAAGAAGCACAGAAAGCGGCGGCTTTCAAAAGCAACCTTTTAACCTCTTTACTCGACAACATCCCTGATCATATTTACTTCAAAGACAAAAAAAGCCGTTTTGTTCAAGCGAGTAAATCTGTGGCAAATCAGTTTGGAGTTAAAAGCGTAAACGAACTTATAGGTAAAACCGATTTCGATTATTTTACAAAAGAACACGCCGACCTGGCTTTTAACGATGAACAGGAAATAATAAAAACAGGTAACCCTATAGAAGTAAAAGTAGAAAAAGAAACACATCCGGACGGAAGAATAACCTGGGTGTCAACAACCAAAATACCGAGATACGATGAAGAAGGAAATATCATCGGAATTCTTGGTATATCGAGGGACGTGACCAAAAGAAAAGAGCTGGAAGAAAAGCTGAAGCAGAAACTTGAGAAACTCGGAGAAGAAATTCTATTTAAAAGCCGTTTGCTTACTTCTCTTTTAAATAACATACCGGATCGCATTTATTTCAAAGACGAAAAAAGCCGATTCATAACCGTAAGTGAATCACTTGTCAGGTGGTTGGGAGCGGTGAACGCCGAAGAGATGATAGGAAAGACGGACTTTGATTATTTCACAGAAGAACACGCAGAACCAGCTTATGAAGATGAACAAAACGTCATGAAAACAGGTAAACCGATTGAAGGGAAAATGGAAAAGGAAACGCACTCTGACGGAAGAATAAGCTGGGTTTCAACAACCAAAATACCGAGATACGATGAAGAAGGAAACGTAATGGGAACACTCGGAATATCCAGAGACATTACGGATAAAGTACTGGCAGAGAAAAAACTCGAAGAAAGCGCGAACAAATTGAAAACCATAGTAAACGCGGTAAGCGAGGGACTGGCGATAATCGACGAAAACCATATAATACTGGAAGCTAACGATTTTCTCTGTCAATTATTCGGCTTAAAAAGAGAAAAAGTAATAAACAAGAAATGCCATAAAATCTTTCCCCCGTGGGAAGAATCCTGCCGGGATTGCCCCCTTAAAAAAGTATTCGATAAAAAAGAAAGTTCCCCTCTAATAGAAAGAACAAAAGTATTAAAGAACGGAACAATACAATATTTCAGCATCCAATGTTATCCTATTCCGAATTACAACGAAAAAGAACTTAAAAGCGTTATATCGATAAGAGATATAACCGAACGCAAAAACATGGAAAAGGAAAACATGCAAAATTACAAGAGAAAAATGAAAAATTTATCTCATAAATTAACTCTGGCGGAAGAACACGAAAGAAAAAGAATCGCGACCGATCTTCACGCGGACATCGGACAAACACTTGCCTTTTTGCAACTCAAGATTGGCGAACTAAAGGAAAAAAACTCCTCCCCTCAAATACAAAAATCACTGCAGGAAATTTACAATCTCGTTCAGGATGCTATCACTTCAGCCCGTTCGCTGATGACACAGATCAGCCCCACGATTCTTTACGAACTCGGCTTTGAACCAGCCGTAGACTGGTTAGCTGAAAATATTTTAAAGAAAAATAATATAGAATATGAATTTAACAACGACGGAAAGGAAAAACCGTTAACCGACGATATCGGCATCTTACTATTCCAGGCTGTTCGAGAATTATTGCTCAATATAAGAAAACACGCTAAGGCTAAAAAAGTAAAAATCTCAATAAAAAGATGCAAAGAAAATATTCAAATAATAATAGCCGATAATGGGATCGGGTTTGACATTTCTTCGTTAGATTCATATTGTGAAAAAGACGTAGGATTTGGCCTTTTAAATATACGTAGTCGTATCGACGTAGTAGGCGGATCCTTTGAAATAGAATCACACAAAAAAAGGGGAACCAAGATAACATTAAAAGCACCTATAAACACCTCAAAAGGAGTGTCGAATGAGCATTAAGATAATGGTAGTAGACGAACACAAGATTTTAAGAGAAGGGCTTTCAACTTTAATCGCGAAACAACCCGAAATGGAAATAATAGGTGAAGCTACAGACGGGAGAGAAGCTTTACAACTATTAGAGAAAAACACACCAGACCTGATATTAATGGACGTGACAATGCCGAACTTAAACGGTATCGAAGCAACCAGAAAAATCAAAGCTAAAAAACCGGGTATAGAGATAATAGCGCTCTCACTTCATTCCGACAGGAGATACGTGCTGGGTATGATTGACGCGGGTGCTTCCGGGTATCTGCTTAAAGAATGCGCGTTTGAGGAACTGGTCCGCGCCATAAACACCGTCATGTCTAAGAAGAAATATTTAAGTCCCGGAATATCCGATATCCTTATCGACGAATACGTAAAGAAAACCACAACCGATAAACCCACCATTTATTCAAAGTTAACTCCGAGGGAAAGAGAAATTCTTCAGTTAATCGCTGAAGGTAAAAACACAAAAGAAATTGCCAGATATTTATTTATATCTGTAAAAACCGTAGAAACTCACAGAAGACACATAAAAAAGAAACTAAAAGTTGACAGTGTAGCCGAACTAACCAAAATAGCTATTAGAGAAGGTCTTACTGTCCTGTAAATTAAAATATAAAAAAATTTAGACTTTCAGCAACCCGCGGCTGAATTAAAGTAATTCCAATAAAAATCAAATCAGAATAATGCCATAAAAGTTACGCCCTTCCAACCCTCGTAGGGCACGGCTTTAGCTGTGCAAACCTATTGATAATTTTGGCACAGCCTCTTCGGTCACTGGTCACTTGTCAAAAAAGCAAAAAAAATTCGTGTTATTCGTGTAATTTGTTGTTGTTCTTTGTTTTAAATTTAAAATTTACAACTTGCAATTTTCAATTCACAATTAAACACTGAAATGTTCCTTTGTGTCCTTCGCGTGCTTTGTGTGAACTATAGTTTCGAGTTACGCGTTTAAAGTTTCGGGTTAAAAAAACAATAGTATCCTTTGTGTAATTCGTTGTTTCTTTTAGTTTTTGGGCCGTAGGTGGGCTTTTAAAATCCGAACAAACGAGGCAAAGAAAGTGAGACACCCGGTATATAGGTAATCAAAAGCAAAGCAATTATCATTGCCGCGAACAGAGGCAAAAGACTTTTAAAAACTTCATGTATCTTTCCATGCCCCACACCGACCCCGACAAAAAGAACAGTTCCTACAGGAGGCGTAACTAAACCTATACAAAGATTAGCGATTATTATTATCCCAAAATGGACCAGATCTATACCAAGATACTGTATTATCGGAAGAAATATAGGAGTAAATATCAAAATAGCCGGGGTCATATCCAGAAAAGTACCCACAAACAGCAATAAAAAATTGATCATCAGGAGAATAGCTATTTTGTTGCTCGAAATAGACATTATTCCCGAACTTATAAGCTCGGGAACATTCTGAGACGCCATAAACCAGGACATACCTGTCGAAGCGCCGATTAAAAGCATAACAACCGAAGTTGTAATTCCGCACTGAAGTAAAATTCCGGGTAAATCCTTCCATTTAACCTCTTTATAAACAAAAACCGCGAGAATAAAAGCGTAAACAACCGCGATACTAGCCGCTTCCGTGGGAGTAAACATTCCGGAGAGAATTCCACCCATAACTATCAGAATCAACAATAAACCCGGCAGCGCTCCGAAAAATCTCCTGATTGTTTCTTTCATGGGAATAATCTTTCCGGTTCCATAACCGCGCTTCTTCGCTATTATAGCGCTCACAATCATCAGAAATAATCCCACTAAAATACCGGGGACAATTCCCGCCAGGAAAAGAGCGGCGACAGATACCGAACCTGTAACAAGAGCGTAAACAATCATCACATTACTTGGAGGAATTAAAAGACCGGTTGTGGCGGCGCACGCGGTTAAAGCTATATTAAAATTCTTATCATACCCCTTTCTGTTCATCTCAGGGATCATAACTCCTCCGATAGAGGTTACGGCCGCGACCGAAGAACCGGATACCGCTCCAACCAGCATACAGCCCAGAGTATTGACAAAAGCGAGTCCTCCCGTAAATCTCCCAACCAGAGCTTCCGCGAAATCGACCAGTCTTCTGGCTATTCCACCTCTTCCCAACAGCAAACCCATAAGAATAAAAAACGGTATTGCCAGGAGAGCAAAACTATCTATACCTGTCGCGAGACGCGGCGCGACTATATCCATAGCGGAAACACCTCCGACTGCCATAACAGCCCATAAGGTCGCGAGACCAATACATACACCAATGGGTACATTCATGGCAAGGAGTATTAAAAAAGTCCCCACCATTACCAGAACAGGCACACTCATCTTGTCCTCTCCTTAATCAAAAACGATACATCTTTGAAAACAAATTCTATAGAGTATGTGATTATAAAAAAAGCGCTTATAGGGAGACAGAGATAAAGATATCCCGTGGGAATTCCCAATGTAGGCAAAGTTTGATGGTTGACAAACGCGTTCCACACGAAATTTATACCGCCAATCAGCATAACCTGAAACGCGAAATATCCGACCAAGATAGCAATCACTATCTCCAGCATTCTTCTGTGACGCGCGCTTAATTTGTAGGCAAAATATTCCATACCCACGTGAGCTTTTTGCCCGTAAGCGTACGCGGCGCCGACTATCCCGCACCACATCAACATGTAAGTAGAAGATTCTTCAGTCCAAACGGCGGGTACCTTTAAAACGAGACGCGTAAAAACCTGCCAGAGAACGGCTATAACCATTATAGCCACAATAGTAATAACAAAAAAACCAAGTATCCTGTTGCGCCAGTCCGACAAAATCTTCAAAAAATTTCTCAGGGACATATTATAAAAAACTTTTAATCGGATAAATCTACGGATTTAATTTTTTCAAGTAAAGGACCTATAACTTCATCTTCAGCGTATTCTTCATACATCGGCTGTACTGCTTCTATAAAAGGAGTCTGGTCGGGAATTGTCACTTCCACACCTACCGAGTCCAGAAGCTCAAAATTCTCTCTCACAACCTCCGCCCAGAGTTTTCTCTGATACTCCACTGAAACATCAAAAGTTTTTATCATTATAGCTTTATCCTCTTCACTCAGTTTCTCCCAGGCTTTTTTACCCGCGATCACAACATCCATCGGTGAGGTGTGCTTATCCAGGGAAAAATATTTACAAACTTCATAATGCCTCGCCGAGACAAAAGAAGGAGGATTGTTTTCGGCTCCGTCCACGGTTCCCTGCTGCAGAGCGGTATAAAGCTCACCCCAGCTTATAGGTGTGGGAGAAGCACCCAGTATTTTCAATAAATTTATAGCCATCGGGCTTTTTATAACCCTGATTTTCAAATTCTTTAAATCAGCCGGTGTTTTAATCGGTCTATTTTTTGTATAAAAACTCCTTTCTCCCGCTTCATAAAAACCGATTCCCACAAGTCCTCTATCCGAACCGGCAGCCAGCAATTCCTTCCCAAAAGCAGAGTTAAGAACTTTCCATTTATGTTCCTTGCTCTTAAAAATATACGGCATTCCGAGAACTTTCATCTGCGGCACAAAAGCTTCTAAGCCGGCTGAAGATACTTTGGTCAAATCCAGGGTTCCCATCTGGAGCTGTTCGATTAATTCCTTTTCTCCTCCCAGCTGACCACCCGGATATATTTTTATTACTATACGCCCATCGGTGGCTTTGTTTAAAGTGTCAGCCCAGAATTCCATCGCCTTATGTACCGGATGATTTATGTCCAGAGCGTGTCCCAATTTTAAATTTATTTCACCTTTAGATGTTTCGCCTTTACCTCCGCAACCTGTGGTAATAAGCAGCACTGAAAGAATAAAAACAAAGAAAAAACAATTCCTTAATAACTTCATATAATACCTCCCGATTGTTAATACATAATATCTTAAAATCTACGACTATACTAATATTTTAGAATTCTTTGTCAAGGCTATTTTGCCGCGAAGGCTCTAAGACACGAAAAACAACAAAATTAATATTACTGATTAACAAACCACCCCTATCCCTAAAAACTAATTGAACCACAAAGCACGCGAAGGACACAAAGGAACATTTCAGTGTTTAATTGTGAATTGAAAATTGCAAGTTGTAAATTTTAAATTTAAAACAAAGAACAACAACAAATTACACGAATAACACGAATTTTTTTTGCTTTTTTGGCAAGTGACCAGCCTCCGAAGACTAATGACCAAGTCGTTCACATGTAGAACATGTAGGGATTGTAGCGGTAATGGTGACAGTACTAATGTATTTAAGTCAAGGGAACTTCTTGCCACGGAGTACACAGATGAAAAAACGCGCATATAACTAAATGAATGGATGCCTAGACAAAGGCTGTTATCTATCATACATCATTCATTGTCGGCCGCAAGGTTTCTTGAAGAGTACTTTCTGTAAACACATTCAGTTAAAAAAGACAGCGCCAAGACAGAAACAAGAACAATAATAGTTTTCGGAGAATTCTTAATCTCATAGTAAATCAAAACAACGAAAGAAAAAATGCATCCAAAAATAGAAGACCATATAAGATATGGATTCGCGCCAGTCTCTTTATAAAGCCTTAGATGCGCAAAATTAACGGCACAATAAATAATCAGAAAGGAAGCGCTGCCGAGCATAGCGATTCCGTCCAGATTCAGTAAATTTGTAAATAAAATAACCAGACCGGCAGTTATAAATAGTCCTTCTCTATTTTCTCTCCATAATTTTCTTTCAAAAAAAGCCGGTAATTCTCCTTCTTTTGCTATCATATAACTTACATTTGCCCCGCCGTAAAGAGTGGCATTAATGGCTGACGAAGTAGAGAATAATGCGGCAACAGCGATTACTTTAAAGCCTACAACTCCGAGAAAAGGTTTGGCAGCCATTGCCAGCGCATAATCTTTTGCTTCGACTATCTTAGAAACAGGCAAATTACCTATTACGGTCAAAGAGACCGCTAAATATATAACGATACATATCAAAACGCTCAAATACAAAGCCCTGGGCAGTGTTTTCCCCGGATTAACCATATCATCAGCCGCATTCGTAATTAAACCAAAACCTTCATAAGCGAGAAAGACAATTCCTGAGGCAAAAAATATATTAGAAACATGCGGAAAATTCGAAAAGGACAAAAGCGAAGGCTTAATAAAAAAAACACCTATAGAAGCAAACGCAATGAGAATCAAAACTTTTATTCCAACAATAAATACTTCCGATTTCCCAACAGCTTTAGACCCAATAATGTTAATTGCTGTAAACACGATAATTATACCCGTAGAAAATATATTAATCCAGAAACGACTGGCTTCAGCGGGTAAAAACGTCGTAGCATAACCCGCAAATGCGCGGGAATAAAGGCATAAAGCAAATATATATCCAACCCACAACAAAATATTTAATCCCCCGCTCAGAATGCTGTCGCCGAAACCCTTAATAAGAAACTCTACGGGACCTCCCGCTGAAGGATACCTAACTCCTAACTTCGCGAAAGAATAGGTGCTCAAAAAAGCTACAATACCGGCAGTCAAGAATGCCAGATACATTGCATTTCCAGCTATTTGCGCTGCCAGACCCAATACAGAGAAAATCCCCGCCCCTATCATTCCACCTACACCAATGGAAACAGCTCCGAAAAGCCCTATAGTTTTTTTCCCTTCTATCTTACTATCCCGTGTATCATTCATTTTTATTCATTATGAATAAGCACAAATACTAAAATACTCCTAATTTTATCCGCAAGATTTAAATCCTTTTTCATAGTGCAAGCTTTATCCCATAATATAGTCCTTCTTCAAAAAAATCTTTCTTTTTATCTTAAAGAAATTCCACACTTTGTCAATAAAAAAATCCTATTTTTTCTCTAAAAAAGACAATTAAAGTTCACCTAAATACCTTGACATTTATCCTTTTTTCGCTACGATTTACAATAAAACAAGGAAGGTGGTAACTATGGAAATAAGATACGCGGCGGATCCAGTTCGCTTCCCCCGTATGACGACTGATGAAATAAGGAAAAATTTTCTGATTCAATCTCTTTTTAAAGTGGGAGAAATAGAAATGGTTTATTCCGATACCGATCGGGCTATAATCGGTTCTGCCGTTCCTTTCGATAATCCCATTACGCTTTCCGCGGCTGCCGAATTGAAAGCGACTTATTTTACGGAACGAAGAGAATTGGGAGTCCTCAATATCGGGGGTGGAGGAATTGTACAGGTTAATGAAAAAAAATACAAATTACAGGAACTCGATTGCCTGTATATTGGTAAAGGTAATGAGAAGATTTCCTTTAACAGCGATAAAGCCGATAATCCCGCGGCTTTTTATCTTTTGAGTTACCCCGCCCACAGGGAATATCCCGTAAAACTTTCGAAAAAAGAAGACGCGGAACCATCAAATCTCGGCACCGATAAAAGATCGAACAAAAGAACGATATATAAACATATACATCCGGGCGGAATCAAAAGCTGCCAGCTTGTAATGGGTGTAACCATAATGGCACCCGGAAATGTCTGGAATACCATGCCTCCCCACACACACGAACGAAGAATGGAAGTCTATCTTTATTTCGGAATAGGAGAATCCGACAGAGTATTTCACTACTGCGGACAACCCCGGGAAACAAGACATATTGTCGTATCCGACAAACAGGCAGTTATCTCTCCCAGCTGGTCTATTCACTCGGGAGTAGGAACTTCTTCCTACAGTTTCTGCTGGGGAATGGGGGGAGAAAACCAATCATTCGACGATATGGATCATCTGGATATAGGAGATTTAAAATGATAGATGGAAATATACTCGACAAATTCAAACTCGAAGGCAAAAGAGCTCTGGTAACAGGCTGCAGACGCGGAATAGGTCTGGGTATGGCGGAGGCCCTATCGGATGCCGGAGCGGATATCGTGGGAGTAAGCCGTTCTCTAAAAGAGGGAAGTGAAGTAGAAAAACTGGTAAAATCTTCCGGCAGGGATTTTAAGGGTTACTCGTGCGATTTTTCTGATAGAAACGCCTTATATGAATTTATAAAAACAGTAAAGAACGATTTTGAACAAATCGACATACTTGTAAACAACGCGGGCACTATAAAAAGAAAACCCGCTGAAGAATACCCCGACGAATACTGGAATGAAATAATAGAAGTCAATCTCAACGCGCAATTCATACTGGCAAGAGAATTCGGAAAAGACATGATAAAAAGGAATTATGGTAAAATTATATTCACCGCTTCGCTCTTATCATTCTTCGGGGGAATAACGGTTCCCGCCTACGCTGCCAGCAAAGGAGGAATCGGACAGCTAACCAAGGCTCTGTCCAACGAATGGTCGAAATACGGCGTAAACGTAAATGCCATAGCACCCGGTTATATCGCGACCGATAATACACAGGCTTTAAGAGACGACCCGAACAGAAACCAGGGGATCTTAAACAGAATACCTGTCGGCAGATGGGGAACTCCCGAAGACTTAAAAGGCGCTGTGGTTTACCTCGCTTCAGAAGCTTCAGATTACGTTTGCGGCACTATTTTAACCGTGGACGGAGGATGGACAGGTAGATAAAGCTCTATTCCTTCGAATAGATTATAGACATCCACTTTTCCGCGACTTCTTCCATTTTCTGCGGATTATCTATATTCCTGGTAATTGCCGAACCGCAAAATATTCCATCGGGATCGTTTTTTACAATTTCCTCCAGATTTTCCGCGGACACTCCTCCCGTATAGAACACGGCCAAACCTTTATAAGGTCCTTTCCAGGCTTTTGTAATACCATAAAAAGAATTTGTGGCTGTAACTGTAGGAAAAAGCTTATATACCCACTGGTAAGGATATTTATCTTTTAATTCCGAAAATTCACAACCATAGAGTTCCGCTTTCTTAACAAGCTGCTTTCCCACATCACCCAAACCTCCTGGGACACACATAATATCTTCAGAAACGCACATTTTCAACACTTCAGGAATATAATCGGCGGATATAATACCCGCCACACCCTTACCGATGGCATCTTCCGCTAATTCCGGGGTCATAACCGTTCCGGCAAGAATTAGCGCGTCGGGATATTTTTCGAGAACAGCTTCTATACCCTGCGAAGCGATCTCTGAACGAAAAACAATCTCGAGGGTAACCCCGAGAGGATTCAATATTTCATAAGCTTCAATACACTCGGCAGTAGTTGCCGGAGCTAAAATCGCAATGACCCTATTCTCTTTAATTCTCTTAAAAACTTCTGCCGATTTACTCACATTACACCTCCGTTTATAACCCTATATTTAGAAAATCATTAAATGTAAAAGTTTATCAGAATCTCTACACTTCATTTTAGATGTAATCATTTAATTTGTCAAGGACTATTAAAACCATAAAACACACAATTGTGTTGGGCAATAGGTAATCTTGTAATAATCTGTGAAATCTTCTGGTTTCTTTTGGAGTCTGTGGTTTAGTTATAAAAAATAATTTTATCTCTGCGTACTTTGCGTCTTTGAGGTTCGACTACCCTTGAGATTACTTCGCGGAGGGTGAAGCAGGAGGTAAAACTCGTAATGACAATTTTTTCGTGTGTTTTTTTAACAAAATCAAAAGGTGTAGTGGGGTTTTCGTATATTTCGTATGTTTCGTGGTTCAATAATTTTGTTGTTTTTCTTTTTGTTCTTTTCGGGCTTTGTGCTTCATATTATGTGTTAGCGATTTAACCGCGTTGTTGTTACTTAATTAAAGAGAAAATCATCCAACTTAAACCGATTAATCCACCACAACTAACTCTTAATCACTATAATATTATCAACTTGGCTGTCTTTCCTGTTTTGTTTGCCGTAACTTTGTACAGATATACTCCGGGTGTTAAATCCAGGTCAACGGAATAATTTCCCGCAGACTGTAATCCCGGAACAATTTGCTTAACTCTTTGACCGAGGGTATTATAAACCGCAAGGTGAACAAACGCGTTAGCGTTTATCTCATAGCTCAATTTATTAATGGACGCTTTTGGTAGAGAAACTATGACACTCGCGTCCTCTGCCGGAATATCGATACCGGAGTAGTCTGTGCTATGTATAAGATCGACCCAAATTGTATCATTAGGATTGACTGTATCGGCGTATGTGAATTGAACACCTACTGCGAACAACTCTCCTCCGCCGACAGTATCAGGCAGTATAACCTCAAACGCTTTCCACCCCCCATCGGTAAATCCTTCCACATCATAAAGACTATCTATACCGATAGAGTCGTCGTCGAACACACCCCAATCGAGATACTGGGAATAAGGTTGATATAAAAGCTGTGTATCGATTTCGCCTTTAGGCGGAATCCAGACATGGAAAGTGACGGTATCCCCTGTCTCCAAAGTGGCAACCTTTTCACCACCTTCACCCGGACGGCTGCCAAAATCCCAGCTCATAGCACCGATTGGTTCAGTGACAGTAGTATCATAAAATATTACACCCATCATATAATCACCTTCATAGGCTGACCCCAAAGGAGTCTCCGCCCCAAATGCGCTAAAAACCTCGCCCGGCCTCCTGTCATTAATACCGATTCTCGCAAACCATCCGTCCAAATATGAAAACGTTGAATCGGTATAACGCACTACCAGGTAAACAGTATCATCAATGCCTTCAAAATCAGATACAAAAGCGAATGTAGATATAGAAAGCAACATAAGCAAAAACAATACAATACCTAAACATTTCCTCATCATCAACCTCCTTTAGTTTCTTTTGAGTTGGATGATTCTCTTTAATTAAAAAAACCATTGAAGGTTTTATTATAAGGTAACTTAACAAAGAAAAAAGTCAAGGACTCCGTTCCCTTAAATATGAATAGCCTAAGCATTGGAAACCAAAGATATAAAAGAAAATTTTGAAAAAACCTCCGCCAAAGAAAGCCCCAACAAAACAACACTATAAAAACAAAATTCAAAAACCCCTTGACAAAACAAAAAAAATCATTATACCACTTTAAAAAACAAAGTACTTTTATTAAAGAGGCAAAGATGAAAAAATTTTTATTAGCGATAAATGTAATTTTTATACTCTTTTTCGCGTCATGCGCGCCACCCGTTTATCTTCCGAGCAGTATTAATGCTCCCCTGCTTAAGGGAAAAGGGGATGCCGGCGTTGGATACAACAAACCGCTTGGGGGTCACGATATACAAATCTCTCACGCCTCCTCAGAAAATGTAGGATTAATGTTAAACGGGATCTACCTCTCAGAATCGTGGTCGGATAATTATCGTAGACATAAATTCTTCGAAATGGGGATGGGTTTTTTTTCTCATCAGGATGAAGGCTTTATTCAGGAAATATACGCCGGCGCCGGATGGGGATCAAATTCACTTAAAGAGGCTATCCTTTTCGATTCAGAAGATGCTCGTGTCAGCGCGGACTATATTCGACTTTTCCTTCAGCCTACTTTCGGATTACGTAAAGCAATCTTCGAAGCCGGATTTAGTCTGCGAATGTTCTATATAAATTTTTACAAAATACACAACTCAAATATTGATTTCCTCAGGGAAACTACTATTTTGGAACCTGTTGTTTTTATTAAACTCGGACCGCCTGTTTTTAAATTCCAAATGCAGTTGGGTAATTCATTCAGACCTTTTAAAAATCCTGAAGACCGGGGAGATATCTTCTATGACAACCGGATTTTGGGAGCCGGTTTCACAATCATGCTGAATATTAAATGAACATATATAAGAATCAAAATCTCTATCCGCTTGACAGAGAATTCTAACAAAATAAATTATAGGACAAATATCGTTTCTAAAATATTTGATAATTCTAAATTGAAAAGCACTTAATACATATTTGTGGTGTATTGTGTGTTTAATATATTTAGCATATTTCGTGTTTTAACGAAAACTATCTACTTAAATAAAGAGACAAATGAAAAAAACTTATTCGGTACTTTATTTATAAAAAATCCAATCCCAGACTTAATAATATCTCGGTGATAATCAAAACGGAATTTTTCTTCCAGTTCCTCTTTAGCAGAAGGGTTCTTCTTGAAAAAATTAAAAACATTATCCACAATCTGCGGTGTGAGCTTAGACGCCACTTTCCTTACCATTATACCGTTTCTTATCTCCTCTCCCATCCTCTCCACCCAAATATCTTCGTACTTCTTTAACATACCGGCAGAGAAATTATTTATCTTCGCCGCGCTTGAAAGGACATCGGCGGCTATCGAAGCTCCTATAAGACCGTAGTAAATACCGCCGCCCGTTGTTGTTTTTACCTGACCGGCAGCTTCACCCACCGCAAGCACTCTTTCATCCGTAATTTTTTCAGTATTCCCGCAAGCAATCGGAGCTTTTTCCAATTTTTCGAGATTTACATCAAATCTTCCATTACTCTTATATATAAGATCCTTTAAAGATTCTTGACTGCTTTTACTTGAAAGAGAACCTATCCTTGTATGACCGTTCATAGGAATAACCCAACCAAAAGAACTTAAATCCGGTTCATTCAAAATATAAACTTCAACAGACCCCTTTGCTTCTCCCCCTTTAACTTCGACCCGATTCCCCCAAAGTATCCCACCGGGAACGGATAAACCCATTCTACCGTGAAGAGAAAAATTGGTCCCGGATGCTATAATAATACACCTCGCGCTTTTGCTAAATTCTTTGCCATTTTTGTGATATTTAATCGAAGCCCGGTTCTTCTCCCTATTGATTTCAAATACTCTGCTATCAAGAGAAATATCCACACCCTCTCTCGCGGCTTCTCCGACTAATTCTTTATCAAATTTCTTTCTGTCGACAATATATGCAAAAGGTTTTTCTCTAAGATATTCTAATTCCACCAGAGACGGAGAAAAAAGTTTAAGAGAAGATATCTCTCTGATAATTGCTTTCACTGGCAGTTTAAATTTTTCATAGGCATCTTGACCTACTATACCGCTGCAGATTACTCCCTCACCCGCCTTTTTTTTCTGTTCAAAAACACACACAGACCATCCCTCCTCCGCGAGAGATTTAGACAGGTAAGAACCAGCCGGACCCGCTCCAACTACAATAAAATCATAATCCATGATAACCCAGAATATATAAAAATAACCGACTTTCGCAAGTGTTTAAAACCCACTCTCAACCCGGGGATATTGAACCACAAAGCCCGCAAAGGTCACAAGGTTTTATTTTTTAGCCAAAAGCCAAAGGCGAAAGGCTAAGAGCTTAGTTAAATAACAAATCACACGAATAACACGAATAATTTTTTATTTTTCCCTTCTGACTTCCTCGTCTTTTAAACATTCTAACCGGCAATTATCATGTAGAACTCAAACTCGTAATGACAAAATAAACAAAAATAATGGGGTGAGGGGCGGCCTTGTGTCCTTAGCGGGCTTTGTGGTTCATATTATGTGTTAGCGGTTTTACCGCGTTGGGGTTAATGTTGTTTGGCTGGATAGGCTTTACGGCTATTCAGAAATCTTATAAATTTTAAAACCATCGATTCCGCACGCAGCGTAAAGCAGATTACCGCTAACAAACACACCGGCTACATCGTCATTTGTGTAAAGAGTACCTGAAAAATAAGGATTAAAAGGAAACAACATATTGACAACTCCTATTCTTCCTTTTTGAACAACATAAAGATAAAACCCTGAAAGAAACATATCCTCGATACCGGCATACTTACCGGATAATTCCTGCACTGAAGCACGGGAGATATTCGATACATCAGCAACGAACAAACCCCTTTCATTCGATGAAGCGAAAAGAAACCTTCCGTCCGAAATAATTTCGTTGACCGATCCCAAGCCAACAATCCTTTTATATTCATTTAGTGAATCCGGATTATCGGAAATCAGCAGAGACAATATACCCCTTTCATCCCCTAAATACGCGTATTCGTCGACAACTTCGACTGTATTTACGTTTTCTGATTTATTCCAGCGTATAATTTCATAAGGAAAAGCAGGTTTTGATACATCAATTAATCTAAAGCCCCCTCTCCCTTCAGCCACAAAACAATAATCACCTCGAACCCTTACATCCAGCGCCTTTTGAGTAGTTGGTATAAAAGAAATTAGTTCGGGCTTTTTTCTGTTCCGAATATCGAAAATCCTGACTCCCGCCATTCCATCCGCGACATATAAATTAAAACCGTCTATATCCATAGCGTAAACTTCATCCATAGACTCCACTACAGCAATCTTCCTGGGAAAAGTCAAATCAGAAACATCGAATATATGAACACCTCTGTTACCCGCAACCAAAAAAGCATAAGTTCCCAGAATTGAAATATCGGTATAGATGGCATTTTCTTCATACTCCCCTACCTGTTCAAAAGAAAAGGGAAAAGAAAATAATTCAAAGGGTAAAACAATAATTATTAAAATTAGAAAAGGCAATTTTTTCATGGTTTTAAAAGATATAGATAATAACATAAAAGTCAATATTCAAGCTGGCTTTTAGCCTTTAGCTTTTTGCTGTTAGAAAAAAACAAAAATATAAAACTTTGTGCTCTTTGCGAACTCTGTCGTCCAATTACCTTGTTTTTACTTTGAACATTGGACACTGGACTTTGGACAGTTTTCTTCTTTCACAAATTTTTCTTAATAAAGATATCGAACATATGTACGCCAAAAACAGAAACAATACTAACAATTATACCGGCGATAATAACCCCTAAAATTACCGCTAAAAAGGACTTTCTTTTTTTCATTTTGAAAAACCATGCCCCGAGAGTTCCCGTATAAGCTCCGGTCACCGGCAGAGGTATTGCCACAAACAGTGTCAAACCGAGATAACCGTATTTCTCAACTTTCGGTCCTACCTTTCTTCTGGTTCTTTCGAGAAAAAAATCGAAATATTTCCTGTAAAACTTCAACTTCATCAACAAATCATGAATAAAGGTAAGGAATAAATAAAAAATGGGAAAAACTAAAATATTAGATAAAACAGCCACCGGAAAAACCACGGAAAGAGGCAATCCTGAAGAAAGACCCACAGGTATACCACCACGAAGTTCTGATATAGGAAGAAGAGAAAAAATAATTATCTTTAATATCGGATTCATAAGATTTCTAATTGGAGGCGAGCGGACTCGAACCGCTGACCTCCTGCGTGCAAGGCAGGTGCTCTACCAGATGAGCTACGCCCCCACAAAAAAAATGGGCCTAAGTGGAATCGAACCACTCACCTCTCGCTTATCAGGCGAACGCTCTAACCGACTGAGCTATAGGCCCACTATGTCCGTAAATATACAGGAAGCACCTTAAATGTCAAGAGTGAAAACTGAACATGGCAAAACGGATATTGCAAAACATTAAACACAGAGAAACGATTCTGTTTAAAAATAAAAAAAATTGGCGAGCACACAGAGAAAGAATAAAAACTCTGTGATCTTTGTGCTTCAATCTTTTGGGGGGTGGTGATGTGGAATTCTGGATTCCGACTTCTAACTTCTAATTCAATCATCCTTGACAAAAGCTTTTTGAAAACCTATAATTTACTAATAATTTTACATTATTTTAAAAAAAGTAAATACGGGAGATTTTTTTGAACGAAAAAAACGAAAACGAATTACTTAATATAATTGCTGAATTAATGATTCTTCAGGACCCTGAACACAAAATACTGTGGGTTAACAAAGCCGCACAAGAATCCATAAAAGGTAATTCGAGCGAAATTGTAGGACATTATTGCTTCGAAGTCTGGGCAGGCAAGACAAAACCCTGCCGGGATTGCCCTTTAGAAAAAGCTTTAAAAACCGGTAAAAAAGAAGAACAACAAATGTCCTCTCCGGACGGCAGGAATTGGATAGTCAAAGGATACCCTATAAAAAACGAAGACGGAGAATTAATTAATTTACTCGAAGTGGTAAGAAATGTGACCGATGAAATGAAACTGGAAGAGGCACTGAAAGATTCCGAAGCACTCTATAAAACCCTTATCGATATCTCGCCTTACGGTGTGACCGTAACCGACCTGAAAGGCGAAATTACCTTTGCCTCACAGAAAACAGCAAAATTACACGGGTATAAAAATCCTGAAGAATTACTGGGAAAAAGCGCCATAGCATTAATAATCCCATCCGAACAAAAAAGGGCGTTAGCCAGCCTTAAAAGCACATTAGAAAAGGGAAGTTTAAAAAAATCAGAATACATGTTCCTAAGAAAAGACGGTTCTACTTTTGTAGGTGAAATCAACGCTTCTTTAATAAAAGAGAATAGCGGACAACCACAGGCTTTCGTGGCAATCACCAGAGACATAACAAAACAAAGAGAAAACGAAAAAGAACTAAAAGAAAAAGAAGCCTTTAATTTCGCTTTATTTAATTACAGTCCAGCGGAAACTATCGTGGTGGATAAAGAAGGAAAGGTTATAAAAAGCAATTTAGCAAAAAGAAAATCCGGCGACAGAACGCCAAAAATCGGCGATATCATGTATAAGGATTACGGATCCAAACACGAAACAGACATGTTCGCGGAACTAATGAACTGCATAAAAAAAGGTAAGGGAAAAGAATTTCCAAGAATGAAATACGAAAACAAATATCTTACTATAAGTATATCGCCTTTCCCTGAAGGAGCAATAATCATTTCCCAGGACATTACCGAACGTATTAAAGCCGAAGAAGCTCTAAAACAAAGCGAACAGAGATTTCGCTTAATCGTGGAAACAATGCCGAGCCTTCTGGTAATAACAGATAAAGAAGGGAAAAATCTGTACGTAAGCCCGAATTCCGAAGAAATAACCGGATACAGCCGTAAAGAACTTGAAAATAATTTTATCTGGTGGGTGCATGAAGACGATCTCGACCGGGCAAAAAAAGTTTTTAACACATCAATTAAAGAGCATACAGACGGAAGAAACTTTGAATATAAAGCCGTCAAAAAAGACGGCAAGGTATGGTACGCTTCAGGTTCCTGGCAACCGATAATAAACGAAAACGGTGATTTTCAGGGGATGATCTTGCAAACAATCGATATCTCAGACAGAAAAATAATGGAAGAGGAAATAGCCAAAGTTCAAAAGCTGGAATCCATAGGTATTCTTGCCGGGGGTATAGCTCACGACTTCAACAACTTTCTTACGGGAATCATAGGCAACATTTCACTGGCAAAATTAAAAACAGATCCAAAAGATGAAATCTATGAAATACTTACCGAATCGGAAAAAGCAGCCCACAGCGCAAAGAGTCTAACTCAACAGCTTTTGACTTTCTCTAAAGGCGGTGTCCCAATCAAAGAGAAAACCGACATTAAGAATCTAATTAAGGAATCGGCTAAATTCGCCATCATCGGATCCAGCATAAATTGCGATTTCGACTTTCAGGAAAATCTATGGGAAGTTATTATCGATAAAGCTCAAATGGCTCAGGTGGTGAACAACATAATTATAAACGCCATAGAAGCAATACCTGAAGAAGGTACAATAACTATAAAAGCGGAAAATTGCGAAGTAAAAGAAACCGCAAAAATACCACTCAATGAAGGGAAATATGTAAAAATCACTTTTGAAGACACCGGAACAGGTATATCGGCTGAAAATATACCGAAAATCTTCGATCCTTTCTTTACGACAAAAGAAAGCGGCAGCGGTCTCGGTCTGGCAACAGTTTTTTCTATTATAAAAAAACACAAAGGCTTTGTTTATGCTAAATCCGCAATAGACAAAGGAACGTCCTTCCATATCTATATTCCCGCTTCCGCAGACAGGAAAACAGAAAGCGAAGAAAAAGAAACAAAAGAAAAAGCTCCAAAATCAAGCGGGAGGATTCTTATAATGGATGATAAAGCGTTTATCAGAAGATCCGCCGAAAGGGCTCTTAATTTATATGGTTACAATGTCTCAGGCGCGGAAAACGGAGAAAAAGCTTTGATTTTATATAAAGAAGCAATGAATAATAAAATCTCATACGATGTCGTAATTCTCGACCTGACGGTTCCCGGGGCTATGGGAGGACTAAAAACATTAAAAGAGCTGCAAAAGATCGACCCTGACGTGAAAGCCATAGTTTCGAGCGGTTATTCTGACGACCCGGTAATGTCCGACCACGAGAAATTCGGTTTTAAAGCCATAATTAAGAAACCCTACGAATATCACGAACTCGCCGAAGCGGTAAAAAAATTAATCGAAGGAGATTAAAAATCAACTAACCACGAAATACACAAAACACACTAAATTTTTTATTGTCTTTTTGTAAACCCAACCCACCTCCAAATCAGAAACAACAAATCACACGAACAGTACAAATGATCCTATTTTCTTTACTCAAGACTCACGACGCCCGACTCAAGGCTCATTTAACTACTCTCTACTTACTGCTAACGGCTATCTACACCATTGACTATTCATATTTCTCTTCTAATATTAAAGCAAGAAAAAAATGGAAAAAGAAACAAAGAAATTCGATGTAATAGTTGTGGGAGGAGGGCACGCGGGAATAGAAGCAGCACTTGCCTCTACCCGGAGAGGTTTTGATACTCTGCTACTTACCATAAGTCCTGAACTTATAGGTCAGATGTCCTGCAACCCTTCCATAGGCGGCGGAGCAAAATCCCAGCTGGTTTTCGAAGTAGACGCCCTGGGGGGAGAGATGGCTTACAATACCGATATTACCGGAATACAATTTAAAATGTTAAACTCGAAAAAAGGTCCCGCCATATGGGCTCTTCGGGCGCAATCAGACAGAAAAGATTACAGGGAAACAATAAAAAAAACACTATTGAATGAAGTACCGGCTAAAAATGAAAAAGTAACAGGAATCATTGTAGAAAGGAAAAGAATAAAAGGAGTTAAAACAGCTTCAGGGAAAGAGTTCTTCTCAGACGCTGTTGTACTTACCACAGGTACTTTTCTCTCCGGATTAATCCACATAGGACTTGAATCGTTCCCTTCCGGAAGATTGGGTGAACCTCCTTCAATAGGCTTATCGGATTCTTTAAAGAAAAATGGCCTCAAACTCGGACGTCTCAAAACAGGCACTTCAGCCCGCGTAGATATGAGATCGATAGATCTATCAAAAACGACAATTCAACCGGGAGACGAAGACCCACTCAATTTTTCTTACAGAACCAGGGAATTCAATCCTCCCAACGTGCCATGCTTCCTGACCTGGACGAATAAAAACACTCACGATATTATACGTAAAAACTTGAAATATTCTCCCCTGGTTCAGGGTAAAATAACCGGAGTAGAACCGAGATATTGTCCTTCTCTGGAAACAAAAATTCTGAAATTCCCGGAGAAAACTCATCACCATGTTTTTATAGAACCCGATGGATTGGATACTCACGAAGTCTATTTAAACGGAGTATCTTCTTCCCTGCCGGAAGAAATACAGGAACAATTTTTAAAAACAATACCCGGACTCGAAAACGTGAAAATTATAAAACCTGGTTACGCGGTCGAATATGACTTCGTACCTCCGACGCAACTTAAACACTCACTGGAAACGAAAGCAATAGAGGGTTTATTTCTGGCAGGGCAGATAAACGGAACTTCCGGATACGAAGAAGCAGCGGCTCAGGGAATAATCGCCGGTATAAACGCGACTCTAAAAATAGAAAAAAAGGGATACCTGGCTCTAAGAAGGGATGAAGCCTATATCGGAGTTCTAATAGACGATTTAGTCATAAAAGGCACGGAAGAACCCTACCGTATGTTTACTTCAAGAGCGGAACACCGTTTACTGTTAAGACAGGATAACGCCGATCTTAGACTCGCCGGATATGGTTACAATCTGGGTCTTCTGAGCAAAGAAAGATTTGAACAGGTCGAGGAAAAAAAGGAAAAAATAAAAGAAACCGAAACCCTCCTTAAAAAGACAATTATAACGCCTAAAGATGTTCCGGTAATAAAAAAACCGGTAAACGCGTTCAGCCTGGCTAAAAGAGCCGATTTCGAGATCGACGATATAGAAAAGATAACAGGAATAAAAATAAACAAAAACATCAAGAATACTATCAGAATAAATATCCGTTACGACGGATATACAGAGCGGGCAACTAGAAAAATAAAAGAATTAAAGAAGATGGAAAATTTTCGTATACCTCCGGAGGTGGATTATGCCAAAATTCAGGGAATATGTACCGAAAGCATCGAAAAGCTGAATCGCATCAAACCCGAAACTTTCGGTCAGGCGACCAGAATCTCAGGAGTTAAACCCACCGATATGCAGGCACTTATGTCTTATATATCCAGAATCAGCAACACTAAAAAATCCCGTAAAACGACTGAAAAACAAGGAGCAAAAAAATAAATGATAATTGTAACCGGAATAATCTTTTTTCTTCTCGGAGCCGTGATGGGAAGTTTCTTTAACGTAATCATATATCGTTTACCTAAAAGTATCTCTATAGTAACACCTCCTTCTCACTGCCCGGGCTGCGGAGAGAAAATACAATGGAAGGATAATATTCCGATTTTAAGCTATATTCTTCTAAACGGTAAATGCCGAAATTGCGATTTTAATATTCCCATCAAATATCTGGTAGTGGAAGCAATAAGCGCTTTCCTTTTCCTTTTCTCATATCTTCGCTTCGGCATATCTCTCGAACTCCTAACTTTTCTTGTTTTTGTGTCGCTGCTTATTCCCATATCTTTCATAGACCTTCATACAACCTTAATCCCTGATTCTATCTCTATATCGGGTATTGTATTGGGACTTGCTCTTTCAGTATTTCGAGGATTGGTTTTGATATCTCTTATCGGAGCGATAGCAGGAGCCCTCTTAATATCAATCATAATAATAGCAGGCAGAAAAGTTTATAAACAGGAAGTTATGGGATACGGCGATATTAAACTCGCCGCTATGATCGGAGCTTTTGTAGGATGGGCGGGAGTGTTACTTACCGTAATGATAGGTTCTTTTCTCGGAGCGGTATACGGATTAATTCAAATAAAAAGAGGTAAGCTCACAATGAAATCACAAGTACCTTTCGGACCTTATCTGGCAATCGGCGGCGTTATTTCGTTTCTATACGGAAAATGGATAATACTCAATCTGTTCCTGCCTTAACAAAAATTTTTTTCGGACTAATTTACAAAAATCAGCAGGGGCTCGCGTATCTTTTAGAAAAAATAAACCAAATAGCTGAAATCAATGTCCAAAGTAAAGAAATCCCCTTCGATTTCACCGATTACTATAAAGAAGAAATGGGGACATCTTTAAAAAGAAAATGGGTTTCGATTAAAAAAATCATACCGGAGAACGAACTGGTAAATTTAAAACACGAAGCTATAAAATGGGAAAAAGAACTTACTTTTCATGATAAGAGAACAGTAAATTGTGATCCGGGAGGGATTTGCGACAATAGAGTCGTTCTTGTAACCACAAAAAACTTTTCTCACAGAATTTACCTGGGAAAAGGAATATTCGGCGAGTTAACTCTAAGATATATAGGAGATAAATTCCAACCTCTGGCATGGACTTATCCCGATTATCAAAGTGATATTTTTCAGGAATTCGCGAAAAAATGTAAGAAAAAATTTTTGGAAAACAAAATACAAGATTAAACAGATTAACACAAGATTCTTTATTGTTTTTTTAACCCGAAACACGAAACCCGTAACTCGAAACTTCAGCTGCAAGAAATTCTTTAACCGTTAGCCATTTCCAGTTTTGGCTTACCACCCAAGCCCCATGACTCATGACTCAAATAATTTCCCTTGACAAATTTTGTCAAAAAAGTAAATTCAACCCATGAAAAGGTTAATATTCGTTCCGATACTTTTCGCGCTTTTTATCATATCTAACTGTACTCCTTCTATACAGGTTGCCTCAGAAGAAGAAGTAGACAAGATTTATGAAAATGCCATGAAAGCATACGCCGAACAAAATTATAAAGAAGCAAATGACTTGTTTTTATTAGTTGCAAAAAGCAGTGAATCCAAAAAATTGAAAGCCAATTCTTTTTTTTATCTTGGCGAAATAAATAAAGCAACGTCGAATTACGGTAAAGCGCTTATCAGTTATGCGGCCGCGAGCCACTACGGAATAAAAACAGAAGAAAGCATAAAAGAACTGGCGGCTCTGGCGGATTTGAATTCTCTGGAGCAATCTATTTCCTACTCCTCCGAAGATCTGAAACCTTATCTATTATATACTCTCGCCAGAAAACTTCAAAGTGTAGGAAAAGAAAAAGAAAGTCAAAAATTCTTCTCTGAAATCGAAAAGAAATATCCGACCAGCGAATACGCCAGAAAAGCAAAATATATGGCCCGGCACAAAGGCAAAACCAGGGTCGGTGTACTTTTGCCTCTCACCGAAATTTACAGCAAAACCGCGGAATCGGTGAAAAAAGGCATAGATGTGGGTTCGAAAGATAATTTCATTCCCCTTTACATAGACACAAAAGGCAATCCGGTTTTAAGCTATAAAGAAGCTGTAGAGTTAATAAAAGAAAAAAGAGTTTCTGGTATTATAGGTCCTCTTTTTTCACGAAATTGCTTCGCAGTTGCTTGCATCTCCGATTATATAGGAATACCATTTATTTCTCCTACAGCCACAAAAGAATTTATAGATTCTGTGGGAGATCAATGTTATATAATAAACAGGACGATAGAACTACAGGCAAAAGCTATAGCAGATTACGCTGTCACCAGGCTCGGCCTCAGAACCTTCTCGATTTTTTATCCGTATTCTGATTACGGGGAAACATTTGAACAATTCTTTTCCGAAAAAGTCAAAGAGTTAGGCGGAGCGATAGTCAACTCGATCTCTTTCAGAGAAGGAAAAAAGGATTTTCAGGATGAATTAAAAAGAATAAAAGAGAACAATCCCGATGCCGTATATATTCCAGCAGCCACGCAAGACGTACCCGCGATCGCGAGTCAGATAAAATATCTGGGTATAAAATCACAGATTCTGGGAGCGGATGAGTGGAAATCAAAAGAGATATTCAGACAACAGGTCGGCGCGTCCGCCTTAGAAGGAATAATAATATCCGAAAGCCCCTTCAATCCAACTGATGAGTTTTCGGAAGAATTCAACTATATTTTCAGAAAAGAACCGGATAGATATGCCTGTCTCGGATACGACGCGGCCACTCTAATGGGAGAACTCCTGCAAAATCCGGATAATACAGGCAGATTAAGAAATATTAAATTAACAGCAGGGTCTATCGGCACTAAAGATTCATATGAAAACGTACATATCTACATGATAAGCAAAGGTGATTTCAAACGTATAAAATAGGAGGCACCATAAAAAGAAAAAGCAACGAAAAACTTTACTGGGAAAAAACCAATTCTATTATTTTCGCTTCGGGGATTTTAGCAATAATTATAGGCTATATATTCCTCGCAAGGGAATCTCTTACCTTAGCTCCTATACTTTTAGTATTGGGATACGCCGTATTAATTCCAATTTCCCTCGTTTACAAAGGCTGGATAAAGAAAGAAGGCAATAGCGAGAAGTAAAAACCTGGGTTTTAGGGTTTAGTTAAAACAACCAATTTTCTCTGTGCTCTTTGTGTTCTTTTCTCTGTGTACTCTGTGGTTCAATATCTTTTATTCCTTTTCCGAGAACACAATCGCCTGGAATTTCCAGAGCTCCGAAGACTTCCACGCATCAGCAGGCAGACTCGCTTTATAACATAAATGTTCAAGGAATGTTGCCTTATCCCAACCCTGTTCAACAGGAACCTGCGGAAGCAGTAAACCACTCATATATCCTCTTTTTATCATCAAGCCGTCTCTTCCGACTTTTATATCATTGACATTATCGACCTTCTGCATGGGGGTGAGAACGGATATTTCAATTTCGAGATTATCTATTTCGGAAGGGGTAACGGGAGGAAATCTATAGTCCTGTGTGGCTGCAGCTATTGCCATATCGCGGATTATAAGGAATAAAGGTTTGTCTCCTATAATATGACCTATACATCCCCTGAGAGTTTCCTCTCTTTTAAGGGTAACAAAAGCTCCGCAGTTTGTTTTCAAGGTTTCGTCTTCAATTTTAAAATCCGGAATCCTTTTATTTCTTACATATTCATTTATGGTTTTTCTGGCTATTCCCAACAATTTTCCTTTTTCTTTCTCAGTCAAATTAAATTCAAACTGAGATTCCAAATCTCCGCTTTCAGCCGTATTTATAGTATTACCGGTAAATATCCAGGAACCATAGCCGACTATATACCCGCTCTTTTCCCCTGTGACATCACCCGAGTTAGTCCTCTTAAGAAGACTTACTTTCTTAACTCCCATCTTCTCCATTACTTCCAATAAAACAGCAATACCCGAACATCCACATGCCGCGCAAGCTCCCGCTGCTCTCATTTCCCTGTCATATCTCAGCAGTCCTTCATAATCAAAATTATTTATATATTCATCCACTCTATCCGTAACCGTTTTCGCTTCATTGTAATCGTATCCGTGATATAAATCCGACGAAACTATAATCACCCAATCATTCCTATCTTTTAATTCCTCGTAAAGAGCATCGGTAAGAACAGAAAGTTCCGGAATTCGATCGGTATTAAAAACAATAGGGACTATTTTAAAATCCTCAAGAATTTTCTGCAAAAAGGGTATCTGAACCTCGAGGGAATGTTCCCTCAAATGGGCTTCGGGCTCATTTTCTATGAGGTCGCTGTAAGATTTTAATTTTTCAGCGAAATCTTCATCTATACTTACCGTTCCGAGAGGCGTCTGCCACTTTCCTTGATCATAAACCGAAAAACCTTTAACATAATAACGATGGGAAGGTCCCAAAAGGATAACAAGTTTCTTGTTTTTATTTTTTAAAGCCCCGAAGGCAAAAGCCGCTGTCTGCCCGCTGTATACATATCCCGCGTGCGGGGAAACAACCCCGTAAATTTCGTCTTCTACTTTAACATCGGCATTATTTAAAAACTGATCTATCATAGATGAAAGATCCGAAGAATCCGCGACATAGAAAGACCCGGCGACAAATGGTTTCCTTACCATTTCTGACCTCCCTTTACAATTCAAAGAAAAGAATAAAAAAATTATACAAAAGATTAATCTGTACATTATAGATTTCCAATTAAACGGAGAGGCAGGGATTCGAACCCTGGAAGGAGCTTTTGACCCCTTAACCGATTAGCAATCGGTTGCCTTCGGCCACTCGGCCACCTCTCCCTCGGAGGGTGAGGGACTCGAACCCCCAAGGGTGTAAACCCGCCGGATTTCAAATCCGGTGCCTTACCATTAGACTAACCCTCCCTTTAAAGCAATATTAGCAACCATGTAACAAAAGTCAAGAGGAATTCAGGTTTTAGGTTTCAGGTCTTGGGTTTTAGGCATTATAATTTTTAATTTTGAATTTTGAGTTTTTAATTTAACATTAAACATTCAACATTCATAATTATTGTTGTGTTCTCTGTGTAAATGAATTAGTCGTTAGTCTCCAGTCACTGGTCGTTTGTCAAAAGAAAAGAATAATTCGTGCTATTAGTGTAATTTGTTGTTCCTTGTTTGGGATGGAGAGGGTAAAACAAATAAAAATCTTTGCGATCTTCGTGAACTTTGTGGTTCAAGTTTTCTGGTTGGGTGGGGTGGTTAACGGCTGTGGAATTCGACCACATCTCCTTCAACCAGAATTTCTTCGGGTCCAACCTGCCTGGGATTCTTATTACCTCTCCATAATTTTGTATACTTCATTTTATCTGCAAAATCCTTGTGTATATGGTAAGCAGCATCTTCAACGGTAGCATCCTTCCGTAAAACTATAGGTTCAGTAAAATCAGCATCTTTCCCCGGAGGCTTGGTGTAAATTCTAATAAGGTTAAGAGCCTTAAAGATTTTTTTCTTCAGACCTTCTTTCAATGAATCTTTAAATCCGTAAAAATCGAGCCTGTCGCCGTACTTTTCCCGTAACAATTTAAGATCTTGCTCTCGAGCCCTGGAAATTATTATAAATCCGTTCTTTTCCATCAATTCATTCCCTGTATAATAATCTTTGGACTCCAGAAAAATAGAACCAGTCTCCAATCTTCTCAAAAGTGAATTAAGCTCCTTTTCAGGATCAGGTTTATCTCCGTTGATCATTCCTATAATAAGATCGCCACTCCGCGCGAGAGCAAGAAGCCAGGGAGGATGAAAGTTTTCATACAGAGGGGGTGTATCGACTAACTGAATCTGTACATTTTCAAATTCGATCATACCCACATCCGGTTTCTGAGTGGTAAAAGGATAACTGGCAACCTCGGGCTCGGCATTCGTAAGTTTTCCGAGAATTGTAGATTTACCAGAATTAGGAGCTCCCATAAGAACCACCTGTGCTATACCCATTTTGGGCACTTGAGTCAAATCCAGACGCCTGGCCTGTGGTTTCTTTTTTGCTTCTTTTTTAAGCTTGGCTATCTTGCTGTTTAACTCAGCCCGTAGGCCATCGGTCCCTTTATGCTTGGGCATCACCGCGAGCATTTCTCTTAATATCAAAATTTTCTCTTCCGGGGTATCGGCGAACTTAAGCCGCCCTTCTATCTTATGATA
>CAZVXD010000003.1:0-40839 GCA_964631335.1 uncultured bacterium
GTTATGATACTTTCGAGCCAGCGGGGACATCTTCGTCAGGGCTGATAATCGATATTTTATCGCCGCCGCTTGCGGCAAGAAGCATTCCTTCGGATTGGACCCCTCTTATTGTTGCGGATTCCAAATTTGTTATAACCACTATTCTCTTATTTAGCAGTTCTTCCGGGGTGTATTGCTGTTTTATCCCTGCCACTATGGTTCGTTTTTCTCCTGTGTCCACGGTCAATTTATAAAGTTTATCGGCTCCCTCGATATCTTCAACTTTTTCGATTATTCCTACTTTTAAACCCATTTGCGTGAAATCATCTATTGTGACATGAGTCATTTTAAGCCTCCTCAATTGTTTATCGATTTCTTCATCTTCAATTTTTTCAAAAAGCGGGACGATTTTTCCTATTTTATGATTCTCGGGTATTTCTATTTCTTTGAGGTGAGTCCATTCTTTTCCTTTGAGGTTTAATAGGGAAAATATTTTTTGGGCGCTAAAAGGGATAAAAAGTTCTCCTACTGTTCCCAGTACATGAATCAGGTGTGAACATAGATAGATGGTGACAGCCATTTTTTCGGGATCTTTTTTTCTGGTTTCCCAGGGTTTCATCTGGTCATAATATCTGTTTCCCGTGGTGCTTATTTCCATTAACAATCTAATAGCCTTTCTGAAGTTGAATTCGGAAAGAGAATCTTCTATTTTGTCTATTAATAGATTTACCCTGGATAATATTTCTTTGTCACTTGATGAAAGTTTAATTGGTTCGGGAATTACGCCATTATTGTATTTATCAATAAATTTAAGAGTCCTGTTTACGAAGTTTCCGAGATTGTTTATCAGTTCCTGATTTACTCTCTCCTGAAATTCCTTCCATTTGAATTCCGAATCTCTTGTTTCCGGCATTATACTGCAAAGATAATATCGCAAGAAATCGGGTTCGAAGTCTTCCAGATATTTATGTAACCAGATAGCCCAATTCCTGCTTGTCGAAATTTGCCTTCCTTCGAGATTTAAGTATTCGTTGGCGGGTATTTCGTCCGGTAAAGTAAACTTTTTTGTTCCCATGATAATTGCCGGCCAGATTATACCGTGAAAAACAATATTGTCCTTACCGATAAAGTGGATTAGAGTGGTCTTTGGATCCTGCCAGTAGTCTTTCCATTTATCGGGTTGTCCAATCTTTTCCGCCCATTCAATCGTCGATGAGATATAGCCGAGAGGCGCGTCGAACCATACATAAAGAACCTTATTTTTGGGAGCTTCATCAAGCGGAACCGGGATACCCCATTCCAGATCTCTGGTTATAGCCCTGGGACGAAGACCTTCCTTAAGCCAGCCTTTGAGATAACTTTTTACTGTTTTTCTCCAGTTCTTTTTCTCGATCCAATCTTCCAATCGGTTCTGAAATTTATCGAGAAGAAGATACCAGTGCCTGGTTTCTTTTTTTATGGGTTTACTCCCGCATAATTTACATCTTGGGTCTATAAGCTGATCCGCTTCCAGCCAGCTGCCGCAGGAGTCGCATGAATCCCCTCTTGCTTCTTCAAAACTGCAGTAAGGACAGGTGCCTTCTAAGTATCGATCGGGAAGAAATTTCTTGCAATTTTCGCAGTAAAATTCTTCGCTTGTTTTTGCTTCTATATAACCTTCTTCATATAATTCGAGGAAAATTTTTTGTGAAAAATCATGATGGACTTTCCTCGATGTTCCGGAGAAGTTGTCGAATTTAATTCCCAGATTGTTTAGTGATTCCTCTATTATTTTATGGTAACGATTCACCAGTTTCCCGGGAGAAATCCCTTCTTTTTCCGCTGAAATAGTTATCGGGACTCCGTTTTCATCCGTACCGCATATATAAACTACATCCGCTTTTTTCTTCCTTAGAAAACGAGTGTAGATGTCTGCCGGAAGGTATACGCCGGCGAGGTGCCCTATATGTACCGGACCATTAGCGTAAGGAAGGGCTCCGGTTACAATTATTTTTTCTTTTTCTTTATTGTGAACCAAGTATCACCTTTTTTTCTTATTTCTTCGAAAGATATTTCTTCCTGTGTGTCGTCGGGATGGGAAACCGTTACTAGTCCGGTTACCATATTTCTATGAAGCACCTGGCTGTTACCTTTGTCCGTTTTTATTATATCGTCTCTTTCCGGGAATTCTTTATTCGTTTTTTCATAAAAATCATACTCATACTGCAGACAGCAGAGTAATCTTCCGCACAACCCGGAAATTTTTGAAGGACTTATATATATATCCTGTTCTCTTGCTGTTTCAAGCTTGACTCTCGGTTTTTCCGAAAGAAAGGTGTTGCAGCAGAGAGGATTTCCGCACAGCCCCAGTCCCCCGATAAATCCGGCATAATCCCTAACGCCGATGTGTCTCAGTTCTATTATGCAGTTAAACTCTTTTTTGAGGTCTTTCACGAGTTCCCTGAAATCTATTCTCTTATCCGCGAGAAAATAAAATTTGTATCTTTTCCCGTTCCATTCCTTATCCGCTCCCACAACTTTCATGGCTAATTTATGATGCCTTATTCTCTTTTTGCAAAATTCGAGAGCTCTTTTTTCATCTTTTTGAATTTCTTTCAATTTTTCTTTTTCGCTGTCGTAAATGAGATGAAGTACTTTTCCTTCCGGTTCCAGTTTGCGATGTATTTCTTTTCCGGCTTTCCCCGCGAAGCGTTCGTCCTTTATTTCGCAGAGAATATATTCACCTTCTTTGAGAGTGAACTCGGATTCCATAGGATATTTGATGCCGTGGAATTGAACAAAATACAACATCAGATTTTTAAAAGAAGATAAAAGATTATTTTTTCAGCGTTAATATTCGAGTAGTAATATCTGTAAGAGTTTTTCAGAAAACCAAAAGCATTCCATGCTTTGTTGAATGTAATTTCGTCTTTTTTGTATTTGTCTTCGATCTTTTTCTGTAAATACTGTAATATAAATTCCACTTTCCACTCCTTCTTTATCATATCGGACCATTTGGTAAGGCGTAATTTCGGAGGAAGAGAAAAAAACAGTTCTTCAATTTTTTCTTCTAATTTTTTTTGAGAGTTTAAAAACAGAGTTTCTTCGATTCCCCTTCCGAAACGTTCAAAAGACTCCTTTCTAAAAATTTCTTTCTGTAGCTCTACAGTCAAAGGGCTAAATTTTATCAGCTGGCTTCTGGATAAGATTGTTTCAGGCAGGAGATTTTTTTCTGTGGTTATAAGAATGAAAATGACTTTGGTGGGCGGTTCTTCGAGGATTTTCAGAAAAGCGTTAAATCCTTCGTTGGTTATTCTGTCGGCTTGAGCGATTATTACAATTTTCCATTCATTTTCCATCGGTGTAACGTAAGTATAGTCCTGTAACTTTCTCACCGTGTCTATCGATATACTGCCTTTTTTCCGCCTGAGTTTATAATATTCTTTATTTTTTCTTATTTCCATGATTTCTCTTTTATCGAGTTCCTCGAATTCGGGGAAAATGATCAGGAGATCCGGGTGTGTACCCTTGAAGGTCTTATTTTTGTCTTTCAGTATCTCCGATGAAAAATTAAGTGCCAGGGAAAGCTTGCCTACTCCCGGTGGTCCGTAAAACAGGAACGTAGATGGGAACGTTTTTTTTGTCAATACCGAGGTTAAAATTCTCTTTGGAATTTCCTGACCTTTTATTTCTTCCATATATCTATAAATTTATATAATTAAACGGATTTACCGCAATGCCGTTTTTTCTGATTTCAAAGTGAAGCGTGGGCTTTTTTACCGAACCGGTTTGTCCTACTTTGCCTATAATATCCCCTGCCTGGACCTCAATCCCGTTTTCTACGGTAGCGGAAGCAAGATGGCTATATAAAGTCACCAATCCTTCTCCGTGTTGTATTAAAATTAATTTTCCGTAACCGAGAAAGTTGTCGTTGTACACGACTTTTCCCGGCGCCACTGCTTCTACGTTGGTTCCCCAGGGAGCTTCTATGTCTAACCCTCTGTTCATGGTTACTGTTCCGTATCTCTCTTCTACTTTTCTCCCGAAATATCCGGTTACCATGCCGTTTACCGGAAGTTTGATTATTTTTTCGGAGAAATATTTGCTGCCCGGTGCAGATTCCTGCCTCGACAGGCTTCTTATCAATTTTTCCAGATCCTCCATGGCTTTTTCCATTTCTTTCGACATTGCAACCGCTTTTTTGCTTTCTCCCTCGATTTCATTTAAATATTTATTTTTTTCTTTCTTTGTTTGAGCTAAAGCGATCTCTTGATCTTTAACCTCATATAGTATTTCATCCAGAATTTCCGCTTTTTGGTCTATTCTTTCTTTTTGCAATGTCAGCCGGTCTTCCAGCCTTTCGATTTCATCCAGTACTCTTTTATCCTGATCGGCGATTATGGTAAGAAATTTGATTCTTTTTAGCGCGTCGGAAAATGAATATGAAAGCAGTATGACTTCTATGGGATGAAGGGGGCCGTGTATGTATATTTCTTTAATTCTATTTCCTAATATTTCCCTTTTTTCTTGAAGTCTATAATGGATTTCATTCATAAGAAGTTCGATATTCTTTTTTTCTTCGTTTGTTATTTCTTTTTTTCTTTTAAGAACGTTAATAAGTTCGGTGTTTAAGCTTATTTCTTTGTCGAGTTCCTGTATATTTTTTAAAATATCTGTCTTTTCAAATTTCAACTCGGCGATTTTCTCTTTTTGTTCTTTAAGTTGAGCCCTTAGAATTTTTAGTCTTTCCTCGGGGGATTTTACTTCAGCCGAAAGAAGTGCCATTAAGACCAGAAAACAACCCATAGTTTACCCCAGTAGTTTTCTGTCGGTTTTAAGGGAACTTTCCGGTATGTCATTTTCTTCCTTAAAAAGTAAAAAGAGTCTTTTCTTCAATATAAAGAAGATGCCGAAAAGGGTAATTATAAAGCTTTTTCTATTCATAATAACCTAACCTTTTTAATTCTTTTTTTTCTTTTCTCCAGTTTTTTCTTACAGCAACACGAGTATTCATGTATACCTGTCGACCGAGAAATTTTTCGATGCTCTTACGCGCCTCGCTCACCACTTTTTTTAATTTCAGTCCCCCTTTCCCGATTATAATACCTTTTTGAGATTCTTTTTCAACGAAAATTTTTATGTCTATTCTATTTTCTTTCATATTTTCTACTTTAACAGCTACCGCGTAAGGTATTTCCTGAGAATATTCCTCGAGTATCCTTTCCCTTACGAATTCTTCGATGAAGAACCGCTCAGGACGATCGGACAGGTAATCTTCGGGATAAAATGGTTCTCCCTCGGGTAAGAATTCCAGAAGAGCAGGTATTATTTTATCCGCGTTGTCGCCCCGTAGCGCCGAAATAGTGAATACTTTATTGAAAGATTCTAAATCGACGTCTTCTATTATTTTATTGAGGTCGTCCTCTGAAATTAAATCGATTTTATTAATAATCATGAAAGAAGGTTTATCTGTTCTGGGAGGAAAATCTATTTCCCTTGAGTTTTCTTTGTGATCTATCATTAGCATTGTAACGTCGGCATCTTCGACTGCAGTATCGATTTGCTGCTGCATAGCTTTTTCCATTTCGTTTCCGGGTTTAAATTGTCCCGGGGTATCCATAAAAATAATCTGATTGCCATCTTCGCTCCATATACCGAGTATTCTGTTCCTTGTGGTTTGGGGCTTTGGAGTGACAATAGATATATTGCTACCTATAAGGCGATTTAGTAGAGTGGATTTGCCCACATTAGGTTTACCGACTATCGAAACATAACCTGATCTCATATAAGCAAATATATCCCTGTCATTTATAAAGTCAAGGGAAAGGGGATTTAGGTTCAATATACGTCCTGGCTTATAAAGAATTCAATCGTAATCGTGACCGATTGTTTTAAAACAGATTAAATTTAAAAATCAAATATCAAAATGTAAAATTATAAATCAAAGTTAAAAAAAACAGAGAAGTAACAGATCACTTGAGTAAAACAAATATGTTTTTAGCTTTTGGGGTGAGGGGGAGGGATAATTTTGCGTTTTACTCTGTCATTTTGCTTTTTAATTTTTGATATTTAATTTTGGATTCCGACACTATTTTTAGGATTTTTTCTTTCGATAAATCCCAAATTTTAGATGATGAAATAAAAACTATTTGTACTATTTCGCCTTTACGATTGTTATTTCTTTCGATGTCCAGGCTACAATTTCTCTTCCTCTGTGTAAAAGCGCGAATACTTTTACGTTTATTTGATCCACTCCTTCGGGAAACATGTTCGCTTGAAATTCACGATTCAGGATAATTCTGCCTGCAGTTTGAGGAAAAACTTTCCAGATAACTCCGTAGTCGGCGGGCTCTTTATTTAGAATCAAAGGTATTTTGAAGCCTTCAATTACCTGTCGTGAAGGGAAAGTAAAATCGATAAATCCGGAAGCGGGCTCTCCATCTGTTTCTCCATTGTATGAACCTGTATCTGTTAGGGAAGGTCTGTCTTCGCCAATAATTACGAACGCCCGTGCCGGTCTGATGTTTATATTTTCTATTGGCTCAGCCATCAATACGCCAGCCCCATGCCTTCTGGGGACAAAGGTGCCGTTATTATTAAAAAAGCCGAGATCTTCGGGTATGACTCTCCAACGTAAGGCTATTTTTTGTTCTCCCGCAATATTAAATTGAAATTCTCTGCCGATATCCAGGTCGGAAAAGTGCTTAAAAGATGGAGAAATTTCTAAGGGTTTAAGCTTGTCGGAAGTTATATAAACATCGGCAGAAGCGACTCCTTTTCCGAATCTTTCCGGAAGAACAGCTATAACCCTGCCTTTTGTGGGAATTTTTCCCGCGATAAAAGTGCCGTTTTTTCTAATCTGTCCGGCTCTTTCGGGTATTACCTTCCATATGAGCGGAAGATTTACATTGCCGAAGCCCTCCGTCTCGACCTTAAAGCGCGCGATTTCTCCGGTTTTAAGAGTTATAGAATTAGGAATTATACGTAAACCCACTTCTCCGCTTACAATCACAACGGCTCTTCCCCGGGTTCCGTTATTTTTACCTACAATTACCGCTTTCCCCGGGATTCTGGCTGCGAATAAACCATTTGAATTTATCTCTCCTATATTATCGCCTTCGACTCCCCAGGTAATTTTTTCATTGCCCTTTACCTCAAATTGTATTTTTTCTCCCACTTTTATCCTTGCAAATCGCGGGATAATTTGGATATTATCTGTTTGGCCGCTTACTCTTATGAAAGCCGTTTTTATTTCTCCGTTTGTAAGTACGGCGATTACTCTGCCTCTACCGCTGTTTTCGGCAGTAAAAACTCCGTTTCTGATATTTCCGATTTCTGCTGGTACGCACTTCCATTCTTTAGCTTTTCCTCCGGTAATCGCGAACCTGACGTTTTCTCCTTTTCTTAAAACCGCTGTTGCGGGGGATATTTTTGCGATGTCTCTATTACCAATTCTAACATAAGCGTATCCGGTTGTTTGTTGTCCGTTTACGACGCTTCGGCATTTGAGAACACCTCTACCTTCTTTGTTTGCCGCGAAAAAGTTTCCTCGAACCTGACCGAGAGAGGCAGGGACGACGCTGAAAAATAGGTTCCCCCTCATTGGTTTTCCTTCTTTATCCAGAATCCTGACGGTGAAGGGAATGTTTTCTCCTACTTTGCCTTCTATAGGATTTGGCGATATATGTAATTCCAGAGACAGTAACAGGAAAATCAGCATTATCCCTCCTTAAAGAAAGTTATATTTTTTTCTTCTTTTGTTTTCACGGAAAGAAAATGCAGTCCTTCTTCCAGAGGCGGTATGGAGTCGCTCCCTATAAAGATAATGTTTGAATTTTCCTCTGTAGTGTAGTTTGTAATTTTTTCTCCGTCCAGGCTTATTTCAATTTCTTCTCCGGGTTTTCCCAGTATAAGGACAATTTCAAAATTGTTTCCCACAACAGATCCTTCTTCAGGAAAAACAAAGCGTGTCTCTTCAAAATCGTGTCCTGAATCTATTATACCGGTAAAAGCGTCTTCGATATAACTATGGGAAGGTTCTTCTGTTTCGGAATCGGTGCTCGCGGCACGGGTAGCATTCGGTTTATACATATCCATTTTTACTAACGGTCGAGATTCAGACTTTTCGGGAATAGACGGGGCTTGTCCCTCGATTTTTTCTCTTGCCGCATAGTTCCGGGTGCTTTCTGATGGAGAATATCCTTTGTCTTTTCTCGCTGAAGTGAAATCCGTTTTCTTATCCGGTAAAACAAATTTTACCTGTTCGGGTTCTTTCGAAACAGCTCTCAAAGCAGTTTCCTTTTTCTCTTCTTCGTTTTTTTTATCGACAGAAGAAAGTTCTTCTGATTTTGCTGTTTCAGGTGCTTCCGAAATTGTTTTTTCCAAAGCCTTTTTAGGTTCCGGAACCGGAGCTACCCGGTCTATTTCTTCTATGTTAAGCAGGACTGTTGAAACCACTATTATAACAGCCGCGGCGCTTACCGCCAGATATTTCCATCTTATTTGAAATGTACTTATTATTTCCGGAGTTTCTTTTCTGGTGGTATTCTTTAATATATTGTCAATCAAATTATCGGGGCATTGTATTTCTTCTTTTGAAGAATGTATTTTTCCCAGGAGCTCTTTTCTTTCTTCCAGTTTTTTCGCGCACTCTTTACAGGATTCAAGGTGTTTCTTAAAGGCTTTAAGTTCTTTATCGCCGAGAGCATTATCTATATATCCCTGTATTAATTCTTCGAATTTTCGATGGTTTTTCATGTTTGCTCCTTAACCAATTCTCCCAGCTTGGTGAGGGTTCTGTGGAGGCGAGATCTTACAGTGCCAATAGGTATTTCCAGCGTCCTGGCGATAGTTGAATAGTCGCAATCTTCATAGTATCTGAGCAGGAGAACTTCCTGGTATTTTCTTGGAAGCTGATGGATCGATTTTTTTATTAATCGCCGGTCGGATTTTTCAACCACGTATTTCTCGGGATTATTTTCAGACGAGAGGTTTTTTATGTCATCTATAGAAATTTTTTTGTTTTCACGCGCCTGTTTTCTTCTGTATTTGAAAACAGTATTAAGAGCTATCCTGTATAACCATGTATACACGGAAGAATCTCCTCTAAAAGACCCAAACCCTCTCCAGGCATTCATGAAAACCTCCTGGGTTAGTTCTTTTGCGATCTCATAATCATTCGTCATGTTGTAAATCATACTGTGAATCCTCGGGGTATTTTTTTTAACAATTTTTTCAAACATCTCTTTCCTCTGTTCATCTTTTTTGTTCCCCCGTTTCTTCATTTGTTTATTTAGATGCAAAATCTTCTATTTAGTTCCCTAAAAATCGTATTCATATATTATTCTAAGCAGGTGTTCTTTATATCCGTTTTCTAAGTATGGGTAATAATTTATGTTTATATTTCCGAAGCTCCCCAGGTTTAGCTTTCCATCCATGCTTAAGTCGAAACTTGTATTAGAGTCATTGAGATAAGAGAAAAATCCAATAGACATCATATGTTTTTCATGATACCATGACAAATTTGATAAAATTCTTAAAGAATTTGTTTCTTCAAAGTATGTTGTTTTCTCTGTTCCCAGTGTGTTCTCTATTCGCAGGGAGCCTGAAGTCAATTCAAAACCTCCTCCTATATAACTGTATTCCTCATCGAAATATTCGGGATATTTTGCCCACTGGTATTCCAGAATAGGCTCGAAATAGGAGGTTAGTTTCCATTTGAATGATTGGATAAGGGAAATTCCGGGGTTTTCGTCTTCTTGGTAAGCAAGGTACTCGAAATAAGTGGAAAAAGGGGCTCTTTCGTATATACCATTCATGAAAGCGGAAAGTCTACCGGTATAAAGATAAGGATTACCGGGCGTTAAATATCCCTCACTAACATTTCTTATACCGGTTTCAATGCTGTTCAAATCCGATTCAAATATAAATTTCCCTTCAAAGGCGCTTCCTTTTGTTGTGGAATCCGCGTAAAGGTTGGGATTCCCTTTTGAAAAAGCCCCTTTTATTTTTAACGATAATGCTTTATTTAACCATAATCGGGTTTCTCCGGATAAAACAGTGGATTTTTGAGGATCTTCGAATGGGAAAATCATTATATTTGAAGTGTCATCTTCCCCGTAAAAAGCTGTTAAGCCCATATATAACTGGTCCTTTTCGAGGGATATTTTACCTCCCAGAAGCAATCTGGGATATTCCGCGAAAAGAGTATCGTAATCTTCAGAGTATAGAATAACGGGAGTTAAAGAAAAATTTCCCATACCTATTTCGCCGCTTAACCCATAACCTCCCGGAGAGTATATTGTCAATTCGTCCAGGTAAGGCGAAATGTAACCGGCTTCCAGATAATATGTGCCCTTTAAATAACTTATATAAGGATACCAGTATACAGGATATTCAGGATCATGATAAAGAAAAAATCTGAAGTAATTTTCATTTTTATAAACAGAAAGGTCCAGACCTAAAAGAATTTCATTTTCTGTTGTGTAAAAGGTATCCGTCGAGTATGAATTATAATTTCCTATAGATAAATTACCTGTGAAAAGGTAAGGGTTCTCTTCAGTTTTTCTGGTTACTGTAAATGACCATTCTTCTGTTTCTTTTTCAGTTTCCACTTTTATTTTGTGTTTCCCTTCTGTGGTTCTATTAAGTTCAGAGAAAAAATAATCTGATTGCACTTCCCCGGTAAGATTCTCACCGTCTAAATAAACTTTGATAGATTGTTTTTCTACCGGTGGGTCGAGCAGAACAGTTATGTCGAATGGTATGGAAGCCGAGTCCCCCGGCGAAATTAAAAAAATAGTTGAAATAATTATTTCCAGCATAATTTAGTGGTATTTTATTGTTTTTTTTACGGTTGGTCAAGGGTATTTATTGGTTTGCCAGGAAGACACTAAGAAAATAGGCTATCTGCTTACTGCTTTCGGATTACGGCTTATAGATGTTAGATTTTAGTTAAAAACGACAAAAACCCCGGGAAATTTGTGTTTAGCTGCCTCCTAATCATCTTTTTGAATTCAAAATTTAACACTCAACACTCAAAATTCTTAACACGCTAAACCCCACTCCCTTTAAATTTGTGTAAAAACACACAAAAAAACCAGGGGCAAGATTTTTTGGAACCAAATTGGGGGTTTGGTATCTAATAATAAAAACAGGAGGGTGAAATGAGGAATAGAAGTTTGTTTTTTGTATTCGTACTGCTTTTAATATTAGTTTTTGGTTGTGATGTCACCGATCCCACAGAACCGACCAGGGAATTAAGCTCCGCCGAAAAAGAATTAATAGAAGCGGATAATTCTTTTGGGATTAAACTATTTAAAGGGCTTAACGGGGAAGAGCCGGAATCAAATATTTTTATCTCTCCTCTTTCGATTTCGATGGCTCTGGGTATGACCTATAACGGAGCTGCCGGGAGTACCGAGGAAGCGATGAGGACAACACTCGAGTTCGTGAATTTGTCCGGAGACGAGATAAACGAATCTTACAAAAGCTTGATAGAGTTATTAGAGGGAATAGATTCCGATGTAGAATTCAACATCGCGAATTCGATTTGGTACAGGGATGATAGAACTTTCGAACAGGATTTTTTTAACAGATGCGGTGATTATTTCGACGCGAGAGTAAGCGGGCTCGATTTCGGCAAACCACAGGAGGCAAAGGACACGATGGACAACTGGGTGGATGAAAATACAAATGGTAAAATCGAGGAAATTGTCGATTACGTCGACCCAATAAATGATATGATGTTCCTGATAAACGCGATATATTTCAATGGTACCTGGACATACCGTTTCGACGAGGAGGATACAAAAGACGAACCGTTCTATCTCTCCGGAGGAGGAACAAAAGAATGTAAAATGATGGAGGTTTTGAGCGAGTTCAAATGTTTCAAAGATTCAAATACGCAGGTAATCGATATACCGTACGGTGATGGCAATTATTCTATGACGGCAGTTATACCGTATTACGGAGAAGATATAGACCAGATGATTACAGGTCTTACGCGGGAAAAATGGGATGAGTGGATTAATAGTCTTTCCGAAGATTCGGTCAATTTGTTTTTACCTAAACTTAAACTGGAGTATAAAGTAGATAAAAAATTGTTGGAGGTCTTATCGGGTATGGGGATGGAGATTGCCTTCGACCCGTTAGAAGCCGATTTTACCGGGATGTACGCTCCCGGAGACGTATATATCAGCAGAATAATACATAAAACTTTTTTGGAACTTGATGAAGAAGGGACAGAGGCTGCGGCAGCCACTGTTGTCGCGATGACACTGGGCTCAAGTGAAGGAAGTTATCCTGAAATACGCTTAAATAGACCGTTTCTTTTCGCAATAAGAGAAAGTCATTCGGGTGCTATACTTTTTATTGGGAAGATTATCGAACCTGTTTGGGAGTGAAAATTTAAGAACGCTGAGCTTTTTCGTTTCTTCTCAAAGGGGCAGTTTAGTCTGTCCCTTTGTTTTTAAATCAATTTTTTAAAAAAATTCCCGACCCTTGACACTTAGACACAATTATGATAGGTTGTAGAGATGAAATTTGAAGAATCGCTGAACAATCTTGAAGAAATTGTTAAAAAATTGGAAGAAGGAGAGATTTCTCTTGAAGAATCTTTACCCCTGTTTGAAAAGGGGATGAAGCTTTTAACCGAATTAAAGGAGTACCTGTCCGGGGCTGAAACAAGGATAGAAAAATTGATAAAAGATAGTGAAGGTCAGTTTCAAACCGATGAATATAGAGAATTATCTGGCAACCTGGAAGAAGAAAGTTGATTATAAGTTGAATGAGCATCTTCCTTCGGAAGACGAATACCCTCAATTGTTGCACAAAGCCATGAGGTATTCGGTCCTTTCAGGAGGAAAGAGAATCAGAGCAATTCTCCTGATGACTACTTATTCTCTGTTGGGTGGGGACAAATTAGATGAAATTATGCCTGTTTCTTCGGCTATCGAGTTTATTCATTCTTATTCTCTGATCCACGACGATTTACCCGCGATGGATGATGATGATTACAGAAGAGGGGTTTTAAGCTGTCACAAGAAATTCGGGGAAGGCATCGCTATATTGGCGGGAGACGCCCTTTTTTCACACGCGTTTTATATGATTTCTCATAGCGATATAAAAGCGGAATTAAAAGAGAGAACGATGAAAGTGTTGACGGAAGCTATAGGTAACAGGGGAATTATAGGGGGACAGATAGAGGATGTTCTGTCTGATTCAAATATAAGAGATGTGAAACTTCTGAGATATATACATTCCCATAAGACTGCTTCTTTCTTTTCGGCTGTCTGTGAAATGGGGGCAATCCTGGCGGAAGCTCCCAGGGAAAAAGTTATGGCTTCGAGAAAGGGTGGACTTTTACTAGGTATGGCTTTTCAAATCCAGGATGATATTTTAGATGTCGAAGGGAAAAAAGAAGAAATGGGAAAAGAAGCTGATAAGGATAAGTACAAATTGACTTATCCTCTGATTTATGGGGTCGAATTTTCAAGAAGAATAGCTAAGAGATATAGTACGCTGGCTTTAGGACAATTGAGTATTCTAAACGACGAAGATGGAATATTCGAAAATTTGCTGAACTATTTGCTGAGTCGGAGGAATTAAGATGGGTTCAAATTTGTGGCACCTTTTTTTTCTGCCATATTTTAGCGGTCTTGCTTGTCAATTAATAAAAATCTTGAATCACCGTATAATGAAAAAGCGGTTTAAATTTACATTTAATAATCTTTTGGAATTAGGCGGGTTGCCCAGTGCGCATTCGGCGGCAACCGCAACTTTAACAACTTTAATGGCAATATATTACGGAATAAATTCGCCGCTTTTTATACTGTCTTTGTTTCTTTCTGTTTTTATAGTAGGAGAAGCTTTTGTTGTGCGAGGCGTTATAAGTCGACACTCAGAATTGATAAGGAAATTGGCGGAGGTAAATTCGAGAAAAGAACTGATTTCTGATGAATTCCCGGGCAGAATCGGTCATACACCATTTGAAGTAACAATAGGTATAATTTTTGGGATTTTTTTTGCTCTTGCGTTTATCGGTGTTTAAATGTTACTTGAAAAAATTGATTCTCCCGAAGATCTAAAAAAATTATCGATAAAAGAACTTGAAACTCTCGCCATCGAGATGAGAAGTAAGATAATAGAGGTTGTTTCAAAAAACGGTGGGCACCTGGCGGCCAATCTCGGCGCGGTCGAATTAACAATAGCCCTTCTCAAAGTATTCGAACCTCCTCGAGATAAAATAATCTGGGATGTTTCTCATCAGGCTTATGGTTACAAGCTCTTAACCGGTAGAAGAGAAGGTTTTGACACGATTCGTAAATTCGGGGGTCTAAGCGGTTTTTTGAAGAGGGATGAGTCCGTTTATGACGCTTTCGGTACGGGACACGCGAGCACCTCCCTCTCGGCTGCCCTGGGCTTTGCTATAGCCAGGGATAAGAGAGGTGAAGATAATCAGGTTGTCGCTGTTATCGGCGACGGAGCTTTGACGGGTGGGATGGCTTTAGAAGCTTTAAATCAGATTGGTTATCTAAAGAAAGATATGCTTATAATTCTTAACGACAATAAAATGTCGATAGCAAAAAATGTGGGAGGTTTTAGAGAATATCTGACGAGGTTGCAGTCGGCGGAAATTTACAATCTTATTATGGAAGACGCCTGGAATCTTCTCGAAAAGTTGCCCGAGGGACTTAGCAGAAAAGCCGCTCGCGCGGCGGAAAAATTGCATATCGGATTGAAGAATCTGATTGTGCCTAACATTATATTTGAAGAGCTGGGTCTTTCTTATTATGGTCCAATCGATGGACATAACATTAAAGAACTGAATATGATACTTTCGAAAGTAAAAAAAATTAAGAAGACCAAGCTCCTCCATATTATTACTGAAAAAGGCAAGGGATACGAACCGGCATGTAAAGATCCTACTCTTTTCCATGGATTGGGTCCTTTTGAATGCGAGACAGGCGAGGTTATAAAAAAGAAGGGACCGAAAAAATACTCGGAAGTTTTCGGAGAAACAGTAGTAAGGGAAGCAGAAAAAAACAAAGATATAGTCGCGATAACCGCGGCTATGACTGAAGGTACCGGTCTCACTGAGTTCAAGGAAAAATTCCCGGAAAGATTTTTTGATGTGGGAATAGCGGAACAGCACGCGGTGACCTTTGCCGCCGGACTTGCCGCGGAAGGCTTACGTCCTGTGTGTGCTATATATTCGACCTTCCTCCAGAGATCGCTCGATCAGATAATACACGACGTGGCTCTTCAGAAATTACCGGTGATTTTTTGTCTGGATAGGGCGGGGTTTTCTCCCGGTGACGGACCCACACACCACGGCGTTTTCGATCTTTCTTATTTAAGACTAATACCCGATATGTTAATAATGGTTCCCCGGAATGAGGTGGAATTAAAAAGAATGTTTAAAACCGCTCTTTTTAATACCGATGGACCTTCTGTACTGCGTTATCCGAGAGGGCAGTCCGTAGGGGTAAAAAACCCTGTCAAAATAGATCCGATTTCTTCAGGTAAAGCTGATATCTTGCGAGAAGGAAAAGACTTACTTATACTGACCGTGGGACCTATTGTCTATGAGGTACTCGAAGTTGTTCAGGAAATTAAGGGGCTCAACGCCACCGTCGTCGATGCCAGGTTTGTTAAACCGCTCGACGAAGAAACTATTTTGAAACTCTCTTCAGAAAGCAGAAAGATAATAACAATCGAAATGAACACTATAGCAGGTGGTTTTGGCAGCGCGGTTCTGGAACTTCTTAATGAAAGATCCGTTCAAAAGGAAGTTTTACGAATAGCTATTCCCGACCGTTTTATCGAACACGGAGAGAAGGATAAGCTGTATGAATTGATCGAGATGGACAGAAAGAATTTGAAAGAGAGAATCATTAAGTTTTTAAAATGAAAGAAAAAACCTTAAAAGGAAATGTCGAATTTTCCGGTGTGGGCGTTCATACCGGAAGAGTGTCGGAAATCGCGCTCGAACCGTCGGAAGGAAACGGTATAGTATTTTTAAAAAACGGTGTGGAGATCCCCGGAACCCTGGATAGTTTGAAATTTTGCAATAGGGGCATTACTCTTTCGAAAAATGATGAAGAAATAAAAACCGTAGAGCATCTGATGAGTGCTTTTTACGCCTGTGGAATAGACCATGTTAAGGTAAAAGTCGAAGGGGGCGAGATACCGGCTCTCGACGGAAGCGCTTACCCTTTTATCTCGGAAATAGAAGGAGTCGGTATAAAAGAATTAAAAAAAGAGAAGGTAAAATCTTATATTAATAGCAGTATTACTGTCGAAGACAAAGGTTGTTATGCTTACTGTAGCCCATTTGAGAGTTTAAAAATCCATTATATTATTTCTTATAATCATCCATTACTTCGGTACCAGGAATACGTTTTCAACGGGAAATCTAATTTTAAAGAAGATATCGCAAGATCCAGAACTTATGGTCTTCTTTCCTGGAAAGAAGAATTGAACAGGAGCGGATACGCTCTGGGAGCGTCAGAGGAAAACACACTGGTTTATACTGAAGAAGAATTGTTGAATAAGGCTAATTTCCCGGATGAAGCGGTAAAACACAAAATAGCAGATCTGATTGGAGAATTATATCTGATAAAACCTGTGCCGATAGGGAAATATTTTATTTTCAGAGGAGGTCATTCGTTGCACTTGCGGTTAATAAAAGAAATAAAAAGGAGTAGAGATGAAATTCGATATTGAAAAAATACTCGAGTTTATGCCTCATAGATATCCTTTTTTGTTGATCGATAAGGTCGATGTAATAAACGAGGATGAAGCTATAGGGATAAAAAACGTGACTTATAATGAGCCATTTTTCATGGGTCATTTCCCGGGTGATCCTATAATGCCCGCGGTTCTTATCGTCGAATCGATGGCTCAGGCCGGCGGATTCCTGCTTTTCAACAGAATCGAAGACCCCGGAAAGTCAAACGTCTATTTTACGTCCATCAATAGAGCCAAATTCAGGAAGCCTGTTCGTCCGGGAGATGTTCTGGAGCACAGAATAAAGCTAACGGGATTCAGATCCAACTTTTGTAAATTAGAAGCTAAGTCTTTTGTAGAAGGAGGTTTGGTCGCAGAAGGTTCTTTCTCGGCGGCTATTGTTGAACGAAAAGGAGTATAGTGTACGACGATATTTCCCCCGAAGCTAAAATAGCAGAAGATGTAAAAATCGGTTCGGGATGTTTGATAGAAAAAGACGTTTTTATAGGAAAAGGGACGAAAATATCTAAAGGTGTTATCATCAAAAGCGGAGTTCGAATTGGAGAAAACAACGACATACATCCTTATGCTGTAATTGGTGGTATGCCTCAAGATATTAAATCTCCCAAAGAAACGGGCAAGATAATCATTGGTGATTCGAACACAATAAGAGAGTTTTCCACAATCAATCTTCCCATCGGAGAAGTAACAGAAACAAAAATAGGGGATAATAATTACCTTATGGCTTATTCTCACGTGGGTCATAACTGCAAAACAGGGAATAACGTTCTTCTTGTAAACGGGGCGACACTCGGAGGTTACTCTGAAGTGGAAGATTTTGCCTATATATCGGCATTTGTCCCGGTACACCAGTGGGTGAAAATCGGGGCTTATTCGCTGATAGGAGGGGGTTTCCGGATAATAAAAGATCTGGTTCCCTTTGCCATGGCCGCGGGTTCGCCTCTGCGGGTTGTTTCGTATAATTCCCGGGGGCTGAGAAGAAACGGTTTTTCATCCGAGAGAATAGAAGAGATAAAAAAGGCTTTTCGAGTATTATTCAGGTCGGGGCTTAACACAAAACAGGCTGTTGAAAAACTCAGGGAGAATTTTAAGGGTAATGAGGATATAAAACATATCGTCGGTTTTATCAATAAATCCGAAAGGGGAATAGTAAAGTAGAAATTAAAGATAAAAGCCAATCGTGAAAAATATTAATTCCATAATAGATCATACGAATTTAAAGGCCGATGCCGCCGAGAAAGACATTGTAAAATTGTGTGAAGAAGCTGTTCGATATAAGTTTAGGGGAGTTTGCGTGAATCCCGTTTGGGTTCCACTTGTTTTTAGTCATCTTAAGGGAGAAACTGTTAAAATAATTGCTGTTTGTGATTTTCCTTTGGGTTCTTCTTTTGGCGTAGTTCGGCAGAAAGAAGCGGAAATAATTATGGAAAATGGAGCAGAAGAGATAGATCTTGTTATGCAGATACCTCTTCTAAAAAGTAAGAAATATAAAGAAATTGAGGATGATATTGAAAAAATAGTTAATATAGTTCATCCTGAGGGAAAACTTAAAGTTATTATAGAAGCTCCTGTTTTATCTTCCGCAGATATCTTGTTGGCGACAGCGATAGCAGAAAGAGCCGGCGCGGACTTTATTAAGTCCGGGACGGGTACAAACGGACCTGTCACTGTCGATCAAATAAAACAAATAAAAAGCGCGACAGCAATTCCCATAAAAGCGGCAGGAGGTATTAGGAGTATGGAAACCGCGTTGAAGCTTATAAGAGCCGGCGCGGCAATTTTAGGGAGTTCTTCAGGAGGAAAAATTATTAAAGAATTTAAAAAGGAAAATTCAGACAAATGAGTAGGGAAAAATCAGGAATAAGTTGTGTTTTTCCTGCTTATAATGAAGAAAAAAAATATTGAGACAGCTATTAGAGAAGCGATAAAAGTGTTCGTCGAAATTCGCTTAGATTACGAGATAATTGTTGTCGATGACGGGAGCGAAGATGGGACCTCGGAAGTAACTCTGGATATGGCTAAGAAAAATAAAAATATAAGACTGATCAAACATCCGGTGAACTTTGGTTATGCTGACGCTTTAAAAACAGGTTTTAAATCGGCGAGTAAAAACTATCTTTTTTATACCGATGCGGATAATCAGTTCGATCTAAAAGATATTAAAAGAGCTTTACCTCTGATAGAAGAAGCGGATATGGTAATAGGTTATAGATCTAAAAAAGCCATTAACATTATGAGAAAGGTTGGTTCCTTCGGGTATAATTTGCTGGCGAGAAAATTGCTTGCTTTAGATGTGAAGGATATCGATTGCGCATTTAAAATTTTTCGCCGCGAGGTTTTTGACAAAATCGAGATAGAGACCAGAGACTGGTTGGTGGACGCGGAAGTTATCGCAAAAGCCTGTAAAAATAATATGATTATAAAAGAAATCGAGGTTAGGCATCTGCCAAGAAAAAAGGGGGAAGTTACGGTTAAAGCCGGCGACGTCGTAAGAAGCTTCAAAGGACTTTTAAATTTAAGAAAGAGGATAAAATGAAAAAAGATTTTTTGTTAAGTAAAAATTTACATATTTATGCTCTATTCATGGGGCTCTGTTTATTATACTTTAACCAGATCGTTTTTGGTACCCGCTATTTTTTTGAGGATTTTCTGTATCAGTATTATCCTTTTCATAATTTCCTTGCCACGTCATTAAGAAAGGGGGTTTTTCCTTTATGGGATCCTTTCGTTTTTTCGGGTACGTCTCTTATCGGAGATATTCAGAGCGCTTTCTTTTATCCTTTTAACATAATACTTTTTCTCTTTGTGAAAGGAGAAGTCCTATCCTTTTATGTTTTGGAATTACAGAATATCCTGCATGTATTGCTTGCGGGTATCTTTACATATATGTACGCGAGGGAGATAAAACTTTCTAAAAATGCTTCTATTATTAGCGCGGTAACTTTTATGTTTAGCGGTTTTTTGATAACCAGAATGATACATCTTACTTTCGTAAATGTTATCGTATGGTTACCTTTGATACTTTTGTTTCTTCAAAAAGCTTTAAGTGAAAAGAGTTATTTTTATTCGGTTCTGGCAGGACTTTTTATGGGGTTATCCATGCTGGCCGGTTCTCCGCAATTTTCACTTCATATTTTTTATTATTTAGTATTTTATACGTTATTTTTTGTTGTAACTAACAGGAAGAATTCATCTTTAATGAGGTCTTTTTCTTTTCTGGGTATTATTTTTATAATATCTCTGGGTATCGCCGCGATTCAATATTTGCCTTCTTTTGAATATACAGCGCATACCGTTCGTGAAAGCATTTCTCTTGAAGATTCTTCCGTTTTCTCGATTTCTCCGGGACATCTCCTGACTTTATTTATTCCGAAACTATTTATAGATTTTTCCGGAAAAGCGCAGGCTTATGTTGTTTCATCTTTAGAAATCGGAGAAGCTTATGGGTCATTCTGGGAAAGGGCAATTTATCTCGGTGTTTTCCCGCTGATTTTATTATTCTTCAGTTTTAAAGAGAGGAAAAACAAGTTAATCTGGTTTTTCGCGGCAATGTCCGGTTTTTTCCTTGTCGCGGCTTTAGGTAAATACACTCCTTTATACAAATTTATTTATTACTGCCTTCCCGGGTTTAATAAATTCAGGATTCCTGGAAGATTCGCGGGGCTATTTTCTTTTTCAATGGCAATCTTAGCCGGTTTCGGCGCGAATGTTTTTTTCGATAAAAAGCGAATAAAATTTCCCAGGGTGCTATTCTGGCTTATTGGTCTGGTTTTAATATTCTGGTTGCTTATATACGCCGGGGCGTTTAAAAATTTAAACGAATTTACCTCAAAAATTTATATTTATAATAACATGAAAAAACAATATAGTATTTTTGTTCTCTTCCTTTTTCTGTCGCTGGTTATTGTTTTTTTTAGAACAAAGAAAGTTTTGTCGATTAATTCCCTTGCTTTTTTCTCCGTAATACTCGTTTTTTTAGATTTATTCAATTTCGGGCACAATTTCAATCAAAGTAAAGTGTCTTCGCATCAATTCTACCCTCTTAATACAACTGCTGTTAGATATCTCCGAAAAGAAAGCAAAAAGGAAACATTCAGAACGAGTGCCATAGCGGGTAATCAATTGATATTAAGAAGGAACAGTGGTAATATATACTGGTTCGGACTTATAGAAGGATACACCCCTCTTAAAATAAAAAGATATTCGGAGTTCTCACAATTACCCGATGATAGAAGGTTGGATTTATTGAATGTTAAATATAAATTCAATTTAACTGAAGGAGGAGATGCGCAGTTAGTATCTAATGGGGGTTATGTGCCTCGAGCTTTTATGGTTTATAAATACACTTTAGCGCAAGAAGAAGATAGTATATTAGACATGCTCTCGGAAGAAAAATTTGATTATATTAATGAAGTAATACTTGAAGAAGATCCCGGTTTAGCAAATGCCGAAGAAGAAAAACATCCCGTGTATAAAATTGAAAATCAATTATTCGGAGTTAACAGTATTTCTCTGAAAGCGCAAACCTCCGAGCCCGGTTTTCTGGTTCTATCCGAGATCTACAATCCGGACTGGCGAGCCTATGTAGATGGGAAAGCAATTAAAATTTATCGCGCGGATTATACCTTGAGAGCAGTACCGATTGAGAAAGGGACGCATCAAGTTGAAATGTTTTATAATCCCGGTTCGTTTAGAACAGGTAGAATTATAACGGTATGTACTTTAGTTATAGTCGTTTGTTTGCTTTTTCTTTTATAAATGAGAAAGGTTAAAATAATTATAGGTTTATTGTTAAGCGCTTTTTTCCTATGGTTGGCTTTATTGAAAGTGGATTTTGGGGAACTTCTTCTCGCGTTGGAATCTGCCAACTATCCGTTTATTATCGCTGCCGCCTTTTTAAATGGTTTTACTTTTATACCCCGCGCGTGCAGATGGAGACTTTTATTGAAACCGCTAAAAAACGCTCGTTTCGGCAACACCTTTGGTTCTTTATCGGTGGGTTTTATGGCAAACTCCGCTCTCCCGGCAAGAGGAGGAGAGTTTGTAAGGGCTTTTGCCATCGGACAAACTGAAAAGATATCGAAAAGTGCTTCTTTTGCTACAATAATAGTGGAGAGAGTGCTTGATTTGATTACTTTGATACTTTTTCTGATTTTTTCACTTCGGTTTATTTCAAACGATTCGATAGTATCTAAAATATTTTGGACGGGTGTATTATTAACTATATCGATTATAATCTTCCTCATTGTTCTGAAAAACAAACCCGGAACGATAAACATCATTGTTTTATTATTTCCCAAAAGATTTCGAGGAAAAATCAGGGAATTTTTGGGAGCATTTATAAGGGGTTTGCAAATTCTCAGCAGTTTTAGAGTTTTGTTTTATTCTTTCATCCAATCTCTTTTTTTGTGGTCGTGTTTCGCTATAATTTATTATGTTTTGTTTATAAGCTTTGGCTTTAATCTTTCTTTCGGAGCGGCATTTCTGGTAATGACTATATGTAGCCTGGGTATAGCTATACCTTCTTCTCCGGGATTTATAGGGACTTATCATTATTTCGTGGTTTTCTCTTTAAGCCTTTTCGGGATATCTAAGAGCAGTGCTTTGAGTTTTGCGATAGTTGCCTGGGCGGTTAATTTTCTACCGGTGGTTATTATCGGTCTCGTGGCTCTTAATAAATTGGGGCTTTCTCTGATGATTAAAAAGGAAACTTAACTGCGATTTTCTTGAGAAGGGTTTTTAACAGTGGGTTTTAGACCGTATTTAAAAGATAGGGCATTGGTCGGGCAGGCTTTAATACACTCCCCGCATCTTATACAATCTACCGATTCAGGTGTCTTAAATATTTCAACATCCATAGGGCAAACATTTTGGCAGGCATAACATTCGATACACTTATTGTCATCGACCTGTATCCTGAAGAAAGTAAATTTATTAAAGATTCCGTAGATAGCTCCCAGCGGACACATAAAACGACAGAAAGGTCTTTTGATAAAAATAGAGGAAGAAATAAATACTACGACTATAGCTATTTTAATGAAGAATAAAATTCCGATAAGGCTTCTTAAGGAAACGTCCAACATAATCATGGGAATTCCCGCTTCGACTCCTCCCGCGGGACATATCTTACAGAACCAGGGTTCTGCAGTGAGGGCAGGAAGGACTAAAGCAAAAACAAGTAAAAAGAAATATTTGGAATATGTATATTTTCGGTGGATACGAATTTTAGGTGTTTTTATTCTATATGGAATTTCCTGGAAAAAACCAAAAGGGCAAATCCATCCGCATACAAGTCTTCCCGTCATTATTCCCAAAAACCCCATAAATCCTAAAACGTAAATGGGAAGGGTTCTTACCCCTATAAAATTTTGCATGGATCCGAGGGGGCATGAAAAACGTGCTAAAGGGCAGGCGTAGCAGTTTAATCCCGGGCAAAAGTATCCTTTTAGTTTCCCCTGGTATATATTTTTACTAAAATGATTGTTGACCGCGAGAAAGGAAACAATATATAAAGAATATCGCGTTACTCTTTTATATAACCAGCCAAACATTCTAATCTATGCCTATGCAGGAGAAACAAATAAGTGAGCCTCGATACTCGGTGTCCAATCTCTGTTGCGACTGTACCCCGAAGATAAAAATCCCAATAAAAAAGATTAGTCCAAGAATATAAAGGATTATACTCTTATTCATCTTCTTTTTCTATTAATTTGAGAACGAGTTTCTCGATATCTTTCTCAGCTCCGGGAGCATATCCGACAAATTTGTTTACAATACTTCCGTCTTTATCAATCAGGTACGCGGTGGGTATACCTTTTATAGCATACGTCTTAATTAATTTTCGGGCTCCCAAGAGCACAGGATAATCCATATTGTTCTTTTTTATAAAATATTTAATCTTCTGCGGGTCGGTATCCAGGCTTAGGCCCAATATAACTAACCCTTTTTCATTGTATTTATTGTAAAGTTCCACAAGGTGAGGTATTTCAACCACACATGGAGGACACCAGGTTGCCCAGAAATCAACAATTACAACTTTATCCCTATAATCTGAAAGCTTGTGTTCATTGCCTGCCGTATCATAAAGAGTAAAATCAGGGGCAATCATAGATTTCTTCGCACCTACTTCTTTTGGACTTTCACTTTTATTCTTATTTTTATAATTCTTGTCGCTTTCAGTTTTGCCGCAACTCGAAATCGTGAAAATCAAGAGAGAAAGAAGAACAAGTGTTTTCATAGACACACCTCGCTATTTGATATTCAATAATCGTTTCAACTTGTTCTCATCGAAACCGACTATCTTATGGTTTCCAAAAAGTATAACAGGCACTCCTGTTTGTCCGGTTTTTCTCTTTAGTTCCTTTGCTGCTCCGGGATATTTCGAAATATTTATTTCTTTGAATTTGATATCGTGATCCTTTAAAAATTTCTTTGCCCGTATGCAATGAGGACAACTGGAGTTTGTGTAAAGTTTTATGGTCATTCTATTCCTTCGAGAAATTTATAGGCTTCATGTCCGGCAATGGCGCCGTCCCCAATGGCGGTCGCAATCTGCCTGAAAGGTGTATTCCTGATATTCCCCGCGGAAAAGACGCCTTTTTTCGAAGTTTTCATATATTCATCTGTTAGTATATATCCGTTTTTATCTAATTTTAGTTTATCTTTAACTAATTCATTATTCGGTACTTCTCCGGCGTAAATGAAAGCGCCCCTTGCTTTTATATTTTTTGTTTCGTTATTATTAACGTTTTTTATATCCACGCTTTCTAAGAATTTATCCCCGTTGAAACCTGCTACCATATGAGAAGTTAATAGATTTATTTTATCGTTTTTGTTTATTCTGTCCAGCAGTATGGGTTCGCATGTGGGATGATCGAGACATTCGACAATTGTGATATGTTTGGCGAAATTCGATATATATAAAGCCTCCTGTACTCCGGAATTGCCGGCTCCCACTACCACGACATTTTCACCTTCGAAAAACGGAGCGTCACAGGTCGCGCAGAATGAAATCCCTTTATGTATAAATTCTTCTTCTCCGGGAACCCCTATTTTTTTGTTCGAAGTACCTGTTGCCAGAATAATACAGTCTGAAGTACAGGAGCCGTCAGAAGCTTTTATTTCGAAAGGATTTACATCTAAATTTAATTCTGTGACTGTTACGGATTTTATTTCTGAGCCGAAATGTTCGGCGTGTCGAGTAAAAAGTTCTCCTAATTTTTCTCCTGAGATACCCTCTACGAAGCCCGGATAGTTTTCTACCTTTTGAATATTGGTGACGTATCCGCCGGGAAGAATTTCTTCAAAAATTACAGTATCGATTTTAGATCTTTCAAGATAAATGGCTGCCGTCAATCCTGCGGGACCGCTGCCTATTATAGCCGCGGAATAATGTTTCTTTTTGCTGCCGCTCGAAGTTTTCCTAATAGAAAAATCCATTTATTCTAAGGCTCCCTTTATTTTATCTAAAAATACCTCGGGCGGAACGTTTCCCACAAACCCTGTTTTGTCATTAGCGATTATATGCGGTACACTTGAAACCCCTTGTTCTATCGAGAGTTCCCTGAAATAATTAGCGTCGACCATGGAAGCTTTTATGTTTTGATTTACCAGAGAAAACTGATGCGCTGTTCTGACCGCGCCGGGACAGTATGGACAACCATGAGTTATAAAAACTTTGATATCGATGGGCTTTTCTATTTTTTTCAAATCTTTTATCACATCTTCCGGTAGAGATAGGTTTTCTGAGCCCATGTCTTTTATCGCTTCTACTAAAGAAATAAATTCATGCCCCGCGGGAACTCCGTAAAAATTCATAAAACCCATTCTGTCGGATTTTATCTTGATAGAAGGGCAAAGCGTTAATTCTTCTTCCTTCATCTTATCCTCGTCCCCGCAATTTTCAGTTACCAGAGATAAATTTTCATTCAGAGACGCGAGTTCTTCTAACAATTCCATTGTTTGTTTTGAATATTCGGATTCGTCTTTGGTTTTTTTGAAATAGCGGATGATAACTTTCCGTTTTAGATTATTGTTAAACTCTTCTTTTAAGTATTTACTGTCTTCTTCACTTATTAAACCCATTTTTTACTCCTATTTCTTGAACAGTATGCACTTTGTTTTAAATGTCAAGAGGTCACAGCGGTTTGCCAACTTCCCAAAATTTTTACCTTAATACACTTAAAAGCATTTATTGCAAAGCACGTAAAAAATTATACGCGGAAAAATTATTCTTGAATATTTTGCAAATCAGATGAATTTCTGTTCGAGAAAGACGTGGTCGATTTCCCCGGCGAGGAAATTGCCACTCGGCTCTCGGGTTCACTCCTCTTGAAATACAAGTATTTTAAGAGACCATGCCCGCTCACCCTCCGAGACGCTTTCCTGAACAGCAATTCCGCTGATTTTTATCTGTGGCATTATTAAAAAAATGGAGGGTGGCAGATCACAGTGGTATTGCCGAAGATTTAAGGTTTTGGATTTATGATTATTACAATTTTGGATTTCGAGTGTTGAACGGTGTTAATTTTAAAAAAACAAAAACTTTGAATCTTTTTTCTCTTTCGTGTATTTTTTAAACACAGATTTAAAAGGAGTTGTGGGGAAATTTATTTTTTGCTAATTTTGTCCGCGATTTTTTTCAAAGCTTTGGTTGCGGGAGAATCGGGAAAGTTTTCGACATAAAGTACTCCTTTATCGGCGGCTTTAACTATTTCCGGATCTATAGGAATTGCTCCTAAAAAAGGCAGGTCCATCTCTTTTGCGAGCTTTTCGCCTCCGCCTTCTTTGAATAAAGGAATTTCTTTCCCGCAATGAGGGCATCTAAGACCGCTCATGTTTTCCACTATACCCAGTAAATCCAGATTTAATTTGCGGACAAAATCTATAGATTTCTTCACGTCCAGAATAGAGATTTCCTGTGGGGTGGTTACTATGACCGCGCTGCTCGCGGGTACCAGTTGTGCCATCGATAGGGGTTCGTCTCCGGTGCCCGGAGGCGAATCGACGATTAGCCAATCCAGTTTACCCCAATTAATATCCCGGAGAAACTGCTGAATCACTTTTATTTTTAAAGGTCCTCTCCATATAATAGCCTGGTTTTCTTCCGGCAGTAAAAATGCCATGGAAACAAGCTTGAGGTTTTCTGATATACGGACCGGTTCGATTCTTTCCTCCCCGGGACTCTGAAGTTTTTCTTTATCTACACCTAACATCTTGGGGAGATTGGGCCCGTGGATATCTATGTCCAGCAAGCCTATTTTTTTTCCTTTTTCGGCTAACGAAAGCGCGAGGTTGCTGGCGACAGTACTTTTGCCAACCCCTCCCTTACCGCTGATTACCATTACAATTTTGTTTACTTCACTTAAATTTTTTGTTATTGCTTCGTTCTGATTATCTGAACCCGTATTTTGCATTTGGCCCCCTTTGCCTTTGGGATTAAGTTTATATTTTTTTTAGTAATTGGCAATCCCCTTGACATAATTTGATTATTAATTATTCTTACGACAAACAAAAGGAGGCTAAATGAACAGAGTTACTCTAAGAATTTTCGATGTACTTATAATTATTGCCTTTTTGGGTTTATTATATATTTTGATCGAGCCACAGTATCAAAATGCGAAAAAAGTCGCCAAAGAGAGATATTTACAGTCAAATATGTATACAGTTAAAGCGGCTATAGAAAGGTATAGAGCCTTCAATATGGGGACGATACCCTTTTCATTGGATACAATATATTCACAAATCGAAGCTCTCGAAGTTCCGTTAAATCCTTATACCGAGAACAAGATGGGAATCTCTGATCTGAATAAATTCCTGTATGATGTTCCCTCGCAAATCGAAAGTACAGATACTGCCGGTTATCATGCGGATTTACGGGGAAACCCGGGAGAAATAATGATCGGGTTTTTTATAGGCGTTTTTGAAGAAGAAGATACGGTTACCAGAGATTATGGCATAATAGGATTTAACGAAGAGGGGAAACCTCTTACTATAAAGGAAGGAGAAAAAGTCAGGATAGTAGTACTCGAAGAGTAAGTGTAACTGTTTGGAACTTTTAAAACCTGAAGTTTTAGAAAAAGTCAGAGCCCTGAACCTCAGGGCAAAAATTGTTGTCAAAGGGTTTTTAACGGGTTTACATGAAAGCCCTTATCATGGTTTCTCTTTAGAATTTAAACAGCACCGACCATACTATAAGGGAGATCCAATCAACAAAATCAACTGGAAATTGTACGCGAGAACCGAGCGATTTTATATAAAAAAGTATCAGGCTGAAACAAATTTGTCTTCCTTTCTTTTGTTGGATAAGAGCAATTCTATGGGATTCGGAGAAAAAATCTCAAAATTTCATTACGCCCGTACACTTGCTGCTTCTCTGGCCTATTTGTTGCTTAAGCAAAATGATTCGGTAGGGCTGGTCCTTTTCGATTCGGATGTTAAATCATTTATACCTCCGAGAAGCCGTACGAGTCATCTGAAGCATCTTTTGGGAACTTTGAGTAAAAATGAGCCGTCGGGGGAAACTTCTGTTTCAAGCGCGCTTTTTCAATTGGCTCCTTTGATAAAAAAGAGAAGTCTATGTATCTTGTTTTCCGATTTACTCGAAGAGCCGGAAAAAATTATCAAAAGTATAAATGTAATGAAAGCGAAGAAACACGAGTTTATTGTTTTTCAAATTCTCGATAAAAAAGAATTGGATTTTCCCTATCGTGGTGAGTCTATTTTTAAAGATATGGAAAATTCGAGAACTATTCAGGCGGATCCTGAGAGCCTGAGGGTTTTCTATAAGGATAGATTCGATCGATTTATTTCGAGTTATAAGAACGGCTTCGCTCCTCATCACATAGACTATTTTTTGGTTACGACCGATATACCTTATGATAAGGCACTTACAGAATTTCTCGAGAAGAGGAAAAGACTTTCATGAGCTTTCCCGCCTTTCTTTTGCTTTTGCCTCTTATTATAGTCCCCATATTAATGCATCTTATATCCAGAAAAAAGCTCAAAAGGATCGAATTCCCTACATTGCTTTTTTTTGTAAAAAATGAAGTAAAATTTATCAGGTGGTTTCGTTTAAAAAGGTTGCTTCTGCTGTTGGTACGTATTTCTTTGTTGGTATTTTTAATTTTTGCTGCCGCAAATCTGAAGATACCTTTCAAAGCTTTTGATCTCTGTGAAACCGTGATTGTCGACAATTCTCCTTCGATGAGGAGTTCAAAGATGGGGAAGAAAAATGCTTTTATTGTGCCTGATTATTCGGGTATTCCTCAATTTTCGCTTTTTCTGAAAAAATACCCAATCGGAATTTTAATCACCGACGCTCAAAAAAACGGGTTTTCCGAAATTTTAAGAAAAGGAGAAAAGTTCCCCGGGATAAGAATTAGCAGGAAAGATCTCCCGCCGGGAAATCTCGGTATAGTGGGTGTTTCTCTGGGTCCGGCTTTTGAAGGGGAAAATTTTATTGCTAAATTTAAAATTCTAAATGAATATAGAGAGAAGAAAAGAACGCTGCTGGTCTTAAAAAGCAAAAACAGGATTATAGACAAAAAAGAAGTGGTGTTAAAGGAAGGAGAAAATTTATTATCCTCCGAAATAAAACTTTCGAAAGGTTTGTACGCTTTGTCTCTCGAGCTCGAAGATAAAGAAGGTTTTATTTTTGACAATAAGTTTTATTTTGTGGTAAACGTGAGAAAGAAAGAAAATGTTTGTATTCTTTCGGATAGCTTTCCTGAGCGTCTTATGGCAGCGCTTTCAAACGACTACTTTAATGTTAGATGGGTCAGGGATCCCTCAGATGTAGATGGTGATTTATTTTTTGCTTGCGACCTTGAAGAACAAGATTTTTTGGGTTTGATTCACGGCAAGGTACCCGGCGTTTTTTGTCTGCAGGGTAAAACCAATAGTCCCTTTTCAAATAAAATTCCGGAAAAAATTTCTCCTGTAATCGAGGAATCTTTTTTGGGAGATCCGTTTTATTTGAAAAACTTAAAAGACATTCCTATAAGATATAATTCCATAATCACCGAAGGTGAGACAATAATGTATTTTGAAAACGGAGATCCCTTTCTAAGCAGAATAAAAAACCATCTTATTTTGCCGATTTCGCCGGAAAAGAATGATTTTTCTCTGCATCCTGTTTTTATCCCTTTCCTTTTCAGTCTTATTGACTTTTTATCGGATAACACTATCCATGCTAATGTTTTATCGGATGAGAAAATAGTAATGTATAGTACATTCGAGCCTGTGGTTATAGATCCTGAAGGCTTTGAGTACAAACCACATCCGGTGGGTGAAAGCCGTTATATATTTGAGGAAACTAAAAGGGTTGGGATTTACAGAGTCATGAACGGAAATTTCCTCAGAGGTTTAATTGCCGTAAACTCGCATCCGTCCGAATCTGAAATAGAAAGTCTTTCCGACGAGGAAATTGCTTATATTTTCGGAAAACAGAGTTTTTTTAACGGAACCAGTTTCTTTCTTGTTGTTTGTTTTTTATGCTTTGCCCTGTCGGTTCTTCTGGAAAGAACAATTCTTCGAGTCCAATAAAGCAAATATCTCTTTTTCGATTTCCTTTTCGATCAAATTTTCAAGACTGTCCGTGTCAGCCTTTCCTTTGTCCCTTTCATCCTTGAGCCTGGCGCTTTCCAGAAGCAAATAATGCAGAGGAGTATCTATTGTTTTTTCCGTTTTTCTGCATTTGGATAGTATATCTATTTCGGCTTTTTCCAAAGATAAAAGCTCTAAAGCCGCTTCCGTTCCGGTTTTTTCCGCGTTTTTAGCTCCTATCAGGGCCCCGTCTGAAAAATACAAATATCCTTTTTTTTCACCATTCTCAATTTCTAAGGTGCATGTTTTTGATTCTATTTCTATAAGCTGCAAAAAAGACGGAAGAGAGAACCCTCTTATGTGCCCTTCGGTTTCGGATCTAAGCCCATCCAGTATTTTATCTTCTAATTCCTTGATGTCGAAAGGTTTCTCAAGATAAAGGAAAGCATTTAATTTCTTGAGTCTTTCTTCGATCTGCGGCGTACCGAAAGAAGTCATTACTATAACCGGAATACCCGGGTGTTTTTTGCTCATATAAGCCAGCAGTTCAAGACCGTCCATTACCGGCATGCCTATATCTGTTACCACCAGATCGATTTCGTTTGAGTTGAGGGAATCCGCAGCCTCTTTACCGTTTTCGGCGACGTGGATTTTTAGCTCATCATTATAGCTATGCGTAAGATAAGATTTGATTGTTTCAAGTGTTGGCTTGAAATCATCCACAATAAGTACTTCTTTCATACTTAATAATACACTACAAAAATTGTTCCAAAGGTTAAGAACCTGTATCCCAGACTTGTAGGATTTGCTATGGCCGAAATCGAGTAAAATTTTTATTGTATAGGTAAATTGAATTTTACATACGTTGCGTAGCCGGGTTTTTTTGTTAAATTAAAAAATATGGTTTATTTTAATCTTTTGTTGTTTATTTTTTGCTTTTCTGACGCCGAAATTAAGTGGCCCCTCCCTGAAAGGAAAGGGCTTACTTCTTCTTTCGGAGAATGGAGGGATGGGCATCTTCACGCGGGCATAGATCTTCCTATAGCCAGAGTTGGGGATAAGGTCTATTCTGTCTGCGATGGATGGGTGATGAGGATCAGGACTTCTCCCTGGGGTTACGGTAAAGCGGTTTATATAAAGAATAGTAACGGAGAAGTTTTTGTTTATGCTCATCTTGATTCTTTTTTCGAAGAATTAGACAGAAGAGTCAGGAAAGAACAGTTGAGGAGACTCTCTTACGGGGTAGATATGTGGTTCAGGGAAGGTGAAATTCCGGTTCAGAATGGAGAAGTAATCGCTTATGCCGGGCGTTCAGGTTGTTCTGCTCCGCATCTGCATTTTGAAATGAGAGATAAAAACAATAGTCCCGTCGACCCTTTTGTGCGGGGTTTTGATGTTCTGGATACTATTCCGCCGGTAATTAATACGATTCGTTTGGTTCCCCTTGACGAATCTTCGAGAGTTTTTGGTTCCCATTCAGGAAAAGTATTAGAAATTAAAGAAGGTATGGTTTCTGTTTATATCGAAGGCAGGGCAGGCATAGAAATAGAAACTATTGATAGGGTTAATGAAAAATCAGGACGTCTTGGAGTCAAAGAAATAAAATTGTATAAAAATGGTTTATTGATTAGAAAAGAATTTGTGGATAGATTTTCTTATACAAATTACAACGATTCCAGGTTCCTTTTCAATTTTGAATATAGAGTAAGAACAGGCAGAAAATTAAGAAGATTATTTACGGTTCCGGGAAACGGGTTTGCTTTTTATCAGGGTGGTAATGGGTTTATAAACGAGAAAGACACAGGTAAATTTGCAATTGAGGTTTATGATGGTGCCGGGAATATGAATAGTTTGATTTTGGAATTGCTGGATTCTGCGGAATGCGTGAGTGTCAAGCCGGACGATTTCCCTGACGAAAGAATAATTTTTGAAACAAATGGATTTCAGGTTTACGGTAAATGGTTTGATTTGAAAAAAACCAAAGAATTTTTGAATTCGGGTGATTCGATAGTCATCTGGAATTTTTTAAAGCGGAAATTTAGGAGGCTCGAGTCTCCTGATAGCAGTTGTCAGATAATTCTAAACGAAGGGGAAACAATAAACACTAATCTGATAGCGGTCAGGACAAAATCCGGGGAAGAAAACACGTGGAGTTGGGAACCACCCATCCCTTTTAGAAGAAAGGTTAAAATTAAAGTAAAGATTCCCTCTGACAACAAATTCGTTTCTCTATATGAAAAGAATGGGTCGCAGTGGAGCTTTTGTTCTTCAAAAAAGGAAGGAGAATATCTGGTAGATTTTGTAGATCATCTGGGGATTTTTGGCTTAAGGGAAGATTCTCTGCCTCCTGTCGTTTCTTTAAATAAAAAATACTTTTCTTCAAAAGTTCCGCTGATGATTAATGTGTGGGATTCCGTCTCGGGAGTAAATTTCCATTCTATAAAAACTTTTATCGACGATAAGCAAACCGTTTTCAGGTATGACCCTCAGAAGAAAAGATTGATTTTCGAGTATCCCGGAGAGGTGACTGCGGGTAAACACATATTAAAACTTTCATTAAGTGACAGACAGGGGAACGAAATCTCTAAGGAATGGGAGGTTGTGAAGAGGTAAGCGTTTTTTCTAATTGGATTATAAGTGTTGGATTTTAGCAGTTAAGTATGTCGTTGTGTTTCTTATTCATTTGGAAATTAAATATTAAAAAGCAAAAAGTAAAATGACAAATTAGGATTTAGGATTTGGGATTTTGGATTTAGTAAAAAAACAAAAAGAAAATCTTTGTGCTCTTTGTGGTTCAATGATTCTTTTTGGGGTTGAGATGGGATTCTGTATTTTGACTTCTGGCTTCTGACTTCTCTGTTAAACTTTTACATTTTGATGTTTGATTTTTCAATTTTCGTGGCTCTTGACAACAAAATTATTTTATGTATCCTAATTTCAAATGGAGGATAGATGTTAACTGTCGAGAAAATAGGTGGAGTTTCAATGTCAAAATTCCACGATGTTTTGAAAAATATAATAATCGGTAATCGCAGGAAAGGTAATTACTACAACCGGATTTTTGTTGTTTCCGCCTACGAAAATGTTACCAATTGGCTCTTAGAGCATAAGAAAACAGGCGAACCCGGTGTTTACGCTGAATTTACGGCATTCAGAGATTACGGTAAAGCTCTTAAGGGCGTTCTCGATAAACTGCTGAAAATAAACAGGATTTTTATAGATATAGGATTGGATCTCGAAGTGGCGGACGGTTTTATAAAAAACAGAATCGAAGAAGCCAGAAATTACCTGCGAAGCATGTCTAATGTTTTGGCTTCGGGGTATCTTGAAAGAGAGAGTATATTGCTTGCAGCTCGGGAAGTTTTAGCTTCTATCGGAGAAGCTCATTCGGCTTTCAATTCGGTTAACATTCTTGAAAACAACGATATCAATGCTACCTTTGTGGACTTATGCGGTTTTGAAGATTTGGAATTATTAAGTATCGATCAGAGAATACATAAAAAACTAAAAGGAATAAATTTTGCGAAGACTATCGCGGTTGTTACCGGATATACTAAGGGAACCGAGGGTATTATGAGAGAATTCGACAGAGGTTATTCGGAAGTTACTTTCAGTAAAGTCGCGGTCGAAGTTGGAGCGTCCGAGGCGGTAATTCATAAGGAATTTCACCTTTCATCCGCCGATCCGAAAGTAGTGGGAGAAGACAAAGCTATTCCTGTCGGATATACTAATTTCAACGTAGCCGATCAGCTGGCCGATATAGGAATGGAAGCGATTCATCCTAAAGCCGCGAAAACCATTGAACTCGCTGGGATACACATAAGGATAAAGAACACTTTTGAACCGGAGCACGAAGGTACTCTTATTGCCAAAGATTATGTGGGGAAAAAATCACGAGTAGAAGTAATTTCCGGAAGCGATAAAGTCGTAGCTCTAGAAATCCACGATCCGTTGATGGTCGGTGAGGTTGGGGCTGATCTTGAATTGATGAAAATATTCAAAGATTACGGAGTGAGTTACATTCTTAAGGCAACCGATGCCAATAGCATATCTATGGTGATATGGGAAAAAGACTGGTGTAAAGAATTGGAGAAAGAGCTGAAAGAAAAATATTATAGGGTTACGGTTAAGAAAGCAGCGGTTCTGTGTGTGGTTGGTACCAATATAGCGAGTCCGGGAATTCTTGAAAGGACCACGAAGTTGTTAGCCGAGGAAAAGATAAATGTAGAGTGTGTTTCGCAGTCCATGCAGCAGGTAAATATGCAGTTTGTTATAAAAAGAAAAGATTATAACAGAGCCGTCGTCGCCCTGAACGACGCGCTTTGCGTTAAAGCTGGGCTTGGGAGTTAGTGTTTAACACAGTAGAAATCCTTGATTATAAAACAGAAAAAAGGAGATTGCAATAAATGTCTAAAATAAAAAACATCGGAATTATAACCAGTGGAGGAGATTGCGGGGGTTTGAATGCAGTTGTACGGGGAGCAGCTTTCATGGCTATGGCAAACGGAATTTCGGCGTATATCATTCCAAATGGATACGCGGGGTTATATAATCTTATAGATATGGATACGATAGCCAAACTCGACGAGAGAAGAGTAGACACTATTAATGCGACGCTGGCCGGTTCGGAAGCCGGACATTCCAGAGTAAAGATAAAGAAAATACAGGATGAAAATAAATACAAAAGAATAAAAGAGGGATTGAAAAAATTTGATATCGGCGGGCTGGTTATTTCCGGAGGAGATGATACGGGCAGCGTTGTGGTGGACCTTGCCAATCAGGATATTCCCTGTGTTCACGCTCCAAAGACTATGGATCTCGATCTACAGACTTATTCTGTGGGAGCGGATTCGGCGATCAGCAGAGTTTCCAATTTTGTTTCAGATCTTAAAACTACAGGACAAAGTCACAACAGAATAATGGTGGTCGAAGTGTTTGGTAGATATGCGGGACACACCGCGTTCAGAGGTGGTATAGGCGCCGACGCGGATTGTATTTTAATACCGGAAATACCTGTGGATTTCGATGTTGTATATAAACATATGAAAAAGAATTTTATGAGGAGGATAATCCACAGTGATGTGAACGCGGGTACCTATTCGATTGTCGTTGCCGAGGGAATGAAGAACGCCACAGGAGAGGAATTGGTCGACGAGAGTGTCGGAGTGGACGCTTTCGGGCATAAGAAGTTAGCAGGAGCAGGAAGATATGTCCGGAAACAATTGGAAAAAAGACTTAGGGAAGACCCTGAAATAAAACAATTTATGAAGGAACAGGGAATGTTCGTTGCCGGGCTGTATGAGTTTCCGGAAGTCCGTGATGTCAAACCGGAGCATCTTGTTCGTTCCGGGAAATCTTCAGCTTTCGATGTGAACTTTGGTATGGAAGCCGGAGCGGGCGCTGTGATTTTATTGCTTAACGGATTGAGCGGAGTTACCGTTCAGGATGTAAAGAAAGGAAAGGTAAGATACCTTCCCACAGAAAAAGCGATAAAAGAGCGTAATGTAGATATGGAAATGGTTTCATTTTACGAGAATCTCGGAATCTTTTTCGGAAGAAATCCCGATGGGCGTAAAGCGGAGTTTGCGGAGAATAAAGGCGAAGTAGAACGCCATCTTTAAATGAAAAGGTATTAAAGGAGGAGAAAAATGCCAAAAATAATCGTATACTCGACTCCTACCTGTCCTTATTGCAATCTGGTCAAGGACTATTTAAAACAGAAAGGTGTTAAATTTGAAGAGAAGGATGTTTCGAAGGATAGAGAGGCTGCAAGGGAAATGATAAAAAAGTCCGGAGAGATGGGAGTGCCTCAAATCGAAATAGACGGAAAAATCATAGTGGGTTTTAACAGAGATGCTATAGATGAAGAGTTAAGGAGGATAAATGGCGATTTTTGAAGCAAAGGAAATATTTAAGTTTGCTATCAGAATTGAAGAAAACGGAGTGAAATTTTATCGTTATGCGACCACTTTAACGGATGACGAGGGAACAAAAAAGATATTTGGCTATCTCGCCGATGAAGAAGTTAAACATAAAGAAACTTTTACCCGGCTTCTTTCAGAAATAACCAGGGATGTGTCTTTTGAAAATTACTCTGATGAGTATTTCGATTATTTGAGGTGTTATGTCGATAATGTGGTTTTTAACGAGGAACAGATGGAGAAACAAAAGAACGAAGTTAAAGATGTTCTTTCGGCCATAGAATTCGCGATGCAAAGAGAGCTGGATTCGATTCTTTATTACCAGGAAGTGAAAAAATTTGTTTCTTCAAACCATGAAGGTTCGATTGAAGAGATAATCGCTGAAGAACGTAAACATTACGCGAAACTGTCGGAGATGAAAAAAAACCTTAAATAATTTGATAAAAAAAAGAAGTCTGGTTTCTTTAAAAATTGTTGTTTTGGGTTCGGGAAGTTGTGTCCCCTCTTACAAAAGGTATCCTTCTTCCTATTTTTTTTATCCTTTTGATTTAAATGAAAACTGGCTGGTCGATATAGGCGAAGGGGCTCTTTTTCGACTGTCGGAAGCGGGAATTTCTTATAGGGAAATAGATAGAATATTTATAAGCCACACTCATCCCGATCACATCGGGGGGCTGGTACCATTACTACTTGCTTTAAAATATACTCCGGGCTTTAAACGGCAAAAACCTTTATATATATATGGACCCGAAGATGTAAAAAAATATATTCAAATACATATGGATTATGCCCCATATCTGGAAAGTAATTTTCCAATGGAAATTATTTCTCTTTTACCTGATCAAGAAATCAGAATAGGGAAAAGTCTTTTAGAGGCGAAGGAAATGGAGCATTTCAATTCCACGTTGGGTTATAGATGGGATTTTGGCAAGTTTGTTGTAGTCTACGGAGGCGACGGCGGTTTTTCGGATACACTAATTCAGCTTGCTTCTGAAGCGGATTTTTTAATTCTCGAGAGTTCTTATCCCGCGGATAAAACTGTGATCGGGCATTTAACAACAAAGGAGGCTGGTGAAATCGCAAGAAAAGCAAGAGCTAAAAGGTTAATGTTGACCCATTTTTATCCTGAAGTCGCTAGTATGAAAGAAGAAGAAATAAAGAAAGAAGCGAAGTCCTCCGGGTACGAAGGAGAAATTATCCTGGCAAAGGATTTAATGGCGCTGCAGATATAAATTTATGAAGCTATTAGACCGGAAATTGAAACATAATTTATGGAGATATATGTTTCAGAGTTTTCTCGCCACTCTGGCTATTCTTTCGATTCTTTTATTCCTGGATATATTGAAGCAGACCGCTATAATCGCGTCTCTGGGTGCCACGGCATTTATAGTTTTTACCGCTCCTAAAAGTTATTCTTCGGAAGTTCGTTCCCTTACAGGAGGATATCTTGTGGGTATTTCATCGGGGATTTTATGTCATTATCTTGCTTTATTATACTGCAACCATTTTACGGATCTTGAAATCTTATATATCGCCTTTGGTTCTCTGGCGGTCGGTCTTTCTATTTTCCTTATGGTAATTACCGATACAGAGCATCCTCCTGCTTCCGGAATAGCTCTTGGGCTGGTTATTAATAAATGGAGTTATTTGACGATTATTTTTGTTATCTCCGGCGTGTTGATTTTGTACTTTGCGAAAAAATTGCTGCGATCTTTTCTCGTGGACTTACGGTGAAAATCCGAATAGAATAATATCCTTGAATTTAAAATATTGTTTATTATATTTATAATATGAAAAAGAAAATCTGGATAAAAAAATTCGACTTTTCCCAATCGGCAGAGGAAGAATTTAAGTATTATTCTTCTTTGACTTCTCGAGAAAAATTGTCTATCATGCAGGAGTTGAGAGAGGAAGAATTAAAGAGGAAAAATGAGAACGGAGAAGGATTACGAAGAGTTTTTAAATTTATTAAACAAAAATAAAGTAAAATACGCCATCGTTGGTTCTTTTGCACTCGCTTTATATTCAAAGCCACGCTTTACCAAAGATTTAGATATTCTGATCGAGCCTGAAAAAGAAAATATAAAAAGATTAATTAAAGTATTAGAGAAGTTTGGCTTTAAAAATATAGATATTGAAGAAGAGGATTTAACTAAAAAGAACCAGATATTACAACTTGGTTACGAGCCGGTTCGTTTGGATATACTTACTTCTATTTCCGGTTGTTCTTTTAGCGAAATATGGAATAATCGAGTAAAAGAGAAATACGGAAAAACAACGGCTAATTTTATAGGGAAAAGAGAACTTATAAAGAGTAAAAAGGCATGCGGCAGAAAGCAGGATATTGCCGACCTTGAATTTCTGGAAAAATTTTAGAGTAAATAGGATAGAAAATCAAAACTATGTAGGTCTGTTCCGGCGAAACCAATCCGAGCTCCAGGAGAGAGAAAAGCTATTGAAGCTAAACGCCTTCGCCCGAGGTGGCTATTTCGATTAATTTGTCCAGTTTTTTCTCGAGATTAGCCGGTAATCCGCGAATGCCCTTCTCCAGGAATCCTCTTATCAAAAGGGCTCGCGCGGTTTCTTCATTCAGTCCCCTCGACATCAGGTAGTTTAGTTTTTCTCCCGCGATTTTTCCGATTGAGGCTTCGTGCGAAAGTTCCGTATCTATAACATTCGCTTTTAACTCGGGTATTGTATACACTGAGCTTTTGTCATCAAGCAGTAAACCATTGCATTCTGTGTGTCCCTTCGTGTCTTTTTCGTTCCCTTCGATATAGGCTCTGGATATAATATGGCTGTTTTTGGACGCTATTCTGCTTATGATTTCACAATTAGCTTTTCTCCCGTTTAGAATCCCTTTGGCTCCCATATCGATCAAAGACCCCGGTTTTCCGTATATGACAGAGCTGAATTTACACACAGCTCCGTCAGACAGATAGGCAACCGGGTTGCTCTGGATTTTTTTTACCCGGGTTAGAGCTATATAATTGGAAGTAAAAACGGAATCCTTGGCGACATCTATAGCCGTTCTGGGATATACTTCGGTTTCCGCTCCCCAATCGTGGATCATGGTATAAGTCAACTGCGCTTTTTCCCGTATAAACATTTCGGTAATGGCAATATGGCTTCCTAAACTTACCATATTTCCCGTTGCGCACCCGGTTATAATATTTAATTCCGAATGCGGTTCAAGAACAATAATATTATGGAGGACCTGTTTGAATCCCTGATTGTGAAGAAAAAAACAGGATTGGAAAGGCGCTTCGATTTTAGCTCCTTCCTTAACGTATATGAAACTGCCCAGCAATTCCTTTTGCTGAGAAACTTCTTGTGTATACTCATCCTGTTCCCTGTCTACCAGAGAAAACATCAAATCTTTTGCCCAGTCGTAAACCTCGATAGCGAAAGAAATAGGCATTACTATAAGATTTTCCTCGTTCGAGGAGGACTCTTCGGTATTATCGTCGGCAACGAGAAAAGTCCCGGACCTTTTTGTTTTTCCTGTTAAATCGAAACCGACCCTATTTAAGCCGGCAATCTCTGCTTCTAAATTTTCGTCAAGCTTTTTCATCTTTTCGAGCCTCTCTGATACACCTTTCAAATCCGAATTTCTTTACCTGGTCGAAAATATCGAGTGGTGAACCACAACAAAGAACTTTACCGTCTACAATAACGTATCCCTTATCCGCGTGTAACTCCTCGAGGATCATTCCCGAATGAGTAACAATTATACCGCTGTTTTTTCTTTCCCTTATAGGTTTATCTTTTTGAAGTAGTTTTCTGATTGTTTTTACCATCAGTTTTATGCTGTCCACATCTACTCCGGAATCGGGCTCGTCGAGCATTATAAGCTGGGGAGACTGAGCTAAAAGCTGTAAAAGTTCGTCTTTACGTCTCTCTCCCCCGGAAAAGCCAACATTAATTTCTCTCTCTAAATAATCTTCCATACCAGTTTTTCTTGCAATTTCTTCGGGATCTATTTCTTCAGGAGTCATGGCTTTTAAAAGAACTCCAAGAGAGACTCCTTCTACCACAGGAGGATGTTGAAAGCCCAGACCTATACCGGCTTTTGCTCTTGCTGTAAGGTCCCAACCCAGAATAGAATCACCTTTAAAAAGGATATCTCCTTTAACGACTTTATATTCCGGCAACCCCATAATGGCGTTTACGAGTGTGGTCTTTCCCGAACCATTCGGACCAAAAACAATGTGAGTTTCTCCTTCCCTGACGATCATGTCGACTCCGCGAAGCAGAAGTTTTCCCGTTACTTCCACGCTGAGCCTTTTGGTTTCCAATAAAATACCCTTCATTTCCGAATTAGACATATTAAAATAATTGTACCGCAAAAAAAACGGTTGTCAAGAGCCACATTGTGCCACCCCACTCTCCAAACAACACCTTAAGCTATTTGCTATTAGCCTTTCGCCATTTGCTTTTTTTAAAGCAAATAACCACAATTTTTTAACATTTAGGGCGTATAGATAACACAAGTTTTGCCAACAGCTAAAAGCCAATGGCCAAAAGCTAAGTCTGAAACAAATTTAACAAATAAAACAAATGAATTTCTAATACCCGTGTACAAAATTTTGAGAGAGTAAGTTCGGGTGTTATTTTTATGCAATATGTCACATGTTTTTTCAAAAATAAATGTCCTATTTTT
>CAZVXD010000004.1:0-39501 GCA_964631335.1 uncultured bacterium
ACATAAGATCCATAACTCCTCCTCCCGAAGTGCAAAAAATGATAGATGAACGTTCAGGCATGAGTGTTGTCGGAGATTTAAACCAATTTACGCAATTCCAGGCGGCAAAAGCCCTCAGAGACGCGGCTTCCCAGGAAGGCGGAGCAGCCGGGACAGGCGTGGGCGTCGGCGCAGGCATCGGAATGGGAGCAATGATACCCGGTATGATGCAGAAAAACGTTGAAGGAGGGGAAACAACCCCGGCTCAAGAAACCTGTCCGAATTGTAAGAAGCCTTTACCGGCAAACGCGAAATTTTGTCCCGAGTGCGGAGCAAAAGTCGGGGAAAAAATATTCTGCAAAAAATGCGGTACGGAGATACCAAAAGGGGCGAAATTCTGCTCCGAATGCGGTGAAAAACAGTAATAACCTTGAATGGAAATCAGATGTCCCCAATGTGACGCGCTAATTAAGACCGGCATTGAACATAAAGTTATAAAATGTCCTTACTGCAGTACTCATTTATATTACGAAAAAGACAAAGTACTTACTAAAGAATCTATAAAACCCACTATAGATTTAAGAGTCGCTGAAATCTTACTGTCTGAAAAAATAAACAAAAATTTAAAGCTAAAATCTGAATATTTCCCATTTTACCGTATAAAAACAGAGGAGAAAACTTTCTTTGTACCAGGAAAAAAAACCGATTTAATAGGAATCAACAAATATACTCCTCAGGGAGACAGAATAACTCTCGAAATCAAAGTTTCTCCGCCCGAACTATCAACAGAAGAAGTAATTAAGGAAATCGAAAAAGAGAAAGAGATTGAATCTATAGGGCTTATTTATTTCCCTTTCTATACTGCAAAAGACAAAGATAGAGTTTACTATATCGATAGAACGAGAGGGAACATCCTTTCCAATAAATTGAGGGAAAAAGTACGAAATGAGAAAAACCATTATCCTTTTGCTTTAATTTCCTTTGTTATAATCGTACTTTTAGCCTTATTTTTTCCGACGTTACCTTTTAAACTAATTTCTGTAGTTCTTTTTACTTTTTTATTATGGCATTACGATAAAGAGAAACAAAATGGATAAAAGCGAAACAGCAGTGATTGCCTTCTCCTGCCCAAATTGCGGATCTGAAATCGATGTAGCAGAAGGTTACACAAACACAAAATGTAAATTCTGCGGCAGCAGTCTTTTAATCACAAACAAAATCGGAGCTCCCAGGGTATTTGCTAAACCCAAAATAGATAAACCTGAAACCATACTAAGAGGAAGATTTGGTACAAACGTACAAATCATCGATGTTTCACTTATATATGTTCCTTTCATAAAAGTAAGTTCTGAAATAATAGGCTACTTGAAAGGACATAAAAAAGGTACGGTAGTTCAAGAACCTAACTATGATAATTCCGGCATGCGGATCGATACGATGAGCACATCACGTATCGTCGGCGAGAAAAGGGTTAAAAAAAGAGTAAGACGTATACTGGAAGTAAAATTAGACCCTTCGGAATTCTACAAATACGGAATAAATAGAGTGGTTAATGAAGGAAAAAAATTCGAGGTTTATGACGATGAGATTCTTCATCGGTACGGGAAGGTTTTCGATTTGCCTTTGCCAATAAAAGAATACACGGATAAAGCCTCAGATATGCTTATCGATCAAATAATACGGGATTATAAAGATTTCGATGAATTTGAATATTATCTGCGGGCGATAAAGAAAAAAGCTATTATTTATTTTAATCCTATATATTTTGCGAGACTCAAACACGAGGGTAGCTCTTACATATATTCTTTTGACGCAGTAAACGGAAAAGCTCTCATTAAAGAAAAAACCACAAAAAAGCAGAAAGTCCTTAAAAAAGTTTTAGTGAAAAAAAATACTTTCTACGGATTAATAGGAATAACAGGGATTATTCTTTCTTTTATCTCCGCTTCTATAGGAGGTGGTATTGCTTTTGTTACCGCTTTATTCGCGGGACTTTTTTTATGGTGGTTGCAATATGGGAATAGCTGATATTAAAATTATACCCCTGCGTTGTCCGGATTGCGGAAACGATATTGAAAGCGGAGAAGATGACGTTGTTCACTTCTGTACTAACTGTGGCTCCGGATACGAGGTCGTACTGGAAAAATTTAAAAAAATAAATGTTTTCTTCGCAAAACCCAAAGAAGGTTTAGATACTAAAACATTATATTACCTCCCGATGTGGCAGATTTTAAGCAGAATTTCCGTCAACAAAAAACGCAGTATAGACGTAGGTCAACTGCCTGAAGAAATTTTAGCCAATGAAAGACTCACAAAACACCTCTCGGATCTTTTAAATAAAGAAAAACCAATAGAGAAAATGTTTTTTTTCGTCCCCGCCTTCGGCGTTACCAACCGCTACCAATTAATGGATCAACCGGGCCTTCGGTTCACGATAGATCCTCCCCGGTTAGAAAAATATTCTCCTAAAGATATGGTAGGAGCCGAATATTCTCTTGAAGACGCAATCGAACTGGCAAAAGATATGTTTCTCTCAATTCAATATAAAACGAATAACGGGCTAACAGGTATCGGAGGCGCGGATATAATATTTAATTACAAAAAAGCCAGAATAGTCGGGATTCCTTTTTACGAAGAAAAAGGAATGCTCGTAGACGCTTTAAGAGGTTATAAAATCTTTAAGAACGCGTTAAAAGGCTGGGAAAAACTTAAAACGAAACTCGGAAAACAATGAAAATTGACCACGGATTCACACAGATACACACAGATTTTCATGTTGTTTTTTCTCTACGCTCTAACGCTTGTACGCATTTACGCACCAACTAAATTAAGAAACAACAAATTACACAAATTGCACGAATTTTTTGGAAATTGAACCACAAAGCACCCAAAGACCGCAAATAACAACAAAAGAATATATATTGTTTATACCCCAACCTTTCACCAAAACAAATGGAAACAACAAATAACACGAATGATTTGAAAACCGAACCACAAAGTTCACAAAGAACACGGAGAAAACCGAATTTCGGCTTACCGCTTACGGCTTCCCGCACAACCCAATGAACTCAACAAACCCAACAAACTAAATTGTCATTACGAGTTCTACATCTTGCTCCACCTACGCGAAGTAATCTTAAGAGGTAAAGAGAGTTGGAACTCGTTCTCAATAATACATGGCGGGGGATAAACCCCCGCGCTGCAGAGTATTTTTGCAGCGTTGTGGCGTGCCCCCAAAATTAACTAAAAATAATTAAAACTTGGTGCTTTTGTGCCTTTGCGGCTAAATTTTTAAAAGGAATAATGCTTGACATTTAATCTTGTTATCCTTATAATACCTGCAACATTTAACAAAAAGGAGGAGTAATGAAAAAAGTTCTTTTACTGTTGGCAGTTATTCTTATGGCGTTACCATTGAGCGCTAGACCTAAACTTGAATTTTCTCCGAGAGGTAGCCTTTATATTAGTAGTGTGAATTTTGGTATCGGAGCAGATATTATAGTAAATCCCATGAAAAATCTGGGAGTAAGAGTTAATTTAGCTGAAGTGGTTTTTGGAGACAATACCGCCTTTTCTCTAAACGCAGGTAATATCTTTAGTTTCAGCAATCTTGACATTCTATATTATACAAATATTGCAAATATCTTCTCGTACGTCGATATAGTATTCGGACTGCTTTCCCAGACAGGAGGAACCACTATAGCGGTTGGAGGCGGACTCGGTCTTGAAAAATATATGGGAAAAGGAAATTATATATTTCTTGAACCAGCCTTAATATTCTCAGATGGTCCTTTTACCGATGGAGACCTTACCTTCAGGACTTCATTTGGCTTGAAATTGGGAATTTGAGAAAATTATAAAAACCAGTTAGATTTTTCTTTTATGTAATAAAAACCGCATGAATCTATTCATGCGGTTTTTATTATTTCCTAAACTAAAATTCCCCCTTGATTCAAACACATAATTTTAGTATAATTTATTAATAGAATGAAACTATTAAACACAAAAACAGAAAAAGAGATAGACAGAGAAATTATAAACAACATTCTTAATGGGGATTATTCACTTGCGGTCAAAAACATATCCTTTATTTTCGATAAACTATATAAAAAAATCCCCGCTAAAAAAAAGATTTCCTACGGAAGAGTTCATGTTATAAAAACATTATCAAAGTACATATATGAAAAGCTATCGGAAAGCGAATCGCTGAATTGTGATGTCGCGGCGGATTTATACGAAAACAGCAAAGATTTCAAAAGTAAAGGTGTAGCTCTGGGAATAATTTCTTTTTGCGGGCTGGAAGAACCTAAAAGGACTCTGCCTTATTTCATCTCCGCTGCCGATTCTCCGGAATTCGATACCAGAGAAATGGCTCAAATGTTTTTCAGGAAAATAATTAAAAAGCATCCATCTACTGCGAAAAAAATCCTGTTAAATCTCGTAAATTCCAGTTATTCCAATGTACGCCGATTTGTGGCAGAGACTTTAAGACCGGTTCAAGAAAATAAATGGTTTTACGAAAGACCCGAATATCCTCTTTCTATTCTAAGAAATTTATTCAAAGAAGGCGAAAAATACCCGAGAACTTCCGTGGGAAATAACCTGAGCGACCTGGCTAAACAGCATCCCGAACTTGTTTATAAATTAGTAAAGGAACTTACAGAAAACGGAAATGAAAATTCATACTGGATCGCTTACCGGGCTTGCCGTAATCTGGTTAAAAAAGATAAAAATAAAGTTTTTAATCTTCTAAACGTAGAAGAGTATAAATACAAAAATAAAACATACAAGAGAAGTGCTCGTAAAAGAGATTAAAGCAAAATCAGTCCTTAGAAAATCAAAAAAAGTAGACTCGTGGTTTCTAATAAAATACGGAATGAATCTATACCGGGGATGCGCTCATAATTGCGTATACTGTGACGGGAGAAGCGAAGGGTATTATGTAAACGAAAATTTCGGAGAAGAAGTATCCGTAAAAATAAACGCAATAGATATTCTAAAAGAAGAATTAGACTCAAAAAGAAAAAAAATACCTTTAAAACATTACTTCGCAGGCCTATCCGGAGGAGTAGGAGACTGCTATCAACCCCTCGAACGAAAATATGAATTAACCCGTCAGGTGCTGGAATTGCTTTATGATAAGGGTTTCCCTGTTCACATTCTTACAAAATCTACACTTATTGAGAGAGATATAGACTTAATAAAAAAAATAAACGAGCAAAACAGAGCAATCGTTTCTTTCAGTTTTTCTTCCGTTAATGATAAAATAAGTTCTTTCTTCGAACCTGGTGTCCCCTCGCCGGGAGAACGATTAAAGACTTTAGCTAAATTTAAAAAAGAGGGAATCGCATGCGGTATGTATCTAATGCCTGTTATTCCTTTTATAACCGATACACCGAAAATTATGGAAGAAGCAATTAAAAAAGCAAAAGAAACAGAACTCGATTTCATAGTATTCGCGGGGATGACACTTAAGGAAGGGAACCAAAAGGAATATTTTATAAAAAAACTCGAAGAAAAATTTCCGGAACTTCTACCACATTACGAAAATATATATCAAAAAAATAAATGGGGGGCACCGACAGATGAATACTACAACTCAATAAATCGGACATTCAATTTACTCAGCAAAAAATATAAAATACCGAGACGCATTCCCGCAAATTTATACAGAGATATTCTGCATAAAAACGATCTGGTAGTAGTTATTTTAGAACAGCTCGACTACCTTGCTAAACTGGAAGAAAAACATTCTCCCTACGGCTACGCCGCTTATTCAATATCAAAAATAAAAGAACCATTATCCGGCATTAAAGAGAACCTGCAAAGTATAAAAGGCGTAGGGAAAGTAACCGAATCTATAATTAAGGAAATATTAAAAACAGGCACTTCTTCTTATTACGAAAAAATGCTGCGATAAAGCCCGTCGTTAAAAGACAAAACGGGCAACATTTTTATAAAAACAAACTTTTTTGTATAACCAGGGAGGTAAGATGATTAAGATTAAATATTTGTTTTTTACCCTGATCTTTTGCTGGTTTTTCATTGGATGTAAAAAGAACATAGACGATCAGGATGTTTTATTCCAGGTATCAACAATTAACGCTTTACTCGAAGGCGTTTACGACGGAGAATTTTCCTTCAGAGAACTAAAAACCTTCGGAGATTTAGGTCTCGGAACGTTCAATTCATTAGACGGAGAGATGATAATGATCGACGGGGAAATTTATCAGGTTAAATCGGACGGTAAAGTTTACGTAATTTCGGACTCCGTTAAAACTCCATTTTCAGCAGTTACATTCTTTGAAGAAGATACATCTGTAGTTATAAATTCCACCATGGATTATAAATCACTTGAAGAATTTCTGGATAATACTATCCCCACAAAAAATTTAATTTACGCAATTAAAATAGAGGGGTTTTTCAAATATGTTCGTACACGCAGCGTACCGAAACAAGAAAAGCCATACCCACCTCTTATCGAAGTCGCAAAAACACAGCCTGAATTTGAATTTAATAATGTAAAAGGCGCGTTAGTCGGATTTAGACTGCCTGACTACATAAACGGAATTAACGTACCCAAATACCATCTTCATTTTATAACGGAAAACAAAAAAGGCGGAGGACATCTTCTAGAGCTCGAGACCGGGGAAATACGGGTAGGGATAGACTTCACCGATAGAATTTCTGTAATTTTACCAAGAACCAGAGCATTTTACGACGCCGATTTAAACAAAGAAAAAGATTTGGAAAAAGTTGAACGCTAATAATTTACTCGAATAATCCAATAACTTCCGGAACTAAAATTCGCTTTTCGCATCAAAATAGATAAACAACCCCAAAAGGAGGAATAAATGAAAAGAGTTTTAATTGTGATTTTTTTTCTAACATTTGGCTTGATAAACTTACCTGTGTGCGCCCAGCCAAATGAGGCTGCCGAAGAAAAAGACGCTTCTTCTCCTTATTTCATGGTACAGGGAGCATCCGATGTTGAAAGCTTCCCTCTTCTCGAAACAAAGGCGAAGGTAAATATAGCGGGGGTAATCGCGGAAATCGAGTTAACACAGGTTTATAAAAACGACGGAAAGAAAACAATCGAAGCGGTTTATGTATTCCCTCTTGGCACAAAATCGGCAATCCACGCCATGAGAATGCAAATAGGCGATCGAATTATAGACGCGGAAATAGAAGAAACGGAAAAAGCAAGGCAGATATATGAAAACGCGAAAGACGATGGGAAAGTCGCTTCTCTTTTAGAACAGAAACGCCCTAATGTTTTCCAGATGAAAGTCGCGAATATCATGCCCGGCGACGAAGTAAAAGTAATCGTAAAATATACGGAAATGCTTGTCCCTGAAAACGGAATTTACGAATATGTTTTCCCCACAGTTGTCGGCCCAAGATTTACAGGGGAACAAAAAGATAAAGAAGACTGGACCGCTACCCCCTATCTCCATGAAAAAGAAAACCCTCCGTATAAATTCGATATAAAAGTCAATCTAAAAACAGGAATTCCATTATCTACCATTTCTGTTCTTACGCACGATGTGGATATAGATAAAGAATATGATAAAGCGGTAATTACTCTATCAAAAAAAGAAAAATACGGGGGAAACAGGGATTTTATTCTAAGATATTCACTTAAAGGGAATAAAATACAAACCGGTCTTTTGTTATATCCGGGCGAGAAAGAAAATTTTTTCCTTTTAATGCTCGAACCGCCGAACAGGGTAGATATAAATATGGTTCCTCCTCGTGAATACCTTTTTGTCTTAGATGTTTCCGGCTCGATGCACGGATTCCCTCTGGACGTAACAAAAGCTCTGATGAAAGATATTATAGAAGGTTTAAGAAAAAAAGATTATTTTAACATTCTCTTCTTCTCGGGAGGTTCTTCCGTATTATCTAATGAACCTCTACCTGCTACAAAAGAGAATAAAAAGAAAGCCATGGATATGGTCATGTCCCAGACAGGCGGAGGAGGAACCAGACTGCTGAACGCCCTTAACAGAATATCCTCTCTTCGCAAAAAAGAAGGGCTTTCAAGAATTATCGTAACTGCCACAGACGGATACATTTCCGTGGAAAAAGAAGCTTTCGACCATATCAGAGAAAACCTGGGAGAAAATAATTTCTTTGCCTTTGGCATAGGCTCTTCAGTAAACCGCTATCTCATCGAAGGAATGGCGCGTGCCGGCAGAGGAGAGCCCTTTATAGTAACAAATCAAAATGAAGCAAAGGAAAAAGCGGCAATATTTTTAGATTATATCAAGAGTCCTCTGTTAACCGATATAAAAACAGACTTTAAGGGATTCGAAACATACGATATCGAGCCGATCAGCATACCGGATCTTTTCGCGGAAAGACCTCTTGTTGTCTTTGGTAAATACAAAAAAGCCGGTGGAAAAATAATCGTAACCGGTAATACGCCCGGCAAAAAATATCAAAAAGAAATAAATGTTAAGCGCTCTATGGAAAACAGAGAAAACTCCGCGATCAAATATCTGTGGGCAAGAGAGAAAATCGCGACTCTCGATGATTATTCTAAGGTTGGAACCAAAGTAAAAGAAGAAGTAACCAAACTCGGTCTCAAATACCATTTAATGACTCAATATACTTCTTTCGTTGCGGTAGATAAAATTGTCCGCGAAACGGGAGAAGTGATTACAGTAAAACAGCCCCTGCCTCTCCCTCAGGGTGTCAGCGATTACGCGGTTGGAGGTTCCTCTTCCGCAATGCCTATGTTTGTACCAAGAGGTGGTATTATGATGGAAGCGAGAGAAAAGTCTCCTTCGATAAAAAAGGATATGTCGGTAAGTTCTACGGAACAAAAAGGAAGAAAAACAAACTTCTATATCAAAAAAGCGACAGTCGGACCAAGGACGGATCTTAAAAAACTGGAAGAATTTCTTTCAGTCGAACTCCAAACGAGTTTTGAAGTTATCTTAAAAAACTGGAACCTGAGAACTTTAACATTGTTACTTGAAATAGATAAAGGCAAGGTCATGAGAGTGAAAATAATAGATCATAAAACATATCAGGGAAAAACATGCGAGGAATGTATCTTAAAATCGGTTGAAAGAGAATTAAATAGCCTCGATTTGCCGTCCGATTTGAAAGGTTCCATCGAATTGACAATGAACTATATTTAGAAAAAACACACTCTCGCCATTTCCGGCTCTGATAAGACGATTCCTTATCAGAGCCTTTTTTTTTATCAGCCACAAAGTCACCTGGCATGAAAAGAAATTCTCTTAATTTGAAAGTATATGTAAATAATTAAATAAATAACTATAAGAACTACATGTTCTACATGTTAATATTTGGGTGGTGGGTTGTTTTTTAAACCACATTATCTTTTTTCTTAGTGTCTTTGTGGCTGCTTAATCCTTGACTATCCTAACTTTGTTAATATAATCAGGGAAAAGAGCTAAATGCTATGAAAATATGTGATATTTACAAAGAAAAAAAAGCTGTCTTTTCATGTGAAGTTTTCCCTCCCAAACCGGGGGCAAACAAAGAAATAATACTGCAAACGATAAAAAAATTGCAGGAAATATCCCCCGATTTTATAAGTGTTACTTACGGAGCCGCCGGAGAAACAAAGGAAGGAACAATAGAAATGGCGGCAAGTATAAAAAAAACATACAATATAGAACCCCTCATGCACCTTACCTGCGTGGAAAACAAAAAAAAGGATATCAATAAAATATTAGAGAAAATAGATAAAAAAGGAATTGAAAATATATTAGCTCTTCGCGGAGATATACCCGCTGACAGAAAATTTAAAACCAATGCGTCGGATTTTACCCACGCTTCCGATTTAACCGCTTACATAAAAAACAGTAAGGATAAATTCTGCCTTGGAACGGCAGGGTATCCCGAGGGCCATCCGGAATCTTATTCGATGGAAAAGGATATTAAGAATCTAACAAAAAAAATACAGGCCGGATCTTCTTTTATAATTACTCAGATGTTCTTCAAAAATGATTTTTTTTATGTATATTTAGACAAGATAAGAGAAATGGAAGTCTCGGTTCCGGTTTCCGCAGGCATAATGCCTGTCTTTAAAGCAAAACTTTTATCTAAAATGATAGATTTGAGCCGCGCCACGATTCCGTCCGGACTAATCTCGTTGATAGAGAAATACGGGGATAACGACCCGGACATGGAAAAAGCCGGAATAGAGTTTGCAGTAGAACAGATAGAAGATCTAATAAAACACGGGGTGGAAGGGATTCATCTTTTTACCATGAACAGAGCTTCACTCGCCAGAAAAATTTCTTCTTACTCGAATTTGAGATGATTTTCATATGTTTAATACATTTATTATTACCTCTTTTACTCCCTTTTTCTTAATAGCTCATCCTCATGTTTTTATCGACAACAAAATCTCAGTAATTTTTGACGATAAAGGATTAGCTGGATTCAAACACGAATGGACCTTTGATGAAATGTTTAGCAGCGCCATAACACAAGAATTCGATCTTAATGCTGATGGTAAATTTGACAATGAAGAAATAAAAGAAGTGGTAAAAGGAGCTTTTTCTAACCTCAAAGATCATAATTATTTTACAGATATAACCATAAATGGAAGTGAATTTAAAATAAAAGAATTCGGAGATTTCCATGCCGTTATCGACAGTGGATTGATGATTTACTATTTTTTTCTTCCATGCGAAGTACCTGCAACCGCAGACAACCAGGAAGTAAAAATAGCTGTATATGACCCAACTTACTTTGTCCAAATATTATGGGCATCTGAAGATCCCTATTCCTTCAGAGACACTTCAAATTTAAAGCTAAGTTATGAGATTATCGAAGATGAAGAAAATTCCTACTACTACGGACAAATAATACCGGAAGCTTTAAAAGTGAAATTCCGGAAAAACCCATGAGAAAATCTATTCTTTTGTTAAGTTTATTTTTTATTACTAATTCGCTAATAGCACAGGATAACCCTTTTTTGTCAAAAGAAAAATCATCTTCCGAAAGAAAAAAAGTCGAAAAAACTCTCGGAAGTCCGCGTTTTACTCAGAAAATATTCAGCAAAATAGCCCTATTTCAACGTTCTTTAAATAAACGCCTATCCGAATTAACAAGGCAATTAAAAGAAAAAAAATCAACCAAATTGTTTTTTCTTATACTTTTTGTTACTTTTGTCTATGGAGTCGTTCACGCACTTGGACCCGGACACGGCAAAACTTTAACCTTTTCATATTTCCTCTCAGAGGGAACAGATATTAAAAAAGGAATTATCGTGGGATGCATAATAGGTTTCTTACATGCCTTTTCAGCACTGAGTCTGGTATTAATACTATATTTCACCATCAAAAAAGCTTACCTAAATAATATTGAGAGTATGAGTAGCACAATTAAGATAATAAGCTATAGCTTAATAGCAGGTATAGGATTATTCCTGTTAATCAAAAACATATATGGCATTAAAAGGGGGGAAAACATACAAAATAAAGAAAATAGAAAATTGCAGAGTGTATTTCCGTTTTCCTTTGCTGTAGGTTTAATCCCCTGCACGGGCACTACTATTGTCCTGCTTTTTTCATTATCATTAGGAGTATTGAAAATTGGAATAATATCTACTATTTTCATGGCTCTGGGCATGGCAGCGACTATTTCTTCTGTGGGAATCTTAACAACTATTGCAAAAGATAATGTTAAAAAGATATTATCAAAAAGAAACAAACCGAATATTGTTATTCAGAGAGTTCTTTCTCTTGGAGGAGCTTTTATGATTTTTGTTCTGGGAACAATATTGCTTTTGGGCGTTTATATAAAATAAAAAACAAGGAAAGAAATATAGGGAATTAGATTAAAATATGAATTATGAAAAAAGAATTAAAGAATTAAAAAATAAAAAGAATGCAGTTATACTGGCACACAATTACCAGCGAGCAGAGGTTCAGGACATAGCCGACTATCTCGGGGATTCACTGGGCTTATCGCAACAGGCAAACAAAACCGACGCGGAAATAATCGTTTTCTGCGGAGTAAGATTTATGGCGGAAACAGCTAAAATTCTTTCACCGGAAAAGAAAGTCATAATGCCCAGAGAAGAAGCGGGATGCCCAATGGCGAATATGGTTACTCCAAAAGATGTATTAGGCATGCGCAAAAAATATCCAAACGCAAAAGTGGTTTCATATGTAAACACTAATGCCGATGTAAAAGCTGTTACAGACGTTTGCTGTACCTCCGCTAATGCTGTCGAAGTCGTAAAAAATATAGACGCGGATGAAATAATCTTTGTGCCGGATAAAAATTTGGGCTCGTATGTTAAACGTTTTGTCGATAAAAAAATTATACTATGGAACGGTTTTTGCTATGTGCACGACAGAATATCAAAAAAAGAAGTTCTTTCCTCCAAAAAGAAATACCCGGAAGCGTTACTCCTCGTACATCCCGAATGTAGACCGGAAGTCATCGATATAGCCAATGAGGTTTTGTCCACTTCCGGAATGATTAAATTTGTCCGGAAATCCAGGGCAAAAAGTTTTCTGATAGGGACCGAAGAGGGTATTATATACAGACTGAAGAAAGAAAATCCGAAAAAAGAATTTTATAACATCGAAAAACCAAGAATTTGTTCCGATATGAAATTGACTCGTCTAAAAGATGTATACCTGGCGTTAAAAGAAGAGAAAAACGAGATAAACCTTCCTGAAAACATTATTAATTCTTCGAGAAAAGCCTTAGAAGAAATGCTTAAGTATGTCTAAAGAAAAAGTTCTTGTTGCCATGAGCGGAGGTGTCGATTCTTCTGTCACCTGCGCTCTTCTTAAGGAAAAAGGATATGATATACACGGTATCACAATGCGAATATGGGATGGAGAAGAATTTTCAAACGCCGGAAAAAATTTTCACGCGTGTTTCGGGCCAGGAGAATTACAGGATATAGAAGACGCGAAAAAAGTGGCAGGGCAACTTGGATTTCAGCACACTGTTTTAGACCTATCTCAGGAATACCGAAATATCGTACTTGATTATGTGAAAAAAGAATATCTCTCCGGGAAAACCCCAAATCCATGTGTTTTATGTAACAGAATGGTAAAACTGAGCGTACTTTTAGATAGAGCAAATGATTTTGACATCAAGTTCGACCGGGTAGCTACGGGCCACTACGTAAGGAATAAATTCGACGAGAAAAAAAATCGTTATCTTCTGCTAAAAGCGCGCGATAAAGAAAAAGACCAATCATATTTCCTTTACTTGTTATCACAAAAACAGATAGAAAAATGTATTTTCCCTCTTGGCGATTATACCAAGAAGGAAGTTAGAAAAATCGCGGATGAAATGGATTTACCTATAAAAGAGAAAAAAGAAAGCCAGGACTTTTTCTCGGGTGACATATCGGATCTTTTCGAAGGAAATGACAAACCTGGTAAAATTTTAGACAAACATGGAAATGTTTTGGGCGAACACAAAGGAATTCAGTACTACACAATAGGTCAAAGGAGAGGGCTGGGAATAGCAAAGGGACTGCCTCTCTACGTTACCTGTATAGATAAAGAGACCAATTCTATTACTCTGGGTGAAAAAAGCGATCTCTTAGACGACGAGTTACTTGCAGATAATCTTAACTGGGTTGGAATTGAGAAACTCGACGACAAACTTGAAGTAAAAGCAAAAATCAGATATCGTCACAGCGGGGCAAAAGCGACTATTTTACCCTACAAAAAAGATACGGTTCTGGTTAAATTCAAAGAACCTCAAAGCGCTATAACCCCCGGTCAGGCAGTAGTTTTTTATCAGGAGAATGTTCTTATCGGCGGAGGAACGATAAAAAAATAGCATAAACTCAGAGAGACAAATCAGGAAAATGCAAAAATCAAATATCAAAATGGAAAATTACAAATCAAAATTCAAAAAGAAAAGAACATTAACCACAGAAGACACAGAGAAATGATTGTGTTAAAAAATAAAAAAACACTGAGAACACAGAGAAAAAAACAAATAAAAACTCTGTGCTCTCCGTGGTTAGAAAATCTGGGGTTAAGACAGGGGGCTCTGTATGTTTTTTCATTTTGCTTTTTGAATTTTAATATTTAATATTCAATGATTGAAAAAATTAAAAGAGACTTTCATACAAAAAAGGCGAAAAGCATAGTGGTAGGAATATGAAGGCTGTAGGTTTATTCTCAGGCGGGCTGGACAGTATATTGGCGGTCAAACTCATCCAAAATCAAGGAATAGAAGTTACCGCATTTCATTTTGTCCTGCCGTTTAATTATATAGAAGAAGAGAACCAAATAAATGCGGTAAAAACTGCCACCGAATTAAATATTCCTACAGAAACTTTCCGCGGCGGAGAAGAATATATAGAAATAGCAAAAAGGCCCAAACACGGTTACGGTAAAAATATGAATCCCTGTATCGACTGCAAGATATTTATAATTAAGAAGGCTTTTTCTTTTATGAAAAAGATCGGAGCGTCTTTCCTGTTCAGTGGAGAAGTAATTGGACAGCGACCCATGAGTCAGAGAAAAAAAGCTTTGGAAATAATCGAAAAAGAAGCTGGAGTCGAAGGATTTCTACTTCGTCCGCTATCCGCAAAATTACTTCCGATAACTACACCCGAAGAGAAAGGATGGATCGAAAGAAAAAAACTCTGTAATTTTGAAGGTAGAAGCAGGAAACCTCAAATCAAACTTGCAAAAGAACTCGGCATAACGGAATATCCTTCTCCTGCGGGAGGATGCCTTCTCACGGATCTAGATTTTTCTATCCGTTTAAAGGACGCTTTTAAACATAACGAGGACGCCATATCTGAATTAACTCTGCTAAACTTCGGACGGCATTTCAGACTTAAAAGCGGTGCAAAACTAATCGTAGGAAGAGATGAAAAAGAAAATCAAATAATCGAAAAACTTGCCGATGACAATGATTTATTAATCGAAGGAATAGGATTCGGAAGTCCACTGGCATTACTTAAAAACAGTAATAACCCCGAAGATATCGATATATCTGCTTCCATATGTATCAGATACAGCAAAAAAAGAGATAAAAAAAACGTTAAAGTCGCCGCAAGAACAAGAAAGGGAACTATTGCAGAGACAGAAATCTCCCCTATGGATAGAAAATCCGTAGACTCTTTATTAATTCACTAAGAAATCTTATTCCTCTTCTTTTATTTCTCCTTCCATTTCTTTAAAAGAAGAGGAGCTTGAAAATCTGTTGTAAAGGGCATCGCTTGCTTTTATCTGTTCGAGCAGACGCTTTCTTGCCTGTCCCAGAGGGGCTTCCATTAAAACAGTCGCCCTGTAAATACCATCATTCTCCTTTACTTTTTGATCTTTTACGTGAGAACCTACCAGGGATTGGTCGACGACAATTTTGCTGGTTTTAGAATATAATCCGAGCAGCTCTGAGTCTTCCGTTAATCCTACTTCCTCGTCGAATTTTTTTATAAGAGCCTGAATATAAGTGTTGAGCTGCTGAGTCATTTCCAATCTCGCGTCGTGTTTCGCTTTATCTATCGCCATCTGATAATCCTTAGATGTACCTGTCGCCTCCGCGGATAACATATTGATATCTCCGGGAGTCGCGCATTTAATCAATAAAACAAAAAATAATAAGCAATAAAATTTTTTCATTCTTCCTCCTTTATTCTCTGGGATAATAAACCTTGGGATTGATCTCATATTTTTTGAGTTTTAGATATATATTCTGCCTTGTCATCTGGGAAATTCTGGCAGCATCCGTAACATTTCCCCCGGTTTGCTTTAAAAGATTTCTGAGATATTTCCTTTCAAAAGCCTCTTTTGCCGCCTCATACTCAAGTATATTTGAAGGTTCCAGTTCTTCGCTTCTGCTTGTTCTTTCAGGCAAATGTTCCGCGCGTATCGTTTCTTCCTGACAAAGAATTACAGCTCTTTCGATAGCATTCTCGAGTTCTCTTACATTCCCAGGCCAGGAGTACCGCATCAAAACTTCCATCGCCTCGTCCGAAAAACCCTTAATATCTTTACGGTTCTTCTCGGAATAAATCGTCAAAAAATTCTGTGTAAGTAACGGAATATCGATTTTCCTATCCCGTAAAGGAGGCAGCAATATTTTGACAACATTCAAACGATAATAAAGATCTTTCCGGAATTGACCTTCCGCCACCGAATCCTCTATATTTCTGTTAGTAGCCGCGAGAATCCTTACATCGGACTTTCTTTCTTCCGTAGAACCCACGGGATAAAAAGTCTTTTCCTCTAAAACCCGTAGAAGTTTAGACTGGAAAGCAGGAGAAGTTTCTACTATTTCATCGAGAAAAATTGTTCCTTTGTGAGAAATTTCAAACAGCCCTTTCTTTTTCTTGGTAGCTCCGGTAAAGGCTCCTCTCTCATACCCGAATAGCTCACTTTCAAGTAAAGTTTCAGGCAAAGCGCTGCAGTTAATTGCAACAAATCGGTTTTCCTTTCTTTGAGAATTAAAATGTATCGCCTTTGCCACCAATTCTTTACCTGTTCCCGACTCCCCTTGAATCAACACAGTCGCCTCCGCGGTAGCAATGCGTTCAATTAACTCAAAAATCTCTTGCATTTGCTTGCTTTTACCTATTATTCCCGAAAAACTAAACTTCTCTTCCGCCGTTTTCTTTAAGGACTGATAATTTAATATTAACTCTTTCTGCTCTATTGCCCTTTTAAGTATTTCCAGTATTGCCTTTGTGGAGGCAGGCTTTTCAATGAAATAAAAAGCTCCCATACGCATCGCTTTTACAGCCAGATCGATCGTGGCATGCCCGGTTATCATTATCACCGGAAAATTGGAATCGATATTTCTTATCACCTTTAACAGCTCTATTCCATCCATATCCGGCAAAACAAGATCGACCATACAAACATCAAAATCGATTTCCCTGAATCTCTCAAGCCCCTCTTCAGCTTTCGCGGCGGTCGATACGACAAAACCTTCTTTTTCCAATGAAACGCTCAGTAATTTCAAAAGCTTCTCATCGTCATCTATAATTAGCACCCTATTAGCCATATTACCTCCTTAGGACAAATTTTGTTGCAACTTTAATACTTATTAAATATAGGTTGAAGAAATTTTTTGTCAAGTATATTCTACACCTGTTTATTCTAATTGCAATCTACGAAAGGGCATCCATTAGCTTATGTTATTGAAAATAAATATCTTAGATACTGGAATATTTTTTTTATAGTAACTTATTGTTATGATACGATTTAAAAAGTCCAGTGATTTAGATGTTTTTTTTGTATTCAGGTGGCTGGTTTTGTTATCCGTAATTCTTATAGCGGGTTATGCCACTGAAGACATTTCCAGGATAAGCGTTATTTACGTAATAGCTTTTATCTATTTTGCTTTAAATCTTTTTTTCAGGATATTGAAGCCTGAAATCTTAAAAACAGAATTATCTTTATTCGTTTTGTTTCTTTTCGACATTGGCGTTGTTTCCGCGGTTTTCTATTTTACGGGCAGTATAAGCTCCGATTATTATATTTTCTACTTCCTGACCATAATGATGGCTTCGATTTCATCCGGCTTAGGCGCATCTATCGCGATAACATTAGCGAGCGGAGGGATTTATGTGTGGTTGGTCCAGCAAACCGGAACTTTAAGTCTCCAGGACCCTGTATTTTTGTTGAAACTTGTCTTCTTGCTATTGACCGCTTTTATAAGCAGTTTGTGGAATAAAATTATGAAGGAAAGAGTCGAAACGGTTAGAGAAAGTGAGGAACGCGAAAAACAGGACATACAGCAATTCTACCGCGAGGTTATCAGTTCGATAAACGCGGGTATAGCAGTTATCGAAGATGTAGAGGGCGAAATCTTTACACGCCTTATAAATCCGAAAGCCCAAGAACTCGCAAAGGGGAATAAAAATATAGTTCCTATTTTATTGAACTGCGTAAAAGAATATGGTAATCCGGGTAAAGAATGCCATCTGGTAAAAAAGGAAAACGGAAGATACTGGGGAATTAACCTCGCTTTTTTCAAAAACTCGGAACAGAAAAGAAAAGGAGCGATAGTCGTTTTCAATGATATAACGGAAAGGAAAAAGATGGAAAAAGAAATGCAGCGTTCCGAAAGAATAAACCGTCTGGGCAAGTTAACTCTTCAAATAGCCCACGACCTGAGAAACCCACTGGGAACAGTCAGCGGTTTGGCGCAGATACTTACAATGTCGTCTAAGAATGACAAAGGAAAAAGATACGGACGGGAAATATTAAATGCCACAAAAATAATAAATGATTTAATAGGAGATATGCTCGATTTTTCGAAAGACCAGGAGTTGCAGGTCGAGGTATTTGATTTTATAACATTTACAAAGGAAATCGTCAATAATTTCAAGAAAAACGAAAAAATAAAGGATAAGAAAATAAAAATAGACATTAAATACAATAAGGGAAATTATGAAATCGGAGCCGACAAAGAAAAATTGAGAAGAGTTTTCGACAATTTAATAAACAACGCCTGTGACGCATTAACCGAAAAAGGACAGATAAACATAAGCATAAGCGAGAAAAACGGCAATATTATAGCAAAAATCAAGGATAATGGTACCGGTATTCCCGAGTCACAAAAAGATGAAATTTTTGAACCATTTGTAACCAACAAGAAAAACGGAACAGGTTTGGGACTCTCAATCGTCCAGAGAATAATCTCTTCGCATAAGGGAAAAATTTTCGTCGACAGCAAGGAAGGAGAAGGTACTGAATTTGCAATCGAATTACCTAAAAAAGGAGGAGAGAATGGCTAGAGTATTAGTGGCTGACGACGTTCCATCCATCTTATATTTGTTCAAGGAGTTTTTTAAACTTAAAGGATTCGAAGTAGATACAGCCGACAATGGCTTCGAAGTCAGCAAGAAACTTGGCAAAAACAATTATCATCTTGTGGTCCTCGATATTAAGATGGGAGGAAAACATGGATTGGAAGTTCTCCAGAATTTAATCGAACGGGGTTATAAATTTCCGGTAATTATATGCTCAGCTTACGAACATTTAAAAGAAGATGTGGATATTATTGCCAAAGGCAAATTAGATGTCGAATTTATAACCAAACCCCCGGATTTAGAACTACTCTGGGACAAAGTAGTTAAATTACTGGAGAAAAATGCAATTCGAGAAGAAGTGGGAAAAGATAACTGAGAGCGAGAATCTCAACCAACTCTTAAAAAGGATTCTCGATCTTTCGCAGGAAGTGCTGCAAAGCGAAGCGGCAACTCTATTCCTGGTGGATCATAACACTGAAGAACTGGTGTTTAAGATTGTGAATGGTCCTGAAGCAGAAAAATTGCAGGGAAAAAGAATTAAAATCGGAGAAGGAATAGCGGGCAGAACCGCAAGAGAAGGAAAATCCTTTATTGTCAACAAACCAAAAAATGACGGCTACGCGGATAAATTTGACAAACAGACAGGGTTCAACACTGAATCTTTACTCGCCGCACCGCTTATTATAGACGGAGAAACAATCGGGGTAATAGAGGTAATTAATAGCCGCGGCGGAGATTACAATGAAAGAAGCAAAGAGATAATAGAACAACTGGCAGCCCAGGTTTCTTCCGAGCTTAAAATGACTCTTCTTAGCGAAAGGCTTTCAAAATCCGAAGAATTCCTCAACTCTATCATAAACTCTTTACCCGGAGGGATAATAATTCTGGATGAAAAAGGCGTCATAAGAAAATCTAACCCAACAGCGGAAATGATTTTCCACATAAAAGAAGTTGAGGGTAAAAATTTAAAGGAAGTCATCCCTGATACACGTATATTGGATAATATAGAATCCATAAAAGACCGAGGAAGCTTCGAAGCAATCATCCGCAAAAACGGAAAAGAAAATCACTTAATTTTTGAATTATCTAAAGCTAAAGAAATAAGTTCTTCCGGCATAGAGAAAGAACATTCTATTATACAAATCAACAATATCACAGAACGGGTAGAGCTAAACAGGTTAAAATACTTCCAGGAAATAAACGCCAATTTTACACTGGGTTTGTCGCATCGTTTGCGAACACCTCTTACCCCCATTCTGGGCTTATCAAGTATTTTAAAAGACCAGAAGGATATTTCTGAAAACTTCAAAGAAATGGCGAAGATAATTTATGAGTCGTCTTTAGAGATGAAAGATATGGTAGAGAAACTCTTAGACATTGCCGAGATAGGAACAGATAAAACCATTCAAACTAACGAAAAAATAGAATTTAAATCGGTATTGAATGAAATAATCCAGGATTTTGGCAATATTACAATAACATCAAATATCGAGAATGATAATTTAGACATCTATGGCAACCGAAGCTGGTTGGTCAAATCACTCAGACAATTATTTACCATTTGCGTAAAAAAGGACAGTAAAAGCTTAAAGGTTGAATTAGAAGAAAACAAAGAATATTTATATCTCAATTTCAGAAATTCCAAATCCCTAATAGATGATTTCTCAGCTTTGGAGAACGCACCCATACTTTCGTTTGACAACCCTTTAACCGGAGATTCGGATATAAAGTATTTAGATATACCCCTTATAAGATTGATTCTTAACAAACATAATGTAAAAATCACAATAAAAGAAGATGAATTATTGCTTTCTCTAAGATTTAAAAAAGTAGAATCATAAATTCTAAAGTTCTAATCAATAAAGGAATGTACTACCGCCTATAAATTCTCTCAAAATAGAAGTCTGAGGGATCTCTTTCTCCGGAATATTAAGAAAATGATCGAGAAAATTTAAAAGCCGTAGCGCCTCGCAATAAAAAGGCGAACTGGTCGAGACACATCTCAAAGGGGTTTCCAGAAATACCTTTAAAACTGATAGTTCATAAACGAGAGACGAATTAAACATAACATCTGCTCTTTCCTGAAAAGGAAAAACAAATTGGTCCTCTCCGTCTTTAACCGACTCCCATTTCTTTAGAGTATGTTCAGCATTATACCCTCTATATCTTGTGTCTCTAAAAACCCTTCTTAAAAGTCTTAAATCTCTTGTGGGAATCCTATTAATCCTGTTAATATTAACCTGGGTCAGAGGAGAAACATATATAAGAAAAGTCGAAAGATTAATATTGTCCATCAATTTGGGGTTAAAACAATGCAAACCCTCGATAATAAGTATATTGTGTTCCTCCAACTCAAAAACTTCCTGACTTTTTTCTCTTTTACCCGTTTTAAAATTAAAATGTTGCCTTTCCACTTTTTTACCTTTTAACAAATCATTTATATGTTTTCTGAAAAGATTTACATCCAGAGCGGAAAAGGCATCGAAAAAATGGGTCCCGTCTTTATAGTAAGGAGTTTTGTCCCTTTCAAAAAAGTAATCGTCCAGTGACATATAAACAGGTTCTACGCCATGCACACGCAGATGAATACCAAGCCTTTTTGAAAATGTGGTTTTCCCCGAAGAAGACGGACCGGCTATTAAAATAGCCTGGACTTTCTTCTTTCTTCGCAGTATCTGCTTGGAGATATCCGTTATCTTTTCGCCATGGATAACCTCTGCTATCTTTAAAATATCTGAAATTTCTCCTTTAATAATGTAATTATTAAGTTGTGAAACATCCCATATTTTTAGTATTTCCGCCTCTTTTTTCGCCTCTCTGTAAGCGTTAAAAAGTTTTTCTCTCTTTTCAATTTTCCCTATACTAAAGGGATCTTCCTTAGAAGGGAGAATTACCAGGAATCCGTCTTTTACAGATTTCAGGTCGAAAGTGGAAAGAAAACCGATGTTAGGCAGCAAAGGTCCGGCAAAGTAAGCGGAAAAACCGTCGATTTTATAAACAGGAATGTACGAAGCAGCCAGATTTTTAAGAATATTTATATCATCTTCTCTGCCGGAAAGATAATGTATAGCTTCTAACTTTGGAAGCATTACTCTCTCTATATTCTTATTCTCTTTTATTAGAGCGTTGATCTCCTTCTTAATCGTTTTTAAATTCAAAGAACCCTTAAGGAATCTACCGAATATAGCATTACCGTATGAATTTCCTATTTTTATTGTAACTTCTTTTCCTTTACAAACATAATCGAGTAGAAAAACAAGTGTCCTCTCATAAGTTCTCATACCTTCTGTATCATCCAGATCGAGAAATTCGACAGAACTCCCTTCGGGAATACTGTTCTGAAGCGAAGTGTACTGATTATCCACTTTAGCCAATGTTACAGGGAATTGTAGATTGGGATATTTGTCAAGTATTTTTCGACTCATTTACCAATGAAATTGCCTTCTCAACATTTATGTACGCTATATTGTTTCTCCCCCTACCCTTCACATAATACATTGCCAGATCCGAAAGCCTGAGCAAATCATAAAAATTACCGCTATCAGCAGGATAACAGGCTATTCCAAAACTCGCTTTAATTTTAGCTTCTATTGTTTTTTGCTCATCTTTTATACTGAATGTCTTCTTTGATATCGCGTCCTTAAGTTCTTTTGTGAATTCGATCGCCTGCTTTAAATCTACCCTGCGCAGAACTATAACATACTCATCGCCTCCGTACCGAATTCCGACGTGATTCTGATCCTTTATTTTATCCTGAATTTCTTTACCCACAAGACTCAATAATTTACTACCTATTAAATGGTTATAACTATCGTTTATATTTTTAAAATAATCCAGGTCCATAAAAATCACAGCTCCCTTCTCATTATCTTCCTTCCATTTATTCACAATGGCAGGGAGGTATTCATTACAATACCGGGCGTTATATAAACCCGTAAGTTCGTCAGTGATTGTAGCCAATCTTATTTTTTCATACAGCCTGGCGTTATCGATAGCTATTCCAAGCTGGTAAGAAACTTCTTTTATTATTTTAGCTTCTTCTTGATTAAAAGCATATTTTTCAGGAGAACCCATAACCGTTACCCCTATCAATTTGTCTCCCTTTTTTATAGGAACGACCATTTCTGACTTAAATTCACCGCTAAAGTCTTTAAACTTTTTTTCCTTTCCCGTATCCTGGCAAACAACCATTTCCTGTTTTTTTAAAACTTTTCCCACCAGACCTTCGCTTTTGGATATTCTTTTCTCCGGTTTAATATTTCCCTTAGCCGAGAACCCTTTCATTACCACATGAGAATCTTCTTCAAGAGCGATTCCGGCAAAATAGTAATCGAAAGCTTTTTGAATTAATTCAGCACTTTTCCTTAAAAGCTTATTGAGGTCGAGAATAGAAGTTATGGTTCTATTAATATCAAAAATAAGGGTTAGCTGACTGACCTTTGCTTTCAGACTCTGAACCAGATTTGCGTTCTCCAGAGCAATAGCAGCGTGTTCAGCATAATTGCTTACAAGATGCAGGTCTTCCTCTGTAAAAGGGCTGCCGTCTTTTTTATTGATAGCTTCTATTATACCCAATATCTTACCTTTGCTCAGTAAAGGCACCGAAAGGATTGTTCTGGTTATAAATCCTGTTTGCTTATCTATATTTTGAAAAAACCTCTTATCTTTATACGGATCGGTAACGATAGCGGGCTTTCTGTTTTTTACCGTCCATCCCACAACCCCTTTGTCTATAGGCATCCTTTTTCCTTCCAACTCTTCTTTTTTTTCTCCGATTACTTCCTTGAAAACAAGTTCTTCTCTTTCATTATCCAGCAAAAGTAAAGACCACGCTTCCGCGTCAAGAAGACATGAAACGTTTTTCATTATTAACTCAAGAACCTCGTCTATATCGACATCGGGCGAATTGATCGCTTTTAAAATCTCTCCTATACCCTTTACTTTATTCTTCATCTTTGTCCTCTGGCAAAACCTCATAAATTATTTTAATTCTCTCTTTCTTAACCTCGAGTTCTCCTTCTTCATTAATCGCGAAATCAAGGTCTTCAGGAATATCAAATTTCAAAGCCTTTCTCTTATCCTGTTCATCCAACAAATAAATACCCATAGGAGAAACGCTGAAACCATCGAAGAAAAACGATCGGTCTTTATTTTCAATTCTCAATATATAAAGCAACTTATTAATAATTTCTTTTTCTGAGTCATCTTTTTTAATCGGTTCTGTGAGCAAATAGTTATCAGAATTAAGCATTAAATTTATTAAAGTATTGTTGTCTATCAAAATTACCGAACGTTCAGGGCTTCTGCCCGAAGAAAGCAACGCCGCCTCATCTACAAGAATACCATTCAAATCGGGATCCCCAAAAGCGTTTGGAGTAAAGATTAAATCTTTCCCGGGACTGCCACTGGCAATTCCTATCCCCAGCCTGAACAAAGACTTAAACTGGGGGGGCAACAAAGCGTAAGTTATCCCCTCATGAAAAATTTCCTTTTCTGTTATTTCTCCGAACCAACCTCTATATTTAACATAGTTTTCTTTAACGAATTTTTCGGCGGCATTAACCATATTTAAGGCGGTTTTTATTGACATTTCCGCGCTTTTCATATGAGGCAAAAGATTAAACTCATCTTCGAGAGCGGTAGAATAACGCACGACCGAACCAGATCTGGTCTTAGACGTTTTATAAATATTTCTGTAAAGCTTCTGAGAATTGCTGCCGAACCATAGAATACCTCCGTCTCCGGTATCCTTCAATATAAAAGAAGAACCCTTCCTGGAAGCTTCAAAAATGTTTGACTGAAAAAGGGAAAGAATAGATCTTTCTCTTTCGGCATCTCTCAATCGATGGGACATAAAAGTGGAACCCCTTATATCATAAACAAGAGTAGAAACCAGAGAAGAAAATTTCCTTCTGAGAATCCTTGAAACTCGTTCTTTCAACTCTAATTCTTCTTTATCCACTTTTGGTTCTATTTTTCCCGACTTGGAAAACCTGTAAAACTTACCTCTCGGCAACAGATCTAGACCTACTAAATGAATTTTTCTATCTCCGGTCATTCTCGACCTGGTGTTTTCGAAATCAACAGTAGGCGGCCATACCTCTACCATGTTGCCAATAATATCCCTAACGTAAATAACTTCCAGAATTTCATAAAAAACCATCTTGTAATTATGTATAACCTTCTTAACATCCGGCGCAAAAGTTCTCTTTTGATCCGCGCTTAATTTTGAAAGCAGATGATTGTCCTTTGACGCCCTTTCCGCTTTTCGCAGATAACGTATAATCGCTTTTTCGGAAGAAGGACTTACAATGGCTAAAAACGGCTGCGCCTTCCAGAAATCCAAAACAAACTTTTCGATCGACCATGAAGGAACCGGTGGCAATAGGGAATTAAAATCCTGGGGCTTAATACTCTGAAGAGCTCGGTTCTGATCGATTTCATCTTTCAGAGCTCCCCCTGAATCTTTAAGTTCCTGAACCATCCTGAGGTGCAACTTCAATGTTTCTTCCAGTTTAGTGATTTCTTCCTGAACCTTAGTAAGTGCCACAGATAAATCCTGATTTTTAACATCTATCAAACTCTGAAGTTTATTAAGGCTCTTTTGAAGAAATCTGTTGGTTTCTTCCCTGACTTTCATGTCTTTTTCATCGAGTTCTCTATCCCTTTCTATTAACTTCTTTTTTGCCTTCACAGCCTTCCCGGAAGCTATTTTAGACAAAGTCTGTAGAACATTTTTTGAAGGAACGAAGAAATTTTCAAAATGAAAATTTCTTAAAGACTGAGTACTGGTTATTTCGGAATTTTTAAAAAGAGAAATAATATCACCAGATTCTCTCTCTGTAAAATCTTCAATTAAAATATCATGTATTTTCATAAACACGGTAGGAGTTAAACCATACCGGGCAAGAAAAGGTTCAAGATTTCCGAGGCTTAAATTGCGTACGGGAAAACCAATAAAAAAAGGTCCTTTTGTTATCAGTCTCGGCAAAGGGCCTACCTTTTGTTCCGGTATACTCTCCATAATAATACCTACAAGCTTTTTTCCAATCTCCAGAGCTTCGTTAAAACCATCTATTAATTCATCCGGGTACAATTTAGGCAACAGGGATAAAAGAATCACAAAAAAATGTTCACCTTTATCCAGAGCATTGAGAAATAAATCGTAAAGAAACTTTTTATCCTTTTTGTATAATTTATCTTCTTTTAATCTTCCAAATATATCCCTGAGATACGCAAGATCAACTTTGTCGATTTCAACAAATATTTTTACCCTGTGTTCGGCAACAAAATCCAAAAAGCTTGTTTTAATAGATCGGGGTTTTAAATATTGAGCTAAAAGTTTCCGGTAATATTCAAAAAGACTTTTTTCTCCGACATTTTCTTCTAGAGTATCAAGTAGCTTGCTTTCATAAGTGCTGGCAATTTCCAAATATGCCGGAGTGAACTTTTCTTTCATTTCTCCTTTCCCTTAAAGTCGCCGTTTTCAAAAACGATTTTTCCGTCGACTATACAGTACTTAACCACTCCTTCTAACTCCCACCCCAGAAAGGCGGAATTTTTAGATTTTGAAGAAAAAACGTCTGTGGTAACCTTCCACTTATCTTTAAGATCTACAAGAACAAAGTCCCCGGTCGAGCCTTCCTTTATTTCACCAAAAGGCAGGTTAAATATTTTCGCAGGCGCGGATGTCAAAAGTTTAATCAATACATCCAGAGAAAACTTGCCTTTTTTCACCAGTTCCGTGTAAAGTACGGAGAAAGAGGTTTCCAGACCCGTCACACCAAAAGCGGCTTCTGTGAATTCAAGGTCCTTTCTGTAATCCGGATGCGGGGCATGATCACTTGCCACCATATCTATCAAACCTTCTTTTAAAGCTTTTTGCAATGATTCAACATCATTTAAAGTTCTTAAAGGAGGCTTCATTTTTTTGTTTGGATCGAAATCTTTAATCTCTTCATCGGTAAGTAACAAATGATGAGGCGTAACCTCTGAGGTTGTTTTGTCATTCTTCCATTGTTTGATAAGTTTAACCGAATCCGCGGTCGAAACATGAGCAAGATGAATTCTTCCCTGCGTAAACCCTGACAACAGAATATCTCTCGCTACTACCGTCGATTCAGCTATATCGGGCATGCCTTTAAACCCCAACTGGGCGGAAACAGCACCTTCGTGCATCTGACCTTCACCGGAAAGAGACATATCTTCGGGGTGGTCGATTACAGGAACATTGAATAATTTAGAGTACTCAAGAGCGTTGCGCATTATACCTGCATCTATCACGCAATCTCCGTCGTCACTGAACGCCACACAGCCCGCCTGGTAAAGATGCGACATTTCCGAAAGTTCTTTGCCGGCTCTTCCTTTTGTAATGGTGCCTATAGGGAAGACCCTGCAAAGATTAACTTCTTCGCTTTTTTCTTTTATAAACCGAGCAACACCTTCATTGTCTATAGGAGGATTTGTATTAGGCATAACACAGACAGACGTATAACCTCCTTTAACTGCGGCTTTAGAACCCGATTCTATAGTCTCCGCATCCTCGGCGCCTGGCTCACGAAAATGGGAGTGGACATCGACAAAACCGGGAAACAGATATAATCCTTTCCCGTCAATTTCTTTCCTGACTGAAGATTTGGAATTCTTTACGACTTTACCCTTATCAATCGATAAAGTTCCAACTTCATCGATACCGTTCAAAGGGTCAAACAGATGAACATTTTTAATCTTTATATCCATTCAATTTCCTTTGAGACAAAAGATAAAGAACACTCATTCTAACCGCGACACCCGTAGCCACCTGATTAAGGATGAGAGAATATTCTGAATCCGCGATATTCGACTCGATTTCTATTCCTCTGTTAATCGGTCCGGGGTGCATTATAACAACTCCTTTAGAAGCAAACTTTTTCAGCTTTTCATATGTGAGAGAATAATCTTTTATATATTCCCTGATGGAAGGAAGAAAACTTTCTCCCTGTCTTTCTTTTTGAATCCTCAAAATGTATAAAATATCTTTCTCCGGAAGAATTTTTTCCAGACTATATTCAAAATCTACCCCAAAAGGTTTAATCCGGAGAGGCAAAAGCGTAGGAGGAGCGCAGACAGTAATCCTGGCCCCCATTTTTTTAAGTCCCAGTATCAGAGAACGGGCAACTCTGGAATGCTTAATATCACCGATAACAGCTATTTTTAAATCCTTCAAGGTTGAAAATTTTTTCTTAATAGTCATAATATCTAACAACGCCTGAGTTGGATGTTCGTGACATCCGTCTCCGGCGTTTATTATAGAAGCCTTTAATTTTTTAGATAGGTAATGGGGACTACCAGGCGCCGAATGTCTAATCACTATAACATCCACTTCCATAGCTTGAATGTTTTTTGCGGTATCCAGCAATGTTTCTCCTTTTAAAACCGAAGACGACGAAGCCGAAAAGTTTATGGAATCGGCTGATAGCCTTTTCTCTGCGAGGGCAAAGGAATTTAGCGTTCTCGTGCTAGGCTCGAAGAACAAATTAGCAACTGTAATACCACGAAGTGTAGGAGCTTTTTTTATGGGTCGCTTTAAGATCTCTTCCATATACTCGGCTGTTGTTAGAATTTCTTCTATTTCCGCACTTGAAAGGTCTTGAATACCAAGTAGATCCTTCCTATCAAACCCCATCAGAGACCTCGACTACTTTGACCAGATCTTCTTTATCCGTTTCCTTAAAAAGAACCTGAATCTCTTCTTTTTCTCCCAGATCCACCGAGATACCCGTATAATCAGGGATAATCGGAAGTTCCCTGCCGCCTCTTTTAACCATAACAGCGAGCTTAACTCTGAGGGGTCTACCATAATCTATTATCTCGTCAAGAGCGGATCTTATTGTCCTTCCCGTGTAAATAACATCGTCGACCAATAAAACTTCTTTTCCTTCTATGGAACAGGGTAAATACGTCGAACCAATAATAGGTTTGGGTCCGTAATTGGTCAAATCATCTCTATATAATGTTATATCCAAAACTCCCACCTTGATATCCCAGGAAGTCGATTTTTCCAAAATACTCGCCAATCTTTTGGCAAGAATATCCCCTCTTTTACGAATTCCTATTATACACAAAGCTTCTATATCGGGGTTATCCTTTACGATTTCAACAGCCAATCTTTCGATAGTCTTCCCCATTTCTTTTTTATTTAATAGGATTCTTTTATCTTTAAATTTGATATTCATTTTTCGATAAAAAAATTTGCAAATGTTGAAGTTTTAGACAAAAGATCCTGGTAAAAGGGCATAATTAGAATGATCAAAAACCAAAACCCCCTTCACATCCTGCTTCTATGAATATAGAGCACTTTATTAAAAATAGAGGACAACGCTTGAGGCAAAAAACCTGAGCCCTTTTCTCATTCATAAAGCCTCCTTTTTTACTAATTTATCAAAAACATCTTAATAGTCAAGGTTTTATCTGGCAGTAAAATCTTAGAAAATGTAAAAAAAAATTAAGACTAAAAGGAAAAAAGCAACAAATCAAGCGAATAACACAAATTTTTGTTCTTTTACCAAAGCCCGATTCCAAAATTCCAAATATAATGCCGCTACGAAACACGGAAATCGCTGGGGAACAATAAAGAAATCAGAACAAGACTATTGTTTTTTGGTTGTGTCGCGCAAATGACTAATTTGCTTTTGACAATGGCTTTGCGAGTTTATCCTCTTGCTCGACTTTCGCGAAGCAATCTCTTCTGATTAAAAATAAACGCTTAAATTGCAAGCTATACGCGGGGATTGCGTCACTGCGGAAAGGCATGAATAAGAATTCTCAACGACAATATTAACAGTGTTGTTTTTGTTAATTGGGTTTGGGCAACGCGTTCTTTTTGTTTTCGTGATTCGTGCTATTTGTAAAAAAATGGGATTTAAGGAGTTTTAAAAAAATAGCAAAAATTATTTGTTTTCCCTTTATCTTCTTGCTTTCTTGGGTAATACTTACAAAAAATCCCCTTGACATTTATTGCAACATCTTTAAAATTAGCTTATGGAGTATTTTGAAATATTAGGCGTATCCAAAGATGCTTCGGGGGATGAAATCAAAAAAGCCTATTATAAACTGGCTGACAAATACCATCCCGATCATCTTTCTCCCGAAGAGGTAAAACAGCTTCTACCTTATTTTCTAAAAATCACAAAAGCGTACCTGACCTTGAAAGAGCGGGAAACAAGAGAAAAATACATCAGAGAATGCACTCTGGGAATCTTCGAAGAAGAACAGGAAAAAGACAGAAAGAACAGCAGGAAAAAGCTATTCGAGCAGGGAATGAGATTTTTGCTCGCGGATCCTGTCCGCGCGAGCAAGTATTTCAGAAAGGCTTTTCTTCTCGATCAGGAAAATCAAACTTTTAAAAGTTATTATGGCTTATCTTTGATATTAACAGGGAGAGACAGTAAAGGGCTAGATTTGTGTTTAGAAGCAGCCGTAAATGAAGAAACCGCCGAACATTATTTTAATCTTGCCAAATGTTACGCCAAGCTGGAAAAATATAAAGAAGCGTTAAATACGACAAAAAAAGTTTTGAGAATAGACAGGAATAACCAGAGAGCAAGAGCGTTTATGGAGGAATTAAAAAAGCACACGGGAATAAGACAATTCTTTAACAAAAAATAGAAACTCAGCGATTTTCCCTTAAAAAAAGGAATAGTATTTAAGAGTGAAATTAAATAAATCCTTGAAAAAAAGGCCGGCTCTTTTGGTTTTCGTTTTTCTACTAACCGGTCTTTACGTAGGGAATTTTTTAGACATAAAAATACTATTAACGGGATTACTGTTTTCCTCTGTAGTCTTTTTTATAAAAAGGTTCGATATCGCGCTTCTTATTGTTCTTTTCCTGTCCGCCGGAATATATCAAACATCCCGGGATCTACCCGCGGGAAAACGTATATACTTTCGGGGGATTTACCTCGGCGACAGAATAGTAGACCCTATCCACGGTGAATTATACGCAAAACTACCCACCAATTGCGGAGATTTTGCCAGAGGAAGCGGAGAAATTATAAAAAAAAGAGGAATCTTAAGATTGTCAAATATAGAAGCAACATGGTCTTCCCCCACAATTTTGAATAAAATTTTTTCGCTGAGAAATTCTCTGGATAAAAAAATACGTGAACAATGCCCGGGCGAAGCCGGAAAAATCTCTTCCGCGATTACTCTGGGTTTAAGAAAATCTCTACATCCTTACATTTATAAAAGATTTCAATCGTGCGGAGCGGCTCATTTATTAGCGGTAAGCGGGCTGCACACGGGAATAGTCTCTGCTGTCATTTTTCTTTTTCTGATAACTTTACAATTAAAAAGAAAGCCCGCTCTCTTGATTTCGGGTGCATTTGTTTTACTTTACGCTGTTTTTACAGGTCTACGCCTGCCGGTCCTTCGAGCCTCGGTTATGCTTTTCTTTTTCGTAATCGGAGAAACACGGGAAAAAAACATAGACCCATTGAACACTCTTTGCGCCGCAGGTATTTTTATTACTTTACTAATGCCCGGAAGTGTATTCAGTGTAAGCTTCCAGCTTTCCTTTCTGGCAGTCCTTTCGATTCTTGTAATGTTTGGCATACTTAAAGAGTATTTTGAAAAAATCCCAAACAGTTGGTACAAAAAATGGATCGTAATTCCGTTTTCAATAACTCTGAGCGCGCAACTGGGAACTTTACCCCTGGTCGCCTACCATTTCGGATACGTACCCTTACTCGGTTTATTCGCGAATTTAATTCTTATTCCTCTTACAGGTATCTTAATTTCCGGCTGCTTTTTCTTCTTTGCCTTCCCTTTTCTTGGTAGATTATCTGGAAATTTCATCTGGGCAACGGGATTTATCATGAACAAAATAATGACAACAACAGAAAAAATCCCCTTTGTTGTTATTAAAACAACTAAAAATAACTCACTTTTTTTCGTTCTGTATCCGGTTTACATCATTTTAGTTCTTCTATGGATACATAAAAAAACAAAAGAAAAAGACGCCATAGACCGATTTCGCGATCAAGATAACCTGTAGCTTTTTGAAAATCTTTTAATCCGTCAGTATAAAATCTTCAATTATTTGTTTTGCTTCACTATTCGAAGTTATTGCTTCTTCTCCTGTCGCTCCTTCGTCGATAACGGAAAAAAGAAAATAGCTTTTAGCTTTATGAGGAAGAGAATATGAATGACTGGCGGGAACAGGAATATTTTTAACCCCCGAAATATAAGTGTCCTTAAAGTATATATCACCATCATCGGGTCCCAAACAAAAACTTAAACCGAAGAAGAGTCTGATTCGAAAATGGTTTCGTGTCCCGTAAATATTTACACTTTCAATTCCAAGATTATCACTGCCTATCAAATGACAAAACCTGCTCCTTTCTCCATTTTCAGAACAAAATTCAATATCTCTGCCTATTCGCAAACGGGACGGCGGAATGTTCATTTCTAAATCTTCTCCGTATTTTTGCCACTTGAAATCTCCCGTAAGGGCTTCTACTCCGAAAAGCTGATTATGAAAGCCGTTGTTCGGAGAAGCGACATAACAAACTTTCCCCGTTACCTCCTTAAAACTGATATCCGTTCCCGGTATATCAAGAAATTTTATAGCGTACCTTAGTACAATTCCTCCCATACAATGAGCCGCGAAATTGACTTTAGCGTTTTCTTTTTTCGTCCAGTCTTCTCCGTAAACGGAAAAGAGAACTTTTTTAACAAAATCGGCAAGCTCTTCAGAATAACTACCTTTTTCAAGATTTTTAATATATACTTTTTTATATTGTTCATCCGAAGGAAAAAGCTTACCATCTCCTATTACGGCAGTTTCTCCTGTATAATAAGAAAAATTGAAAATAAGTTTTTCGTCATTTTGCGCCGGTAAAACGCTCTTTGAATTAAAGCTAATAGAATCCCCGTTTACATCCTTACCGCATCTATAACCGTTGTATTTCTCTTCGAGTATTTCGGTAAAAATCGTAGGATGCTCGAGGATATCACCTTGATAAGGCAGCCATACTTTCGTCGCCAGCGTGTCGATAGCGTCTGAACGATGACCGTGAAGAAGAATAACAGGCACAGAAAAGAGAATTAAAAGCATAAAATATAATAAATTAATATCCTTCTATGTCAATACTCAAGATTGACAAACAGCGAAAATGTAATAATTTAAAAAAAGGAGGTGCCGTATGAGAAAGATATTGGCTTTCTTATTTTTATTATCTTTATGTATTTTAGCCCAGGAAAGACTCTTAATACTAAACTTCGGTAGTGTGGATTTAGAAACCGAACCACTCGACCTGAACGTATATTCCAATTTTTTCAAAAATGAAGTAAGAGGAAAACTTAAAAACACTGTTGTTCTGGAAAGCTATAAATTTTGCTCCACGCCTTTTTGCGCCATGGAAGAGGGGAAAAAAGCCGACGCGGATAAAATCCTGTACGGAGTTCTTAGCAAAATGCCAAGAGGTAAGACTTTGATTGAAATAAAGGAAATTTCTACCTTAACCGGAATAATAAACTATTCTACGCAAAAAACCGTTTATTCCCTTAGTGATATAGAAGAAATTCTTGAAGATTTTGCCGAAGCTTACGCGGAGAAAAAACAAATATACGAATTGCCGAAATACAAAATAGAAACCTGGAGAGAGAATGTCAGTTCCTTCATATCCTTTAGAGCAGGATATTTTTACGCCCTCGGAGACAGCTCTTACATAACTCCCGAAGACGAAACTACAGTTCAAAAAGTTTTCGACTTAGACATAAGTTATATGTATTTTCTTTCTCCTCACATTGCCACAGAAATCCTGATAAGAACACAGCACATCGATAGAGGTTCTCAAATTTATTTACCCTTTTATTATATAAGCGACGCCAGAGCGAATCACTGTTTCTTTATAGGAGGCGGTCCGGGATTCGGATTCGGCCCTTCTTTTAAAAGAGATGGATTAACATTTATCGCGTCCGGAGGATTAATGCTTTTCAGACATTACGATTTCAGCTATATAATAGGGGGAAGATATACACGCATTATAGACTATCCCTATTACGATTCAGGCATAGGTCTGTACGTTGGTTTCGCCTGGAATAGAAAATAAAAGTAATTTCTCGGAAGCTTAAAAAAAGTGTTTAAGGGCATAACTTGACAAATATAACAAATTCACTTCTTGACTTAAATACTTAATGCTTTAATTTGATTTTATGCCTCAAAATCAGAATATCCCTAAAAAGGAATTCCAATATTGTCCCGTGTGCGGCAAGAAACTGGAGATTAATTATATAGAGGGAAAAAATAGAAAAAGCTGTTCTTCCTGCGGTTTTGTGGATTACGAAAACCCCCTCCCCTGCGTGTCTATTATAGGAATAAAAGGCGATAAAATTGTCCTAATCAAAAGAGGAATACAACCTTCAAAGGGCATCTGGGCGCCTCCCTCCGGATTTATGGAAGCGGGAGAAAAACCGGAAGATACAGCTCTGAGAGAATTATACGAAGAAACCTCGTTAAAAGGTGAAATTATAAATCTCTTAGGAGTATATTCGCAAAACACTAAGATTTACGGAAATCTGGTAATAATAATTTTTCTTGTTAGAATAACTGCGGGCAATATTAAGGCGGGTGACGACGCTATGGACGCGAAATTTTTCGATTTTAATGGCATCCCTCAGATGAAACATTATTTTTATAAAGAAGCTATAAAAAAAGCTATAAAACAGATAAAAAACAAGTGAAATAGGCTGGGAGGCGAATATGATAAATCTCTCTACTAAATATATGGGACTTGAATTAAAAAATCCTTTAATCATCGCAAGCTGTGATTTAACCTCTAAAATCGAACAAATAAAAAAATGCGAAGAAAAAGGCGCGGGAGCAGTAGTCCTTAAATCTCTATTCGAAGAACAAATCGAAACCGACACAGAAGAATTGATAGGCGAAAGCTGGCTTTCGGATCACACAGAAGCATTCGAATATGTACGGGGAATGAGCATGGCTAACGGACCCAGCACTTATTTAGATTTAATTAAAAAAGCCAAAGAAGTAACCGATATTCCGATAATAGCGAGCCTTAATTGCGTTTCCTCCAGATGGTGGACAGATTACGCGAAACAACTCGAGCTATCGGGAGCAGATGCCCTCGAACTCAACATTTCTATACTTCCCAGCGATTTAAAAAGAAACAGTGAAGAAATAGAAAAAATATATATAGAAATAATTGAAAAAGTAAAAGGAGAAATAAATCTGCCGGTAGCGGTTAAGGTCGGACCTTATTTCACATCCATAGCAAAAATTCTCAACGTTTTCTCAAAGAAAGGAGTAAAAGCTCTTGTACTTTTCAACCGTTTCTATCAGCTCGACATAGATATCGAAAATCTTACTTTAACGGGAGGCAATCCATTAAGCTCTTCCAATGAAATGAGTAACAGCCTTAGATGGATAGCTCTTCTCGCGAACCGAATCCCCTGCGATTTCGCTGCCACAACCGGCGTTCACACGGGAATAGATGTTATAAAACAAATTTTAGCCGGGGCTAAAGCGGTTGAAATTTCTTCCACCCTCTATGAGAACGGACTCGAACAGATAGGTAAAATTCTGGCAGAACTGGAAAAATGGATGGGTAAGCATAATTATAAGAATATAGATGAATTTCGGGGAAAACTCAGTAAAAAAGAAACAGATAAAACCGAACTTTATGAACGTCTGCAATATATAAAGGCATTGAACAAATAAACTAAAAGATTTTATTTACAAAAAAACAAACAAATAAATAAAGTTTAGTATATATATAATTGAAGAACTTCGCGTTAATCCAACGTTTTGATAAACTCAGGAGGAATTTTGTTACTTAAAACGACAACATCCCTGTCAAAGAATTTAACACCGTTTTTACAGGCTTTCTCGGCATCTATTTCCAGAATAACCGGGTTGGGGTGTCGCCTTTTCCCTACTTTAAACGCTGTTTCTTTATCCTTTGACAAATGCACGAATTGACGTTCCATGGGAGACAACCCTTCACTTAGAATTTTAGAAAGTTTTTCGGGAGATGTCCCGTGATAAAGAGTTCCTCTCGGGCAGAAACCATCCTCGATTTTAACTCTTACCGAATGACCGTAAAGCGCCCGTATCTTTCCCCCTTTTATCTCGAATCTTTTCCTTTCCCCTCCAGAAATTATTTTTTCTACATCTTCGATTCCCGCCCACGAGTGCCTGGTACTCTTTAAGGTTTCCATCAGGGCATTAAGAGAAACAAACCCTTCTTCATCCAGCTCCAGATTATACTGCTCCGGGTGATGTCTCAAGACAAAAGACAAAAATTTGCTCAACTGTGTATATTCATAAGAGAGATTAGGTTTTTCTTCCATATTTCTAATTATAATAAAATTTTGAAAAGTTTCAAGTAAACCGAAATAAATAAAAAACCCTTGACTTATTGAGTTTGCGAAATATTTTTTTAATAAGGAATCAAAACATTATGTATGATGTTACTATTATTGGCGCCGGACCCGCGGGCAGTACTCTGGCAAGGCTAATAGGAAAAAATTATAAAGTCCAATTGATAGACAAAAGAGAACTGAAATCTTCTACTGAAAAACCATCATCTGTTAAGTGCTGCGGCGGATTGCTCGCTCCCGACGCTCAGAAGCTATTGTCTAAAATGGGATTGGGCTTGCCTAAAAACGTTCTGGTAGAACCTCAACTCTTTGCCGTGAGGGCAATAGACACTCAGAGACATCTGGAAAGATACTATCAGCGTTACTATATAAATATAGATCGACAAAAATTCGACTGCTGGCTATTATCTATGGTTCCTCTTAGTGTCGACATAAGGCTTGGATGCAATTTTGAGTCTTACGAGGAAGATAACGGAAACTTCAAAATAAAATTTTCCGATCGAAATAATACCTATATAGATAAAACAAGAATCTTAATCGGAGCGGACGGAGCCTCTTCCCTTGTTCAAAAACAGTCGATAACAAAACACAGTTCTTCCAAAACATATTTTGCCATACAGGAATGGGTCGAAGCCGACAATTCTAAATTCCCGTACTTTTCTACGGTATTCGATCCGGAAATCACCGATTATTATTGCTGGACTATTCCAAAGGAAAAATATCTGGTCATAGGGGCAGCTTTAAATCCAAACGATAAAGCTCCCGGGAAATTTCTGCTGCTGAAAGAAAAACTCGAAGATTTCGGTTTCCAATTCGGGAAAGCAGTCAAAAGAGAAGGGGCTTTTATTAACAGACCCACGAGCATCAGGCAGCTCTCGTCAGGAACAGAAGGAATCGCACTACTGGGAGAAGCGGGAGGATGGATAAGTCCGAGTTCCGCCGAGGGCATAAGTTACGCTTTCAGGAGCGCCATAATTCTCGCCAATATATTAAACAACTCACTGGAAAATTTTGAAAAACGTTACCTCAAAAAAACAAAAAGATTAAAAAGAAATATATTTGCTAAAAATATAAAATCACATTTTATCTTCAATTCTTTTTTAAGAAAAATATTAATGAAACTTGGACTACAGAGTATAGACTTATATAAACCGGAACAATAGGTTTTAGGTCTTGGTTTTCAGTTTTTAGTTAAAAATAAAAATTTGGTTATAGTTGGGCAATTTAAAATTTAACTCTCAACCCCATCCGCAGAAATCTCGGATTAGTATAATACAAATACCCGAGCGCCGGTTTATCTATATAATCCTTATCCACCTCCCCTACTCTATCATTACCTCCGATAAGTAAGTTATCCGAAGCATATCTTTCATCTCTGTACATGGGCAGATGAAGAGATCTTAAATAATCCAGCTTATCTGTGCTGGCGGAATCGGTTTTAAAACAGAGATCATAATTTAAATATCTCGCGTCGAAAACATTGTTCACATCTGCAAAAAAGCTAAAAGATAATTTACCCGAATTAAAACTCTTACTCAATCTCAAATCCCAGTAACCTTCATCTTCCCATTTAAGATTGTTAATATAATTGGCATCATCCGGAGAAAAAGGGTCGGACGCGTAGGGATCATAGCTGAAGTAATCTCCTCCTTTATGATTATAAAGAAAACCGACCGAAATATTCCTAAAAAAGTTTTTCCAATAACCAGGTGAACTAAAAACAAGAAAAAGACGAAAATCAGGACTCGGTTTTATCTCGATGTCATCATATCCGAATTTCCCATAAGAACCCGTCTCTAAATTATAAATAAAAGAACCCCTAAAAAATTTTCCGTGTCTTTTTCTCAAAGAAAACTCAAGCCCTTTTATGCTTCCGTAAATATTGTTCGCGAAAGTAACATAAGAAATAACTTCACCGGAATTGGGATCAGTTTCACCTATTCGATTTACATAATCATTAAAATATCCCGAAACATGAAATAAATATTGCCGGGCAAATTCTCTTTCAAAACCTATCTCATAGGAAAAAACTTCCGGTATATCGATTTCAGGATTACCGATATATCCGGCAGAATCCGAGTAATCATTTGACTCACCCATAAGCTTCTCCGATTCTGGCAATTCATAATAATTCCCGAAATTGAAGTAAATTTTACTGAATTCTCCCACAGGGAAAGACATACCCAGACGGGGACTTATCTTCCATTTGGGATTATTTCTATCGGGATTATAATAATCCAATCTCAGACCAAATCTTGCAAATAATTCATCCCCGGAGAATTTGTCCTGAACATAAAAACCCGCTCTCACAGGAGTACCGCTCCATTTAGCCTCCTCAGCAATCTCTCCGGTACCGCCCGAAAAAGCAGCCAGATAAGAAGCTATCCGATCATAATTAACCTGAACCCCCGCTTTAACTTCATGTTGGCGGCTAATCGCGGAAGTTATACCGGAATGAAAGTTAATAGTATTGATTTTAGAAGTATCATATTGAGACCTGCCGAAGGTACTGAATATAAAATCAGCCGGCAATAAATCTCTGTAAAAACATTCATTAACCTCGAAGCTCTCATACCCGAAAGGCAACTGAGCAGGTATACTGATATTCCCAAAAGATATAAGTTCCGTGGTATCTCTGAAATCTCCTGGGTCCGCTAACCTCCGAATCGGAATAGAAGAATGAGAAAAGTCCGATAAAAAAAGTTTGAAGTCGTAATATACGGACGGGCTAACGGAATGGCTGAAGTTAAACCCCCATCCCTTTCTCTTAATATCGTAAGGATTAAGCGCGTCCACCCAGTACATAAAATCCTTAACCGCAACATCACGAAGAATATTTCCGCTTCCTGCCCAAATTTTGCCATCAAAATATATTTCCCTCGAATCGGCGGTAACAGTCTCGACGCTTTCGAATAACCCCTTAACTTTCAACTTCATACCCGGCTTTAAATAAAATGCAATATTCCAATCGGTTCTATTTTCCGAATAATTGCCTCTGCTTACAGGAAGAGAAAAAGGCTCTTCTTTTTTAGAATGAGATATATAAAAAGTAATAATGTTTAAACCGGGGAAAGGACCTCCAAAAGCGAAATCAAACATTTTTCCCGCTTTTTCTCCGTAGCTTCCAGGAATCTGGCCCAGATTTTCACTGCCTTCCGTTCTGTAAAGATACATAAACAAATCTCTCCACTCTTCCGGAATAAGGGTATCGCCCCTTTCTCTCCGTTCTTCAGCGTAGTCTATCCAGCCTTCGAAAGGATGATATTCGTCCGTCTCTTCTTCCGGCAAAACAGAAACACCTTTCCAGCACAGACTGTCTTTCGTATCGACAAAAGGACGAACATGCATATTATAAGGACTGAATATGCTGCTTCCATAATGAGGCATATGAG
>CAZVXD010000005.1:0-23747 GCA_964631335.1 uncultured bacterium
CTAACGCATTTACGCATTAACAATGTTATATCTAAAACCTAAAACCCAGGACCCAATACCTATTTTCACCTCTCTAACGCTTCTACGCACCAACGCACCAACTATAAAATAGCCACAGAGCATACAGAAAACACAGAGAAAAAAAGGAAATAAACCACGAAACACAAGAAAAAATTTGCCATTATGAGTTTTCTGACAGTCTTACATGATCTCTGTGTTTAATTCTTTCGCAAAAAAACAAACCGACTCTTGACAATAGAATACTTCTATTTATTTTCAATCGAAAGAATAATCCTGAGTAAATTAAGGGAGGCTCGATGGAAGAAGTTTTGATACCTGTATTATTGCTCGCCGGACTAACAATAATTTTCGGAGCTTTTTTAGTTTTCAGCGCCGAAAAATTTAAAGTAAAAAAGGACGAAAGAGTCGAAAAAATCAGGGAAGTTCTTCCCGGTATCGACTGCGGTGCCTGCGGAGCACCCGGCTGCGCGGCTTTTGCTCAGGGTGTTGTCGAAGGCAAGTACGGAGTAAACGGTTGTAAAGCGGGAGGCCAGGAAGCCGCAAATAAAATAGCCAAAATAATGGGGGTAAAGAAAGAAAGCACCGGCGAACAACAGGTATCGGTACTTTTATGTCTGGGAGACGCAGAAACCGCGAAACGAACCGCGAATTACCACGGAATACAAACATGCGAAGCCCTTAATTTACTGGGAGGAGATAAAGGATGCCAATATGGCTGCCTTGGTCTCGGGGACTGCGTTCGCGCGTGTCCTTTCGACGCGATAGAAATGGGTGAAAAAGGACTTCCTTTCGTTATAGAAGAAAATTGCACGGCTTGCGGCGTTTGCGTTGAAACCTGCCCCCGAAATCTTTTTCAACTTATTCCGAGAAGCCAGGATATATATATTGCCTGCAGTTCTTATGACGACGCTAAGACCGTCAAGCAGGTTTGTTCCCGGGGATGTATAGGCTGCACACTCTGCACGAGAGTGACAGAAGACGAAATAGTAAAAATGGATGGCTCTCTGGCTAAAGTACAATGGAACAAAATCAAAGAAAATAAAATGCTGGAACCCGCGTTAGAAAAATGCCCCGCCAATACTTTTGTAAGAAGGTCAGAGTTAAAGAAGAAACAAAAAAGTAAAGAAACAAGCCTAAAGACATAAAGGAAAAAAGGGAGAATAAATGTATAGATATTTACTTACGATCGGCGATTTTCAAATACCCGCCTACGGCGTTATGGCGGTAATCGGATATCTTGTCGGTATTTACGTTATGAATAAAGAAGCGGAAAGGAATGGCATCAAACCTCTATTGATACAATCGCTTTCCATGTGGATTATAGTGGGAATGCTTATCGGAGCGAGAATCTGGTACGTATGGGAAAACTGGGAACTATTCAGTTCGGATATTCTTTCGATATTCAAACTCTGGGAAGGAGGCATGGTATTTTACGGAGGATTTATCGGCGGTTTTATTGGAGGAATACTCTTTATTAAAATAGCAAAATTACCTCTGGCTAAAGTAATGGATATCGCGGCACCGGGTGTCGCCATAGCCATCGCGATCGGAAGAATAGGCTGTTTTCTTAACGGCTGCTGCTACGGAAAAATAACAGATTCCCGGATAGGAGTCTGTTTTCCCGCGAGGTGGAACCCTCCCGCGTACTGGGAGCATTTACAGCAGGGATTAATACCTCAAGGCGCGTCTCACAGCCTGCCCGTTATTCCCACGCAATTGATATCCACCTTAAATCTACTGATAATTTTCGGAATATTATGGAGAATAAGGAAAAAAGGATTTTTCAATGGTTTTCTTTTTACTCTGTTTATTGGTCTGTACGGACTCCATCGGTTTATAGTAGATTTTCTCAGACATTATTCCCAGAATGCTCTTATACTCAAATATCTTACTCTTTCACAGATTACGAGCATTTTTTTGATGATAACTTCCATCACGGTCATCATAATCGGATACAGGAAAAATAAGAACGCTGCGAAATAAATCAATCAGATAAAATATAATCTAAATCATCGAATTCGAATGATTCCTTTAATTATTGTTTGTTTTGTACAATCTTCGAATTCTGCATTCTTCCTCAGGATTCCTGAATTCTTTATTTAATTTTTCATTTTTATATTTAATTTTTACATTCAAGTTTATTAAACCCCTTGACATGTCCCGTTTTTTGTCTATATTACTTTCATGAATAATAACGACACTAAAATAAATTTATCCGATAATCAAAAATCTTCCGGGAGGTCTTTTTTTAGATCTTTACAGAGAACCGTTCGTTATTACTTTACCCCCTACTTTCATTATTACTGGTGGCACAAAAACAAGAATACATCCGAGTTCAAAGCCTGAAGTCGAATTTAACGAAAGGGCAAAATCAGAAACTCGGAGAGTAAGAAAAATGTTTTTTTCTGTATTTAATTATTCTACAAAACAAATTAAAAAAGAAACCCTGGAATTCAGAGAAACGTATAATAACGCCAAAAAAGCCTATACGTTCCCTGTGATATTGTGTAATAATATAAAAAACAAATTAATAAGGGATGTGAGGGGCTTAGCGTCCTCTGCGCCTCTGCGGTGAGAAAAAATGGAAAAATTAAAGATTGTTATTCCAAAAGGAAGGATTTACGATAACGTCGCGGATTTATTGATTTCCTCCGGCATATATTTTAAAACAGGAGAACGAAATTACAAACCCGAGGTAAACGCAAAAAACATCGATATAAAGATAATGAAACCTCAAAACATTCCGAAACTCTTGGAAATGGGAGCCCGTGATATCGGTTTTACGGGTTACGATTGGATAAAAGAAGAAAAAGCGGATGTGATTGAAATCATGGATTTAGAGTTCGACCCGGTAAAAATAGTCAGCGCGATTCCCTCAAAATACTCTATAAAAGATTTGCGAAAAAGAAAGATTATCGTCGCGTCTGAATATGAAAATATATCCAGGGAATTTCTAAAAAAGAAAAAATACAAATTTGAATTTCTGCGGACTTACGGAGCAACGGAAGTCTTTCCACCCGAGGACTCGGATATGATTATAGATAACACTTCAACCGGAACGACACTTGCCGAACACAATTTAAAAATAGTCGATACAATTATGGAATCCTCGACCAGATTTATATCCAATAAAAAAGCTATAAAAAAGAAAGAAAAAGAGATAAATAAGCTAAAGATGCTTTTTAAAGCGGTTTTAGACGCGAGAAAAAAAGTACTTTTGGAAATGAATGTCCCCGAGGATAAGTTGAAAGAGTTAGTAAAGTTTTTACCCTGCATGCGTTCCCCTACCGTAGCGCCTCTCTATAAAGAAGAAGGTTACGCGGTAAAAATAGCAGTGGATAAATCGAAAGTACTCGATTTAATTCCGCAATTGAAAAAATACGGCGCAAGAGATATACTGGAATATGAAATAAGCAAGGTGGTGTTATGAAATATATAAGAAAATCGATTCAGGAACTAAAGGAATACTCGGTTCCGCAGGATAATTACGAGGTTAAATTAAATCAAAACGAGTCTCCTTACGATGTACCGGAAGATTTAAAAAAGGGAATAATACAGGCATTCATGAATACAGATTGGAATAGATATCCTTCAAGGACGGCTGTTCCTCTTGTAGAGGCTATTTCCTTATATACGGAATTCCCCAAAGACGGTATTGTAGCGGCAAATGCTTCTAATGAAATACTGCAGAGTGTTTTCCAGGCAATATGTAACGCGGAAGATAAAATTGCAGCTATTTCCCCGGGATTCGCCATATATCCCTATTTATCCAAAATTATGGATCTAAAACTCTCGGAAATCCCGCTCCTGGAAGATTTTTCCTTCGATGTCCCATCTATTATAAAAGAAGGCAAAAACGCGAAAATGGTAATTCTGGCACTTCCAAATAATCCAACAGGAACAACAATTTCATTGAAAGAAATCGAAGAAATAGCGAAGAATATAAACGGGGTTTTTGTAGTGGATGAAGCTTATTATGAATTTTCAAAAAAAACCGCTGTTTCCCTACTGGACAAATACGATAATATTATCATAATTAGAACATTATCAAAAGCTTTCGGACTCGCAGGGGTACGATTAGGATATCTTCTAACCAACCGGGAAATTGCCAGGCAAGTCCAAAAAGCCAAGATGCCTTTTTCAATTAGTATATTCGGTCAAATTGCCGGGGGGGTACTTTTGAAGAAAAATGAATATATAAAAGACATAGTCGATAAAATACTGAATGAAAAAGAAAAAGTTTTTTCGGAACTTAAAAAAACACCATCTATAGAACCTATTCCCTCATGTACTAATTTTATTCTTTTCAGAACAAATAAAATACCGGGAAAAGAACTATTCGAAGAAATGTATAGAAGAGGCGTCCTTTTAAGATTCTTCGATACTCCGAGATTGAAAAATACTCTTAGAGTTACCATCGGGAAACCGGATCAAAATAGAGTATTTATTAAAACATTAAAAAAGGTATTAAAAAATGAGAAAAGCTAAAATAGAAAGAAAAACAAAAGAAACCCAGATAACGCTCGATTTAAAAATAGAAGGCAGCGGTAAATACGAGATAGAAAATCCAATAGGTTTTCTGACACATGTACTGGAAAATTTTTCCAAACACGGGCTTTTTGACATTAAGATGAAAGCAAAAGGCGATTTGGAAGTCGACCAGCACCACCTGGTCGAGGACTGCGGCATCGTTCTGGGGCAGGCTTTTAAAAAAGCGCTTGGAGATAAAAAAGGTATCAATAGAGCGGGATATTTCGTTTATCCTATGGATGAAGCTCTGGCAGTTTTGGCGATCGATATCAGCGGACGCCCCTACCTTCAGTTCGACGTGAAATTTAAAAGAAGATTTTGCGGAGACCTGGATACAGACCTTTTGGAAGATTTTTTTCAGGGCTTTGCAACGGGGCTAAGTGCGAATGTTGTTGTCAGAATGCCTTATGGCAGAAATGATCATCACAAAATCGAAGCGATTTTTAAAGCCTTCGGAAAAGCCATGAAGATGGCATGTTCCAAAGATAAAAAAGCAAAGGAAAGCATTCCCAGCACAAAGGGACTCATAGGAAATGATAGCGATAATTGACTACGGTGCCGGCAATTTACGTTCGGTAAGAAAAGCTTTTAATCATCTGAAAGTCAAAAATATAATAGCGACCGGAGCCGAAGATTTAAACGACGTAAAAGGGATAGTTCTCCCCGGAGTCGGAGCATTCGGAAAGGCAATGAAAAAACTAAAAGAAAATAGCTTTTATGAAGGAATAAAAAATTGCATCTCTGCCGGTAAACCTTTTCTCGGAATCTGTCTCGGGATGCAGATGCTTTTCGAAGAAAGTACGGAATCTGAAAATGAGAAAGGTTTTACGTTATTCAAAGGACAATGCGAGCGTTTTAAGAAAGGAAAAGTTCCCCAGATAGGTTGGAATCAGATTAATATCGTTAAAGAGTCTCCCCTATTAGAAGGAATACCCGATAAAACTTTCTTTTACTTTTTGCACGGTTATTATGTAGAAGCTAAAAATCCGGATATAATAACCGCGAAAACAGATTATTTCGTCGAATACACTTCTATAATCGAAGAGGGAAATGTTTTTGGAGTGCAATTTCACCCCGAAAAAAGCGGTAAATTTGGCTTACAAATGTTAAGAAACTGGGTGAAATTATGTTAGCAATAAGAATTATACCCTGTCTGGATGTGGATTTCGGTCGGGTTGTAAAAGGAATAAAATTCAAGGAACTGGATAATGTGGGAAACCCTATCGAAATGGCTAAGGCTTACGATAAACAGGGCGCCGATGAATTGACTTTCTTAGATATAGGAGCATCTTATAAAAGCAGAGAGATTTTGATAGAAGTGGTAGAAAAAGTATCGGAACAGGTTTTTATACCTCTGACAGTAGGCGGAGGACTCCGTTCTACCGAGGATATGAGAAAAGCCTTAAATTCGGGGGCCGATAAAGTAGCTATCTGCACTTCGGCTATAGAAAATCCCTCGCTTATCACAGAAGGAGCCAAAATTTTCGGATCGCAATGCATCGTTCTCTCGATAGACGCGAAAAGACATAACGATTCCTGGTATGCTTATACTCACGGAGGAAGAAATAATTCCGGGATAGACGCGATCTCCTGGGCAAAGGAAGGAGCGGATTTAGGAGCCGGAGAAATACTTCTTAACTCTATAGACAAAGACGGAACCAAAGAGGGATACGAAATCGAACTCACGAGAAAGATATCGGACAACGTGAATATTCCGGTTATCGCTTCAGGAGGCGCCGGCAATCCTCAACAGATGGTCGATGCCGTAAAGGAAGGAAAAGCCGACGCGGTGCTTCTCGCCTCGCTGTTGCATTACGGTGAATATACAATTAAAAACATAAAAAAGTATCTTAAAGAAAAGGAGATCTGCGTAAGATGATAATAGCGTCCATAGATTTAATGAACGGGAAAGCTGTTCAACTAAAACAGGGTAAGGAAAAAATGCTGGAAAAAGAAAATCCGTTGGAACTGGCTCGCGAATTCAACAAATACGGAGAAACAGCTGTTATAGACCTGGACGCGGCGATGGAGAGAGGAGACAATCTCGAAACAATAAAGGACATACTAAAAATTGCCGAATGCAGGGTCGGCGGCGGAATAAGAAGCATCGAAAAAGCGAAAGAACTTGTTTCTCTCGGAGCCAGGAAAGTAATAATAGGCTCAAAAGCTTTCGAGGAAGATAAAATAAATAAAAGATTTCTTAAAGCTTTGAAAAAAGAAATCGGCAAACAGAGAATAATAATCGCCATAGATTCATTAAATGAAGAGATTGTAACAAAAGGATGGAAACACAAAACGGGAATTTCTCTTTATGAAGCGGCTGAAAAGCTCGAAGATTTTGCCTGTGAGTATTTATTTACTTGTGTGGAAAGAGAAGGCACTTTAACCGGTATCGATATGAAAACAACGGAAAAACTCCTGAAGAAAATCAAAAATAAAATAACTGTAGCCGGCGGAGTCAGCAAGATTTCCGAGGTAAAAAAACTTGCCAAAATGGGGTGCGACGTTCAACTGGGAATGGCTCTTTATACCGGAAAAATTTCACTTCGGGAAGGTTTTATCGAATCTTTAAACTGGGAAAAAAGCAAGCTTATTCCCACCATAGCGCAGGACGTATCGGGACAGGTGTTGATGCTGGCGTATTCTAATAAAAAATCATTAAAGAAAGCTTTCGAAACAGGTAATATGTGTTACTTTTCGCGTTCAAGACAGAAGCTCTGGATGAAAGGGGAAACTTCCGGCAACATTCAAAAACTGCTGAAAATAAGAACCGACTGTGACCAGGATACTCTGCTCGCGACAGTAAATCAGAAAGGAGTCGCCTGCCATCTGGGCAATTATTCATGCTTCGGAGATAAAGAGTTCAGTTTAAAGGAATTGTATGATGTGATACAGGATAGGATTAAAAATCCAGTTCCGAAGTCATACACCGCCACACTTGATAAAAAAAAGCTAAAAGATAAAATAACGGAAGAAGCTAAAGAACTTATAGAAGCAAAAAAAGGACCCGAAATTATCTGGGAAGCGGCTGACCTTTTGTATTTTATAACAGTTCTCCTGGCAAAAAAAGACATAGAAATAGAAGATGTACTTAAAGAATTGAGGAGGCGAAGAAGATGAATATTAAGGAAGCGATAAAAAAAGCTATCGTTAAAGAAAATATCGACCGGGAAAGCGCATATAAAGTCGCGCTTTCCATAATGAACGGAGAAGCGACAGACGCGCAGATAGGCTCTCTAATTACGGCGCTCCGCATGAAAGGTGAAACAGTAGATGAAATCACAGGATTTGTCAAAGCAATGAGAGATAAGGTCACAAGAATAAACGCCCCGAAAGAATATCTTATAGATACCTGCGGAACCGGAGGCGACGGAGCCGGCACCTTTAACATATCCACGATAAGCGCCCTTGTAGCAGCGGGAGCCGGCTGCAGAGTAGCCAAACACGGAAATCGAAGTGTGTCGAGCAAATGCGGCAGCGCCGATTTACTTAAAGAACTCGGAGTAAACATCGAGACTCCCCCGGGAAAGGTTGAAAAATGCATAGAAGAAGCAGGTGTGGGATTTTTGTTCGCTCCTCTTCTACATCCGGCAATGAAATACGCGATCGGTCCCAGAAGAGAAATGGCTGTAAGAACCATATTTAATATTCTTGGTCCTCTGACAAATCCGGCAGACGCGAAAAGACAACTTCTGGGAGTTTATTCAAAAGAATTGACCACTCCGATCGCCAATGTTCTGGCCAATCTCGATTCAATACACTGTATGGTAGTTCACGGCGAAGACGGACTCGACGAAATAACAACTACCGGAAAAACTTTTGTTAGCGAGCTGAAAGACGGAAAGATTAAGGAATACACAATCTCTCCGGAAGATTTTGGGATGATTAAAAGAAAATCGGAGGACCTGAAAGGAGGAACACCCCAGGCAAACGCGGAAATTACCTTAAATTTACTGAAAGGCGGAAGCGGCGGAAAAAGAGAAACTACAATATTAAATTCGGGAGCCGCGATTTACGTTTCAGGGAAAGCCGATAGTTTAGCCGAGGGTATAGAAAAAGCAAAAAAATCCATCGATTCCGGAGAAGCGTTAAAAAAACTGGAGGCTTTGAGAAAAATAGCGAAATGAAAACAAAAACAATTCTTGAAAAAATAGTCAATTTTAAAAAAGTTGAAATAGAAAAAAGAAAAAATTTCACCCCCCTCGAATCTTTCATCGATAAAATAAATGAAGAAAAAAGAGATTTCAAAAAGTCTCTCAAAAACAAGAATATAACTATAATTTCCGAAATAAAAAAGCATTCTCCTTCCCGTGGCGTTCTGCGTGAAAATTTCGACTATATAAGTATAGCGAAAGAATACGAAAAGGGCGGGGCAAGCGCAATTTCTATATTAACCGACGCGAAATTTTTCTGGGGGAGGAATGAATATCTATCCGAAGTTAAAACAGAAGTTAATTTACCGGTACTCAGAAAAGAATTCATAATTGACGAGTATCAAATATACCAATCCGCGCATATCGGTGCCGACGCGATCCTTTTAATCGCAAAGATATTGGAATTTAAGCAATTAGAAAAGTTTGTCGACCTTGCCCACAAACTAAAGATGGCCTGTCTGGTAGAAATCGATTCACAAAAAGAACTGCAAAAAGCGCTTTCAACCCCGGCTGAAATAATCGGCATCAACAATAGAAATCTCAATACTTTTCAAACATCTATAGAAAAATCACTTAATTTAAAAAAATTTATCCCCGAAGATCGAATCAGCGTTAGCGAAAGTGGTATAAAAAACAGAAAAGATATTATAGAATTAGAAAAAGCAAATTTCGATTCGGTTCTAATAGGGGAAGCGCTCATAAAAGAAAAAGAAATCGGTAAAAAACTGCGGGAATTATTGGGAAAATGAATGAAATAGAAAAACTCAGAGAAGAAGTTCGAGAAGTCGACAGAGAAATTATAAGATTAATCGGCAAAAGACTTTCAATAACCAAAAAAATAGGCGGAAAGAAAAAAAATAAAGGAATTCCTTTGAAAGATTGGAAAGTTGAAAAAGAAGTGATAAGGAACGCGCTGAACACCGCCTCTGAAGAGAATCTTTCCCATGAATTAATAAAAACAATTATGCAAAACATAATAACAGAATCCAAGATACAGCAGGAAATACTGCATTATTCTTCTTACAGCGGTGATAGAGAGGATATTTTAATCATCGGAGGTCTGGGCGAAATGGGTCAGTGGTTCGCAAATTTCTTCGCAAACCAGGGACACAATGTTTTCATTCTCGATATTAACGGCGAATCAAAACAGTTTAAGACTTTCGACGATCTCCGGGAAGCTGTCGATAAAGCTTCTTGTATTCTGCTGGCAATTCCTTTTGAAATTATACCTGAATTTATAGAAAAAATAATACATTTGAAATTTAAAGGAATGGTATTCGATATATCCAGTCTTAAAGATAATTCAAAAACCGCTATTAAAAAAGCGATATCATCCGGAATTTCGTACGCGAGTATTCACCCCATGTTCGGACCGAAAGTAAGCACTTTATCTGATAGAATAATATGCATTTGCGATTGCGGAGATAAAAAGGCAAATGAAAAAATAAAAACATTCTTTAAAGACACAAGCGCCACGATAGTAGAAATACCATTAGAAGAACATGACAGAATCATTTCGTATGTCTTAGCTCTCTCACATATAATAAATATAATATTTATGAAGACTTTAATGGACGGAGAATACGAATATAAAGATTTAAAAAAGGTTGCGAGCACGACCTTCTTATCCCAGATGAAAACCACAAAAGAAGTAATATCGGAAAATTTAGATCTCTACTACGCGATACAAAAATTCAATCCTTTCAAAAACACTCTGTACGAAAGATTGGAACAGGCTATAAAGTACGTAATCGAAGCTGTCCTGAAAAGCAATAAAAAAGATTTTACCAGAATAATGGAACAGGGTAAAGAATGGTTAAAAAAGGCAGAACAAGATTAAAAATTTGCGGAATCACAAATAAAGAAGACGCGATTATGGTTGCGAACCTGGGTGCCGACGCTCTTGGTTTTGTATTTGCTGAATCGAAAAGGAAAATAACCCCTGAAAAAGCTAAAGAAATAATAGAAATACTTCCTCCTTTCATCACCACCGTGGGAATTTTCCTGGATACCGATTTACATGAAGTAAACGAGATTTGCGAATATACTTCACTCGATGCCGTACAATTACACGGGAATGAAACTCCTGAGTACTGCGACAAAATAAAAAGAAAAGTCATTAAATGTATTTCAATAAACGCGTCCGATACAAAAGAAAGTCTATTATCGAAAATGAAAGACTATTCTATATCCGCCTTTATTCTCGATCCGGGAAGAGGAAGCGGAAAAGTTTTCGAATGGAAAATAGCTAAGGGAATCAAAAAACCTATCATAATCGCCGGCGGTCTCACACCCGATAACGTAAAACAGGTAATAAAGGATTTACACCCATATGGAGTCGATGTATCGACAGGTGTGGAGAAAGGTTATGGTAAAAAAGATAGAAAAAAAGTCGAAAAATTCATTAAGGAGGCTCTCTCTTGTTAGTAACCGGCATAATTGGATATCCTTTAAAAATTACGCTCTCTCCCCCGATGCATAACGCGGCGTTTAAAACACTGGGAATCGACGGGATATACGTTCAACTTCCCGTAAAGGAAGAAAATTTAGAACAGGCAATTCACGGATTATCAGCTCTCGGCTTCAGAGGTTTCAACGTTACTATTCCTTATAAAAAGATGGTTATGGAGTACCTCGACGAGATTTCCGATGCCGCGCTTTCCGTGGATGCCGTAAATACGGTTTTAATAGAAGGAAACGAATTAAAAGGTTTTAACACAGACACATACGGATTTGAAGAATCCTTGAACACTTATAAAATCAGCCTCGAAAATAAAAAAGTTATGCTTATCGGAGCAGGCGGAGTCGCTTACGCCTGTTCGTACGTAATCACGAAGAAAAATCCATCTGATTTTATAATTACAGATTTAATAGAAGAAAAAGCGAAAAAGTTATCTGAAATTTATCGGGCTAATAAAATTTCCGCGCAAAATATTGAAAAATTAACCGGAGAATCAGACATAATTTTTAACGCGACACCGGTAGATCTCCAGGATAAGCTTCTTCCTCTAATGAAAGACGATTCGGTTTACTATGATATAAATTATAAATTCAATAAAAAGGAACAAAAGGGGGTCAAAGTGGTAAATGGAAGTTTGATGCTTGTTTTGCAGGGCGCTCGCGCTTTCTCCATTTGGACCGGACAGGATGCCCCTGTCAAAGTAATGAAAAAAGCGATAGGGTTTGAGATATGATTAGACTATTAACTTCCGGAGAATCACACGGTAAAGCCCTATCGGCAATAATCGAAGGAATACCCGCCGGGCTAAAAATAAACCTCAATTTTATCAACAACGAACTGGCTCGCAGACAAAAAGGGTATGGGAGAGGCGGCAGAATGAAAATCGAAACAGATAAAGCGGAAATCCTGTCGGGGATGAGATTCGGAGAAACGATAGGCTCGCCAATCTCGATTCAGATAAAAAACAGGGACTTTGAGAATTGGAAAAGTATTATGAAAAACAGTGAAGGCTCTACAGATAAAACAATATCTTCTCCCAGACCGGGTCATGCCGATCTGCCCGGTATATTTAAATTCGGGCGTAACGATATAAGAGATATTTTAGAAAGAGCCTCTGCAAGGGAAACAGCCGTAAGGGTAGCCGCGGGGGCTATTTTTAAACTTTTTCTCGCGGAATTCGGAATCAATATTTATTCTCATACTATTTCCATCGGAAAAATCAGTATAAAGAAAACCACAAAAACCCTCGCCGAAATAGAGAATAGCCCATTAAGATGCGGTGACCCTGCTGCTGAGAAAAAAATGATAAGGATTATAGATGAGGCAAAGAAGAAAGGAGATTCTCTGGGGGGGGTAAGCGAGATAATCGCCCGGGGAGTATGCGCGGGAACAGGAAGCCATGTACACTTCGACCGCCGTCTGGATGCCTGTATAGCGAACGCGATGATGTCTATACCGGCAGTTAAAGGAGTAGAAATCGGCGAGGGAATTAAAAACGCAACCAGATCCGGTTCAAAAGTACAGGATGAAATATTTTACTCAGAGAAAAAAGGATTTTATCGTCCTACAAACAGAGCCGGAGGAATCGAAGGCGGAATGAGTAACGGAGAAGAAATAGTAACCAGAATTTACTTAAAACCTATTCCGACATTATCTTCTCCCCTTAAATCTGTGGATGTAAAAACCAAAGAGCAAACTTTAGCGCAGAAAGAAAGAGCAGACGTTTGCGTCGTGCCTGCCGCGGGTGTAATAGCCGAAAGCATGCTTGCCTACGCGCTCAGCGACGCTTATCTCGAAAAATTCGGATGTGATTGTCTGGGAGATATTAAATCAAATTATAGGTCTTATCTCGAGAGGATTGGGAATGTCTGAAAACATAATTCTGACGGGATTCATGGGCTCGGGCAAAGACTCTGTGGCAAAGGAGATATCAAAAAAAACAGATCTGGCTTTCATCTCGATGGATGATTATATAGTGCTTAAGGAAAAAAGAACAATCAACGATATATTCGAAGAATCAGGGGAAGAATATTTCAGGAAAGCAGAGACGGAAACATTAGAAGTAATTAAAAATCTTAAGAATGTAGTCGTGGCTACGGGAGGCGGGATCGTAAAGGACAAAAAAAACAGAGAAAAATTATCTAAAATGGGGAAAGTTTTCTATCTATATACCAGTCTCGACGCGGTAAAAGAAAGATTGGATAATGATAAGACAAGACCTTTAATAAAAGATAAAAAAAATATCATTAAAATTTACAATGAAAGAATGAAAAAAGGTATATACGAATTCGCAGATGAAAAGATAGACACTTCTAAAATCCCACCGGAGCAGGTGGCGGACAAAATACTTAAAATTTCGAAAATCGAACCGAAAACCGAAGAAGAAAGCCCTGATTTATATAAATTGAAGGCAGACTCGAAAGAATATCCTATTTATATCGGATGTGACATTTTCAAAAATAATAAAGATTTAGATATAACACTTAATTCAGATAAAGTCGCGATAATATCAAATCCTGTAGTCGGAGCTCTTTATATACGAGAAATCGAAAAAATGCTTACGGATAAAGGAATTAAAACGCTCTGCTGCATAATCCCGGATGGTGAAAAATACAAAAACTTTGATACAATTAAGAAAATATTCGATACTCTTCTTAAAGAAAAGATGGACAGATCATCCGGCATCATTGCTCTGGGAGGAGGCGTGATAGGAGATATGGGAGGTTTTGTCGCTTCCACGTTAAAAAGAGGTGTATCTCTTATTCAGATTCCGACCACATTGATAGCGCAGGTAGATTCCTCAATCGGAGGCAAAACCGGTTTCGACCATCCCCTGGGCAAAAACATGATAGGCACATTCTATCAACCCGATATGATTTTAATAGATATAAAAAAACTCTTAACTCTTCCGGACAAAGAATTCAGAAACGGAATGGGGGAAGTCATTAAGTATGGAATAACACATGACGCTGAATTATTCAACATTCTCGAAAGGAAACAAAAAGAAATAATGAACCGTGATATTATATTGCTAAAAGATATAATTTCACGCTGCGTCCGGATAAAAAAAGAAGTGGTCGAAGAAGACGAAAAGGAAGAAAAAGGAATCCGGGAAGTATTGAATTATGGTCATACGATCGGACACATCATTGAAACTCTGACCGGATATTCCAAATATTCCCACGGTGAGGCAGTAGCAATCGGCATGGTAGAAGAAGCTAAATTAGCCCGTAAAGAAAGTAAACTGTCAACCAGAGATTTTGACCGGGTAGAAAAACTAATAGAAAAATACGACTTACCATCCTCTATACCTGATAATATACAAAGGGAAGACATGAAAAACTGCGTGTCTCAGGACAAAAAAGTCAGAAAGGGAAAAATCAGATTGCCCGTTCCCACAGGGATAGGTAAAACAATTTTCAGGGAGGTAGAATGCGAAAAATTCTTGTAATCCACGGACCGAATCTCAATCTTTTAGGTAAAAGGAAACCCGAAGTTTATGGGGATATGGACCTCGAAAAAATCAACGGAGAAATAAAGAAATTCTCTAAAGACAACGATTTCGAGGTAAAAATAATTCAATCCAACGAAGAGGGAGAAATCGTGGACGCTATTCAAAAAACCGATGGCTTTTCAGCGATTGTAATAAATCCGGGGGGATATACACATACTTCAGTTGCCATAAGAGACGCGATCGAAGCCGTAGATATTCCAACCGTCGAGGTACACCTAAGCAACATATACGCGCGCGAAGACTTCAGACATGTAAGTATGAGCGCTCCCGTTTGTGTCGGACAAATCAGCGGACTCGGATGGTACGGTTACATCTTAGCGCTAGGATACCTAATTAGGAAAACTTGATAATGGGAAAGGCTAATCTAAAAACACTAATAAGACAGCATTACCAAAATGTAAAAATTAAATATAAAAATGAAAAGTTAGAAAGGAAAGTTAAAAAATGAATAAAAAAGAGAACCAACGAATTCTACAGATAATTTTAATCTTCTTTGCTTTTCTTCGTTTGGAGTTTTTTTTACATTTTTATTTGTCATTTTGCTTTTTGCTTTTTAATATTTCATTTGCTCAAGAAAAGAAACTAAATGCGAGTAAATTCGCATAGAACCGAGGGGAAGAAAATGAATGAACGAAAGACTAATTACAATTTACCTGATGAAAGAGGCTACTTCGGAAAATTCGGCGGCAGATTTGTTCCGGAAGTACTAATGGACGCTATAAGCGAGCTTGAAAAATCGTACCTATCTTTTAAAAACGACAAAAACTTTAAGAAAGAATTGAATTTTTTACTTAAAGAATATGCAGGAAGACCCTCAAATCTCTACTTCGCGGAAAGGCTCACGAAAGAAACCGGAGGGGCTAAAATATATTTAAAAAGAGAAGATATGATGCACACGGGAGCTCATAAAATAAACAATACTCTCGGTCAGGTCCTTCTGGCGAAAAAAATGGGCAAGAAAAGAATAATAGCTGAAACGGGAGCGGGGCAACACGGTGTAGCAACAGCGACAGCCTGCGCCCTTCTGGACCTGGAATGCCACGTCTATATGGGTACTACCGATGTAAAAAGGCAGAAAATGAACGTTTTTAGAATGGAACTTCTCGGCACCGAAGTAATACCTGTAGATACAGGCTCAAAAACCCTGAAAGACGCTATTAATGCCGCTATCAGAGATTGGGTTACAAACGTGGAAACAACTCATTACTGTATAGGTTCAGTTGTGGGACCTCATCCCTATCCTATGATGGTAAGAGATTTTCAGTTGATTATAGGAGAAGAAACAAAAAAACAAATTCTTGAAAAAGAATACAGATTACCCGATGTAATAATAGCCTGTGTGGGCGGCGGGAGTAACGCTATTGGAATTTTTTCCCCCTTTATCGGAGAAGAAAAAATTAAAAAAATAGGTGTGGAAGCGGGCGGATTGGGACTGGATACTAAAAAACACGCGGCGACTTTATGCAAAGGCGGAATAGGAGCTCTTCACGGAGCGATGAGTTACCTTCTTCAGGATAAGGAAGGACAAATAACCGAAACCCACTCCGTCGCCCCCGGGCTGGATTATCCCGGAGTGGGACCTGAACACTCGTATCTGAAGGATACCGGAGTAATTGAATTCACTGCCACTTCGGACAAAGAAGCTTTAGACGCTTTTAATAAACTTTCCCAAATCGAAGGCATAATACCCGCACTTGAAAGTTCACATGCAGTCGCCCATGCCCTGAAAATCGCGAAAAATATGACGGCGGAGTCCATAATTATAGTTAATCTCTCCGGACGCGGAGATAAAGACTTAGAAATTGTGGAGGGGGTTTTATGCGAAAAGTCTTAAGTGTGTCAGAAAAATTCAAAGAACTGAAATCAAAGAATGAAGCGGCTTTAATTCTCTACGTTACGGGAGGTTATCCGAATCTCGCCGACTCTATGAAAATCCTAAAAACTCTCTCTGAGAATGGAGCCGACATTATAGAAATCGGCATCCCCTTTTCAGACCCCATCGCGGACGGTCCTACAATACAGGACTCTTCGCACACTTCCCTTATGAAAGGCGCCACTCTGAAAAGAATTATAGGAAATTTAAAAAAATTGGAACTCGAAACTCCGATTGTTTTTATGAGTTACCTTAATCCCCTTCTCGCTTATGGTAAGGAAGAGGTTTTACGCGACATGAACAAAAACGGTGTAAGCGGACTTATTATACCCGATTTACCCGTAGAAGAAGCGGATGAATGGATTTCGCTATCTAAAGACTATAAAATAGAACTTATTTTTCTGGTTACTCCCACTTCACCCGCGAAAAGGAGAAAAAAAATCATTCAGGAATCCCTCGGCTTTGTCTATTGCGTCTCGGTAACCGGAACGACGGGAGTAAGGAATAAGATGCCTTCATATCTGAACAAATTTCTTAAGGATGTTAGAAAAAGCACAGAGACACCGATAGCTATAGGCTTCGGGATATCCACCTCAAAGCAGATTGAATCGCTCAGAGATAAAGTCGACGGAATTATCATCGGAAGCCGTATAATAGAAGCCATAAAAAATGAAGAAAATCTAAAAGAACTCGTTTCTGAATTTAAAGAAGCTACAAGAAGATAAAAAATGATAATACAAACACATAACCACAAAAGAATAAATCGTAAAATTGAAAAAAATAAAAACAAATATTTAAAATCTTTGTGTTCTTTGTGTCCTTTGTGGTTCAAGTATTCTTTGGAGGGAAAATGGTAATAACAATGTCTTCAAGCGCAACCAAGGTCGACATCAACAGGGTTAAAGAAAAAATAAAAGAACTTGGTTATGAAGCAAAGGTTTTCAAAGGAGTAAAAAAAACAGTAATTCATGTAATCGGAGCGACCGACAGAGAAAGACTAACTCAATCCATAGAGCAACTACCCGGAGTAGAACGCCTCACCCCGATATTAAGTCCTTTCAAAATGGGCAGCAGAGAATTTCATCCGGGAAATACCGTAGTTTCCGTAAACGGAAAAACAATAGGTGGTAAAAAAATTGTAATAATGGCTGGTCCGTGCTCGGTAGAATCTGAAGGTACTGTTTTACAGATAGCTAAAGAAGTCAAAAAATCCGGCGCCTCTATACTCCGCGGCGGCGCTTTTAAACCCCGAAGTTCACCATATAGCTTCCAGGGATTGGGAGAAAAAGGGTTAAAGATATTAGCGGAAGCAAGAGAACAAACCGGACTTTCCATAATAACAGAAGTGGTATCCGAAGTCGATGTACCTCTCGTAGCAAAATACGCAGATATTCTCCAGATAGGGGCCCGAAACATGCAAAATTACCAGCTGTTAAAAACCGTGGGAAGATTTAACAAACCCGTTCTTTTAAAAAGAGGTATCTCCGCTACAATAGAAGAATGGCTAATGTCAGCCGAGTATATACAATCAGAAGGGAATCACGATGTGATCCTCTGCGAGAGGGGTATAAGAACCTTTGAAACTTATACAAGATATACTCTTGATATAAGTACGGTACCCGTAATAAAGGAACTCAGTCATCTTCCTATAATCGTTGACCCCAGCCATCCGGCAGGTAACAATAAATACGTACCCGCTCTGGGGCGAGCGGCTATAGCAGCAGGAGCCGACGGTATATTGATAGAAGTTCACACCCAGCCTTCTCAGGCTCTATCAGACGGAAAACAATCTATTACGCCAGTAGTTTTTAACGAATTAATGGATGATATTAAAAAAATCGCGGAAGTAATGGGAAGGCACATATGAAAAAGGTAGTATATCAGGGAGAACCCGGCTGCAACAGCCATGTAGCCTCAAACAAGTTTTTCCCTAAAAACATAAAAAGATCAGGGGTAAAAACCTTTAAAGATATCTTTGATATGGTAAAAAATAATAAAGAAACATACGGCGTGGTTCCGGTCGAAAACTCTCTTACAGGGAGTATTCACCAGAATTATGACCTTCTTTTAGATTATAACCTCTGGGTTATAGGGGCAGTAAAACTACGAATTGAACATAATCTCATGGCTCCGACCGGTCAGGATATAAAATCCATTAAAGAAGTCTGGTCTCATCCGGAAGCACTGGCGCAGTGCCGGGATTTCCTTGCTTCGCATCCGGAATATAAGGTCGTATCGGTTTACGATACGGCGGGAGCAGCTAAACTCGTCAAGGAACAGAAAATAAAGAACGTGGCAATAATCGCGGGACCGCAGGTCGCCAAGCTGTACGGCTTTAAAAAACTAAAAGAAAATATAGAATCGCATCCGGACAACTTTACCAGGTTTTTAATCATATCCAGAGATAAAAAAATATACACAGGAGAAAACGCGAGGACGATGTTTGTCTTTGGAGTTAAGAATGAACCTGGCATTCTTTTCAGGTCTCTGAGCATTTTCGCGTTAAGGAACATAAACCTGACAAAATTGGAATCAAGGGCAGTAGTCGGAAGACCCTATGATTATCTTTTTTATATAGATTTTGAAGGAACAATGGAAGATGAAAACTGCAGACACGCTGTAGATACATTAAAAGAAGTGGTAACGTACTTTAAGCTCCTGGGGAGCTACATGATAAAGGATAAAAAGTGAGACTAATTTTATCTGAATCCACTAAAGTTAAAGGTGAAATAAAAGTCGGCGGTGATAAATCCATCACACATAGAGCCCTGATAATCGGCTCGATAGCCGAAGGCATAACCACTCTGAAAGACTACTCGCAATGCGAAGACTGCATGACAACTCTGGAAATTATGAAAAAATTAGGCATAAATATTTTAAAAAACAAAGCCACCATAAAAATAGAAGGAAAAGGTCTACATGGGTTAACAGAACCTTTAGATGTTTTAAACTGCAAAAACTCCGGCACTTCGATGCGTCTGTTATCAGGTCTGCTGGCGGGACAAAAATTCTTCTCGGTATTAACCGGAGACGGTTCTTTAAACAAACGTCCGATGAAAAGAATTATACAACCACTTTCTCTTATGGGTGCCGATATATCGGGCAGAGACGAAAATCAATTCGCGCCATTAGCCATAAAAGGCAAAAATCTAAAAGCTATTAATTATACGACCCCGGTAGCCAGCGCGCAGATAAAATCTTCGATAATGCTGGCATCTCTGTACGCCGAAGGAAATTCTTCGATTACAGAACCCGCAAAAAGCAGGGATCACACTGAAAGAATGTTAAATCTATTCGGAGCCAGAATAGAAACACCGGGAAATCAAATTATAATTAAAGAAAAGAAGAATTTACTCGCGAAAGATATAACAGTACCGGGGGACATATCCTCCGCGGCTTTCTTCCTGGTGCTCGCCAGTGTAATTAAAGATTCGAAAGTACTTATTAAAAATGTGGGAATAAACCCCACCAGGACAGGAATTCTAGACGTATTACAAAAAATGGGCGCGGATATTTCGCTAAAAAATAAAGAAGATAACAACTATGAACCTGTCGCCGATTTACTCGTAAAAGAAAAAAATTTAAAAGGGATTGAAATCTCCGGTAATATTATACCTAAAATAATAGATGAGATACCGATATTGGCGGTTGCCGCGACTCAAGCGAAAGGAACGACAGAAATCAAGGACGCGAAGGAACTAAGAGTAAAAGAAACAGACAGAATATATGCCATAATTACAGGTCTTAAAAAGATGGGAGCAAAAATAGAAGAAAAAACGGATGGATTGATAATAGAAGGTCCGACTAAATTAAAAGGGAATGTTTGTGAAAGTTTCGGCGATCACAGAATCGGAATGGCGCTGGCCATTGCCGGAATTATCGCTGACGGGGAAACAACAATCGAAGAATCTGAATGTATAAACATTTCTTTCCCGGAATTTACAGAAACACTGGGGGTAATTTGTGGAACAGATAGCATCGACGAAGAAAATTAAATTTTTACATAAAAAGATTAAAGCGAAATCTTCACCCGAAGCTCTGTTCGAAAAAGCATATAAAGAAGAACCTTTTAGCTTTATTTTGGAATCCATGGTCCACATTAAGAAAAGAGGCAGGTATTCTTTTTTAGGTGGCAGACCTTTTATTTTATTAAAAAACAACGGTGAAAATATAGACATTGAAATGTTCGGAAATAAATACACGGAAAAAGGAGATCCTTTCAATAAACTGAGAGAACTCATGTCTCTCGTAAACAGTTATCCCTATATACCCGGTTTCTCGGGAGGAGCTGTCGGTTACCTTTCTTATGACGCGGTTAGATTCTTTGAGGAAATACCGGACAATAATCCCGATGAAATTAAAACACCTGAAACTTATTTCATGTTTCCGTCAGAAATAATACTTTTTGATCATAAGAACGATACCGTTGACATAATTTTATACACAAATAACGATGACAACAAAAGAATGGAAGAATTGACTAAAACAATAAAAACTTCTGAAGAAGTGGACTATAATTTATCCGAAGGTAGTAAAATTGATTTCACCGGTAACTTTACAAAGAAAGAATACTGTGAGGCTGTGGAAAAAGCCAAGGAGTATATCTTCGCGGGAGATATATTTCAGGTAGTTCCTTCGCAGCGATTTAAAGCTATAAATAAAAAAGAACCTATTAATATCTATAAAGCTCTGCGTTTAACCAACCCATCTCCTTACATGTACTATCTGAGATTCGATGATCTGTATATTCTCGGTTCTTCACCCGAAACATTAATAAAGCTCGAAGCGGGGGGGCTTGTAACAAGTAATCCGATAGCCGGGACAAGAAGAAGGGGTAAAGATGAGGAAGAAGATAATAAATTCGAAAAAGAACTTCTACAGGATGAAAAAGAACTCGCGGAGCATGTCATGCTTGTCGATCTTGCTCGAAATGATATTGGAAGAGTCTGCGAATACGGAAGTATAAGGGTATCGGACTTCATGCGGATTGAAAAATACGCCAAAGTTATGCATAATATATCGGTCGTGAACGGCAATCTACTCGAAGATAAAGACGCATTCGACCTTGTGCGCGCGACATTTCCCGCGGGAACCGTATCGGGAGCGCCAAAGATAAGAGCAATGGAAATAATAGACGAGCTGGAACCCGTAAAACGCGGTATTTACGCCGGAGCTCTGGGTTATTTCGGATTCGCCGGTATTATGGACCTTTGTATAGCTATAAGAACGATAGTAATAAACAAAGGAATGATTTACTTCCAAGCGGGAGGAGGAGTAGTGGCGGATTCCATCCCCGAACAGGAATACAAAGAAACAATAAACAAAATGAGTGCCTTAAAAAAGGCAGTAGAGTTATCACGATGATTTTACTAATAGATAATTACGATTCTTTTGTATATAATCTGGCTCAATTTTTAGGAGAACTCGGAGCGGTGATACAGGTTAAAAGAAATGACAAAATCTCCATAGAAGAAATAGAACGGCTAAAACCAACCTCGATAATAATATCCCCCGGACCCGGAACTCCGAAAGATTCCGGTATAAGCCCCGAAGTTATAACGCATTTTAAAGAAAAAATACCAATAATGGGAGTATGTCTGGGACATCAAACTATAGGAGAAGTATTCGGAGGTAAAGTAATAAGAGCAAAAAAAATATTACACGGAAAAACTTCAAAAATACATCATGACGGAAAAACCATTTTTGAGAATATCGAAAACCCATTTACCGCCACCCGTTATCATTCTCTTATAGTTGAGAGAGAAAGTTTGCCGGACTGTTTTACTCTTTCGGCATGGACGGAAGATAACATTGTAATGGGAATAAGACATAAAGAATATAAGATAGAAGGCGTGCAGTTTCATCCGGAATCTGTTTTGACCGAAGCGGGAATGGAGATTTTAAAGAATTTTATCAAAGGAAGGGAAATAGATTGAAAGTCATAAAATATAATGAAATAGAAGAAGATTTCTTCGAATATCAAGAAATAGAAGAAATAAAAACCGTAAAAAAAATAATATCAGAGGTAAAAAAGAACGGAGATAAAGCCTTAAAAAAATATACTAAACAATTCGATAATGTTGAACTGGATCAGATAAAAATAAGCGGAATCGAAATTGAAAACGCTTATAAAAAAGCCGCAAAAGAAGAAATAAAAGCAATAGAAGAAGCATCAGAAAATATCAAGATTTTCGCCCAAAAACAAAAAAGCCAATTCAATGATTTCGAATTTGAAATCAAAAAAGGGGTATTTACCGGGCAAATAATAAAACCTATTAAAAGAGTAGGTGTCTATGTTCCCGGTGGAAATTTTCCTCTTGTATCCACGCTCCTTATGTGCGCTATACCCGCTCAGGTAGCAGGTGTTTCAGAAATAGCCGTCTGTTCTCCCCCGACTTACGAAGGAAGCATACATCCACTGATATTGAGTATTGCCCACATGCTTAAAATAACTGAAATTTACAAATTGGGAGGAGCTCAATCTATAGCAGCCCTCGCGTACGGGACGGAAACAGTCAAAAACGTACACAAGATAGTGGGACCCGGAAACAAATATGTGCAGGCGGCAAAAAAAGAAGTTTCAGGAACTGTGGGTATAGATTTTATTGCCGGACAAACAGAAATAATGATAATAGCGGATGAAACAGGAGAAGCAAAAATAATCGCCTCTGATCTGCTCTCCCAGGCGGAACACGACGTCGAAGCTCTGCCTATTCTGGCAACAACATCGGAAAGACTCGCGAAATCCGTATTAAATGAAATAGACAGACAATTGAGCGTTTTAAAAACCAGAGATATAGCTGAACAAACAATTACAAAAAAGGGAATGATAGTCCTGCTCGATAATATCCGGGACGGTATAGAACTCGCGAACAGAAGAGGACCGGAACATCTTGAAGTACATGTTAAGGAAGTTGAAAAATATAAAGATAGATTTAATAATTACGGGACTCTCTTTATAGGCAAATACTCGGCAGAAGCATTAGGAGATTTTTCCAGCGGGTTAAACCACACATTACCCACAAATACTACAAGCAAATACACCGGCGGTTTAAGTGTTAAAGATTTTTTAAAGATTCAAACCACCTTAAAGGTAACAGAGGAGGGTTTGGAAGAAATAGGTCCCGCGGCAGTGACGCTTGCTGAAATCGAAGGACTCCACGCTCACGGCGAATCCATACGAAAACGATACGA
>CAZVXD010000005.1:23847-35994 GCA_964631335.1 uncultured bacterium
GGTTATATGGAATGTATAAAAGAAAAAAATTTAGAAAACTGTAACTGCTCATACGAACCCTGTTCCAGAAAAGGAAGATGTTGCGAATGCATTCAATATCATCTAAGGATGAGAGAACTCCCCGCCTGCGTTTTTCCGGACGATGTTGAAAGAACTTACAACAGATCCTTTGAGAAATTTGCCGCATTGGTGGGAGAAGGAAAAATTTAAGAGGTTTTATGATCAAAAAGTCTTACGTATTAATTTTTATTTCTCTGATTCTAATTCAGCTTAACTGTGCTCCCAGAGGATTTTCTAAACAAATTGAAAATATTATAGAAAATCAGAATTTAACTTCGGCCGAACTTAAAAAACTTATAGATAACAAGGATAAAGGGTTTTTACTTATCGATGTTAGAAGCAAAAGCGAATACGATTCGGGATATATACCGAGGGCAATAAATATCCCTTATACAGAAATCCAAGAACATTTGAAAGATATCCCCAAAAACAAATTAATAATTGTTTACTGTAAAATCGGCGGACGAGCGGAAATTGCCAGAAAGAAGTTGTTAAATTCGGGCTACGAAAATGTTATAAACTTCGGCGGAATTAGTTCGTGGGAATATGAATTGAAAAAATAGCATTATAAAAAAAGAAGCTCTTGGCTTTTGGCCTTTCGTAAAAAAATATTATAGTAAAATTTTAGAGATGTGCGTGTTAAGGCAAAGAGCAAAGAGCAAAAAGCAAATAGTTTAGTTATGACTATTCAAACCTAAAATAGATCCTTCCCTCAGAAGGTGAAACACCCTTTGGAACCGCGTATTCCAGTGTAAATTTTTTTATATTTAAGCCAAACCCGTATGAATATTGCCACTTATTGTTAAAATAATTAGCGTCCACAAAAGGATACGCTGTTAAAGGACCAAACGCCTTCCTCAATTCAAGTCCCGCAACTCCACCTTCTTTTATAATTATACCGGGATATCCCCTGAATGATTTATAATAAATTAAATTACCTTCGATAAAGGAAAGTTTAAAATATTCTAATTTAAGAACTAAGGGTAAAAAATAAATACCCGCGGTGGTTTTCAAATCCCAGCCCTTTCCTTTTCTGAATTTTTCTTTGTAAGAAATATCGAAAGTTCCGGAATTGTAAGAAAAACCAACGTCGAGAAAGGGATAGGTTTCACTGCTATCCTGAGCGGAAAAAATCTCAAAACCTAAACCTGATGAAAAGGAAGCGTTATTATGAATATATTCCGCACCGGAAGAAAAAGAAAATAAGTTATAATTATCTTTAATATAATCATGATTTAAAGAAAAATTTAAGTTCACAGGAAGATACCATATAGAAGGTTCAGTGTAATCAAACAATTCCGATTGGTATTCCTCCCCCTGTTTTTCCAATTCTATTTCCACTCTCCTCCCTCTACCGAAAAGATTCGTATTATTAAAGAAAAGAGCTCCGCTAAAACCTCCGTTATCCGCGTAAGAGATAGTTCCGTTCAAATTACCTTCCGTTCTCTCCTTTAAATAAATCGTTACATCTACCATATTTCTGTCGGCTACAGGTTCTACTGTAAAAGAATCGACATAGACATAATTTAATTTATCTATTTTCAAAATCGCTTTTTTTATTTCCTTATTACTAAAAATATCATTTTTATCTATCAATATTTTTCTTCTAAAAAAAGCGGTGTCAGTATAAGAAAGACCTTTAACAAAAACATTATTTATCCTTTGCAGAGAACCCGGTTCAATTAATAATTTCCAGTCGATAAATATGGAATCCATTGAAAATCCCAGCGGCTTAACCTGAGCAAAAGGGAAGCCGTTATCCAGATAGAAATTTAAAAGTCTTTCGAGATTTTCATTATACAATTCTTCTCTAAAAATCGTTCCCCTCTTCGACAAAATGGACCCAAGTATCTTATCAGAAAAAACAATGTTTCCCTCGAGTTCTATTTTTCCGACTTTATAAGTACTATCAGCGTAAAAAGAATGCCCGGAGACATCTCCGGGCAGAAAAAAAATAAAAATCGTTAAAATAAACAAACTTCGATTCTAACGATTAAAAACCGTATCAACAAAGGAAAATTTAAAATACAACGTTTTAAAATTAAAGATCTCAAAGGAATCGACGTACCCGAATCTCAAAACCCTATAATCATTCCATTCATCCGAATAAATACTAATGCTGTCTTCCTTTAAAGGTATATCTCGTTCTTCAGCCACACGTACCAGCATCTGGGGAACCCTTTCATAAGAATGCCCGGAAGAAGGACTAAAAAGCCTTTCAGCCTCACTTTCGATACCTGAATAATCCAGCTGGATTTTAATCCATTTTATACCGAAATAAATACCGTAACCTATTATAAATAAAATAATAAGCCATTGAAAAAACTTACCCATAAAACTTCCTCTTTTATTTTAAATTCAAACTTTTCACCACCTGACCTTTTTAACTTCCTCTATATTTTTCCGCGCTCTCTGGATACCTTCACGGGCATAGTTAATCCACTTAGGATCATTTGTATTTGCCATCGTTTTATTCCAAACCCTTATCGCTTCTTCAAACCTCTCTATAGATGGATTCCAGTTCTTTTCCTTCATATTACTCAATCCCAATCTATAATAGTACTCACCGTTAAGAGCCAGAAGAACAACATCGTTGGGATTTATGGAAAACCCTTTATCGATATATCTTTTAACACCTGCAAGATTGTTTCGGATAAGTTCAAGATTAATCAACTGATAATATACGCTCAAATTATTGAGTTCTATTTCCAGAGCCTCTTTATAGTAACTCTCCGCCGTTCTATATTGCCTTAATTTTACATAAGCGTTTCCTATTTGTATCCTGCTGGACACATGCCCGGGTATTATCTCAAGTATATTTTTATACTCTTCTATAGCTTTGTTATATTCTCCGAGCTCACTATAACTCTCAGCCAGTCTCTTGATGATCTCAATATCGTCGCTAAAAGTCTCTTTAGCCTTCTTGAAAAACTCGATCGCTTCTCTGTAGCGTTTCATTTCGAAATAAGTACTTCCCAACCTGAAAGCAATTCCGCTGTTATCAGGATCGAGCTGATAGGCTTTTTTGTAATTTTCCAGAGCTTCATTATATCTGCCTTCAGATTCAAGGAAATAAGCGTACAGGTCGTAACTGTTGGCATCCTTGGGAGATTCTTTTATAATATCGGTAAAAATTTTCTCAGCTTTCCGGGATTCTCCCGTTTTAGCATACAACGAAGCTATCGCTTTTGCCATTTTTCTACTGCTTTCAGGATCGGCAAAACAACTGAAACCTTTTCTGCAAATAGCGAGCGCTTTATTTGTATCTCCGACTATTAAATAAACCTGCCTCAACGCCAGATACGCGTCCACATAAGAAGAATCCGCTTCAATTGCTTTTTTAAGAAGAGAAATAGCTTCCGGATAGTTTTCCTGTTTCATGTATTCAAAAGCAAAACTATAATATCTCTCCGCTTCCGAAACTTCCTGTTTCTGAGAACCTTCCGTTACTTCTTCTTTCTTCTCAGGAGTAGTAGAACAACCAATAGATATAAACAATACAACTAAAAAAGAAATAAAAAATATCGCCGTCTTTTTCACCTGTCAATCCTCCTTTGCTTTAAACTTTGGTCTTGTCGAAAGAATAGTATTCTCAACGTCTTTTGCCTTCACCCAGACATAGTAGGTCGAATATTCATCACCGACTTCATAAAAAGGTCCATCGTTGAATGATTCCTCGACAAGTTCTTTATAATTATTCATAAAACCGACATCCATAACCAATTTAGTCCTGTCATCATCCAGAGCTTCGGATATTAACTTATAACCATTATCCAAAATTTCCATATAAGGATCACTCGCCAGATCATTTCGTAATTCCTTCATCGCTTCCTGCTCTTTAAATACCTCATAAAGATTCCCTTTTGGAAGGCTATCATTTTCATCCTCATATAGCTTAACCATAGAGACAACATTCTCTAAAGCGGAATATCCGTTCAAAACTTTATTCGCGTTTAAAACCCTGTCCCTTTCAGAATAAAAAGAATTAAATAGCTCCACTGCCACCGGAATCTTTTTATTAACTTTGATAAGAGTCTGAATAAAATTTATTTTTTCCCTTCCGTTTATATAAGAGGTCATAATATCATCAAATTCATTCAATTGCCTTATTAAGGTCGAATCTTTTTTTGTATCAAGCACGCTTTTAATTTTATCGATTTGATCTTGAATTTCATTCGAATAAAGAGGAATGGTATCGGCTGAATCTGACGGCGCCGGAAGAGCCTGTCCTTTAATATCGAGAAGAGGAATCTCGAGTTTTCTTTCAATATGATTGAACAATGACTCGGCAGCTTCTTCCTTTATCAAATCGCTCTTTCTTAATCGATCCCTTTCTAAAAGACTATTCTTTAAATCCGTTATCAGATAACCAAGCTCCTCCTTCTGCTGCTGCATTGAATTTATCACCATATTCTTTTCTTCCTCAACTTTTAGATTCGCGATAAAATCCGATAAATTACTCAACTCAGGTACGATATTCCGATAATCATAAGCTCTGGCTTCGTTAATTTCATAGGCGGCATACGTTAAAGCGGAATCGATAGGATAAAGATACCTGGTAACCCGATCGCTTAGAGAGCTATCCGCGTATATTAAATCTTTCTTTATCTCTCTAACTATCCCCTCACACTGAGTTATTTTGGTCTTAGATCTCATAACGAACATTTTTCTTCTTGTTATCCATTCGGGATCCGGATTGATTTCTTTCCTGAAATAAGGTTCCAGAATCTTCTCCCATTGATCCTGCTCGGGATATTGACCACTTTTGATTTCATATTTAGCCAGCGCGTTTCTTATCTCTTTAAGCCCTTTTTCTGCCTTTAACCTGTACGCCATACCTTCAAAAATCGTTTCTCCGCCGCAAGAAATAAGAAACAACATAAAAATTATCGGTATTAAAACAAGAGACTTCCTCATAAAAAAGTAGCCCTCCATTTCATACTTTGGAGCCGACGGGACTCGAACCCGTGTCCTCCTGACTGCCAGTCAGACGCGCTACCATCTGCGCTACGGCCCCTGTCCAACAGTTTAATAATAATGTGATTTTTTGAATTGTCAAGATTTAAAAACCCACAAATTAAACACGAGCTTTCACAGATTAACACGAGAAAATTGCACCGCAAAGACGCAGAGAAAAGTATTTGGTCCAATGTCCATAGTCCAAAGTCCAAGGTCAACACCAATTCAAATGTAGAAACTAAGGCTTTTGTTTTTGACAAGCGACCAACGACCAATGACTAAGTCCCTCACATGTAGGACATGTAGAAATTTTAATTTTTTAACAAAAAAAAAGGAGCGTAATTATACGCTCCTTTTTTTACAAGTCTTTTACTAATTCCTAATAATTAATTGCCGGGAATAAGCAACAAGTCCGAATAAGCTCCGTCTTTACAAAATCCCGCAATAGAATAGGCGGTAGCATCATCATCTCCAACCGTTCCGTTATGAGCATACCTAATACGACCTGCATCTTCATCTTCATTAGCAGGGGTATACGTTGCATTCGCCACACTCACAAAGCAACCGTCTAAACTGTCACTCGCATCATACGGGTTTTTAAAATTAGGCGGTAGTTCGTTTTCTATATCCAATTCAGTAGTTGGATAAGCTCCGTATAAATCTATGGACATAGACTCTACAGCGACCTGCGCAGTATGCTGATTGGCTTTTACCGAAGCGCATTTCGCTCTGTCAACGATCTTTACAAAATTCGGGATAGCTATAGCGGCGAGAATACCGATGATGACAACCACTACCATTAACTCAATAAGCGTAAACCCACGTTTCTTCATATAAACCTCCTACTTTTTAAAGTTTAACTTAACCTTGCAAATAAATTCATCGATAATTAATTTAAATATCGTCATATACCTTTTACCGTGCAAAAAACATTCCCAAAATCAAATGCTTTAATTCCATATATTTAGATATCATAATTTTGCAACCTGCAAAATTCTTTGCGATTTATGTAAAATAAAATTAACATAGTAATAAGTTATTTGCATTGTATTTTAGTCCACGCGACCCGGTGAAAGTATCAAATGAATAATGTTTCCCTGTTTTCCCAATCCGGTAATAGAATAAGAATCAAAAGGATCTTCCGCGTCGTACTCAACAACCCCGGGTATATCCTCATCTGATTCATCCTGTACTGTAGCCCCGCCTGGCGTAAATGGATTGTTCATTTCGGATGGCAACTGATCGGAAACAAGGGCAATCGAAGAGGGGTACCTGTGAGAAGCTTCTTCTATACAATAATACTCCACTTCGAGTTGAACCGTGTGCATGTTGGATTTCACTTCAGCTTCTTTGGCTTGATTTACTATTTTAACAAAATTAGGTATAGCAATCGCGGCAAGAATGCCGATTATAACTACAACTACCATTAACTCTATTAACGTAAACCCCTCTCTATAATTCCTCATAATTGTTACATACAAAATACGGAAAAAACAAGAAAAGTCAAGGTATAAAATGAATTTAAACAAGGAACCAATCGATTAAACTGATTAACACAAGAAAAATGCACCGCAGAGGTCGCGGAGAAGAACAACTGATTGAACCACAAAGCTCACAAAGACCACAAAGAAAAAGATTATGTGGTTTAAAACCCATCACACATCATCAAATTATTCTCACGAAGGCACGAAGAACAACATAGCACACAGAGAGAATAACAGGATTATTACACAAGATTTTTTATTTGTTTCTAAACTAAAAGCAATCAGCTAATGGCCAAGAGCTAATTTTATCCGCTCTACCGCCTCTTCAACCTTTTCCCGGCTGTTGAAGGAACTTATTCTGATATATCCCTTCCCGCATCTGCCGAATCCGCTTCCGGGCGTACAGATTATATTAGCATTTTTCAAAAGTAAATCAAAAAATTCCCAGGAATCTTTTCCGGTTTTAATCCAAATATAAGGAGAATTTTCTCCGCCGTTACACTTATATCCCAAATCCTCGAAAGTTTTTCTTATTAAACCGGCGTTTTCAAGATAATAATTTATCAATGAACGAACCTGCTTCTGTCCTTCCGGCGTATATACCGCTTCAGCGGCTCTCTGAACCGGATAAGAAACACCGTTGAATTTAGTCGCCTGTCTTCTGTACCACATATCATGCAAAGAATGCTTCTGTCCTTTTGAGTCGTAAGCCATACATTCCTTCGGAACAATGGTATAAGCGCATCGTGTACCGGTGAATCCGGCGGTTTTGGAAAAACTTCTAAATTCTATAGCAATATCTTTCGCTCCTTCGACTTCATAAATACTTTGAGGTATATAATCATCACGTATAAAGGCGACATACGCGGCATCGTATAAAATAAGAGCTTTGTTTTCTCTGGCGTAGTCAACCCACTTTTTTAATCTATTCCTGTCGATCGTCGCGCCTGTTGGATTGTTCGGAAAACACAGGTATATTAAATCCATTTTTTCAGACGGAATGTCGGGCACGAAATTATTTCCCTGGTCTGAATCCAGATATATCAAATTATCGTATCTCCCGTCTTCCCACTTACCGGTACGACCTGCCATAACGTTTGTATCCACATAAACAGGATAAACGGGATCCGGTAAAGCAACCTTCGAATTCAGGGAAAAAAGTTCCTGAATATTCCCCGTGTCACATTTAGCACCATCACTTATAAATATTTCCTCCGGAGAAATATCCGCTCCTATGGTCTTAAAATCCATCTCGGCTATTTTCTCCCTGAGGAAGGGATATCCTTTATAAGGACCGTATCCCCGGAAAGAATTATCCCGCGACATTTCTTCCACAGCCTCCCGGAAAGCGTCGATACAGGCTCCTGGCAGGGCTTTTGTAACATCTCCTATACCCAGACTGATTATTTCTTTTTCAGGGTTTTCAGCCCTAAATTCCTCGACTCTTTTCTCGATTTCGGCAAAGAGATAAGACGATTTTAATTTCAAGTAATTCTCATTAATATGTATCATAATTCTGAAGTATTAATAGGCTTTTTTTTCGAATTGTCAACGCCTTTCCCTAATTGGAACCACACGATTTCACATGATTATCACAGGAAAATTGCACCGCAGAGGCGCAAAGGTCGTAAAGAGAAAATTATATTTCCTGTCAAGAATAGCGGAAAAATAACAACTACGCAGCCATAGGGATAAACTTCAAATAATGTACAAAAAAAACGCTGTAGCGCGGGGGTTCATCCCCCGCCGTAAATTGTTGGGGACGAGCCCCAACGCTACTTTAAGCAGGTTTTGGTTGAGGAAGTTGCACCTAAAAATTGCGCCATTTTTTTTATTTGTGGGGAGAGGAGTGGACTCTGTGATCTCTGTGTTTTTTTAGGGTAGTGTTGGGTATAAACAGAATAAAAATCTTGTGTTAATCTGTGTAATCTGTGGTTTAAGTAACTGAAATCCTCATTTCTATTTAAAAAATAGAAATGAGGATCCCAGAGAAACGCAAGAAAGGAAGGAAAAGTCTATTCCACTTCGCGTTTTTTTATATCCAGGGAAAAAGAGAGACTGGTCTCTCCCCCTCTCTCATCCCTGGCTTTTACGGTCACATTAAAGGATGTATCTCTCTCCACTTCCGGAGATTGCCAGATTAGCCTCGTGCCTTCGAGCCTCATGCCCGGAGGACTTTCTTCGAGTGAAAGCTCGACATTATCTCCGTCCGGATCTTTAACTTCTAAATCATAATTCATTAATCTTTCTTTCCATTCGGGCGAACCACCCCCAATTTCAGGAGGAGAATTCTGGACTGGAACTTTATCCGTTTCTACTTCCGAACCAGTCTCAGAACCGTCGAAAGGCTCCACTATCGCATAAATTTCATCTCCTGCTTTGATTTTATCTCCGGGTAATTTTTCTCCGCTAAAACCGAGTTGTCCGTTTATAAACCAATCCACAATGAAGCTTACATCGTCTTCATCATCCGGATCTCTTACATCGCCAAGAATGGAAAGTTCTTCTCCGTACCGCGGTTCTGATGGGTCTATATATACGTGGATAATTTCTGGTTTTGTATTGGTGATAACAACCGGTCCTATCTTCTTCTTTTGCTTTCCTTCTACAAAAATTAAGCACTCGATCGTATCCCCTTTTGAAAAATAATTTGGAGATAGACGCGGCTTAACTACATCCTGTACTACCCCGTTTACCATCCATTTAAGTTCGACATTCTCTCCTTCCACCAAAACCGGATCTATATTAATATTATCCGTTGTTCTCGGATTAGAAGGAGTAAACTCCGAGGATAAGAAATCTGCCGCAACATTTTCGGACGAGGCCTTATCTCCCCCACAGCCAAACAACATAAGCAGACCCCACCAAAAAATTAGTCTCGATCTTCGTCTTGCCATAATATATGCTGCCTGAACGACATAAATGAACCTATATCAAGAACTTCGATTGTTCCACCGGACTGAATTATCTTTTTACCTTCACCGGATATACTAAAACTATAGCTGGGAGGCTGGGGCATTCCGGAACCGGTCGCCGTACCCTCTGAATTACCATGACCGGTTCTTATTTGAAAGCTGTAAGAACGCGAAACGGAACCGGCTCCGCCGATGTCGCAGGGTCCGAGTGTCGTATCTCCTCCTCCCGGAGAAAAAGTATAGAATTCAAGAGAATCCTGAAAATAGATCGCCGGTGTCACCACTTTTTCTCTATCATGAGTAAGTTCGAGCATCCAACCGCAATCAGTTGGTAGACCGGCATCGCCTAAAGAATCTTCGGTATAAAAAGGCATATCCGAAGTATCGCTAAAAGCGTCGGCATCAAAATGGAGAGCGTAAAAACGTTCTGAAGATTCATCAAAAATTCTTGAACGGTTTCCGGTGCCGTAAGCTATCCAGTAACCTCCGTAAGTTGGGTCTTTCCATACAAAAGGATAATAATAAGCGGGATGCCAGTTATGAATCGAATCGCTTGAAGACGGCAATTCAGGTTCGAATATTTTCCAGGCTCTCCAATTTAAAGGATTCGGAAACTTAAGGTTTACAAACCATAGCTGACCCGCCGCGTCCGGAATAAACAAATAATCATAACGATTCCCAAATCGAGGGTCTATATTTATCAGAGCGGGCGAAGCGACAAAAGGATAGTTCATACTCGCTCCCTCGGGGGGGATAAATCTAACATTCCCATCGATTCCGCTTGTTGCCGCCTGCCAGACATCGAATGCAATAATATTATTACCTTTTACAGTCCCGGATGAAATTGAATCGACTATAGAAATATCCATAGGATCCGGGAACTGTCCTCCACCCATAAAACCGTAAAAACGGTCTATAAATCTTCCCGAATACGCCGACCAGTTCACGCCTACCTTATATATAGCCGGATTCGAGGTGGTAAACCCTAATCTATTTTTTAAAGTATCGCTTTGCCAGGCGTCAAATAAAAATGTAAGAGAATCCACAGTGTGAGAAGTTTCATTTCTGGGATCGGTGATATCAAAAGCCGTAAAAGAATTTCCACCTTCTCCCTGAGTAGCGATTAAAATCGTGTGCCATTCATCCCATTCCTTGGTGCTATCTGAATTATTAGCGGGAAACCATACATCGGCAGCCATAGGGTCTCCGTCCACAAAGTAATCGTGGAAGCTAAGCAAATTTTTCACTTTAGGGACAAAATTCATAGGAATTATACCCGCGATCTCATGTCCTCCTTTTCCCGCCTGACCATAAATAGTATCAGCGATAACGTGAAGCATACCGTCATTCCCTCCCGCGTATATAAGAGCGCTTCTATTTGCGCTCATAATATTATAAAAGCTGTCCCAGCCCTCATCTTCATAGAAATAATTCGGAGATTGTATTCGCACAGGAGACGAATGAAAAATATCACCCAATTGACCAAGACTATCATCAGTATTACCATCCCTTATTCGGTCAACCACGCTAAAAAGATTCGCGGAGGAGACGTCGAGGTCCGAAACCGTAAAATGAGAGGTATCGAACGGAAGCATACTTCCATCCGACTTAATACCGTAGATGGGGCGCGAATCCGCGGAAGTTTTCGCGATGGTATCTCCAGCCTCCCAGATTTTAACAGAATCCGGCAGAATATCCAGGTTGAGTACGCCGGGAAGCATCTTCAAAGCTCTGAGATTACCGTCCCAGAAGGGCATTGTGTCCGGTTTAAATGAAGCCACGTAAAGCTTAGACTGATATTCAGTAGAAAGAAATTCCTCCTCCACAGATGTTACTTCCGCCGCTGTGTAGGATTGAGACATGCTGGCTTCGACTTCTACGAATATACTCCTAAGCGCATTTGCAAGATCTCCCGCGTTTTCCGCAATATAGGCGTATCCGGTGAGTGGTTTAACTCGCGGATCTACAGTACCACAACACTCTTCAGATCCGTCAACAGCCGTAATATTCCCCGCAATCATAGATGAATCCGCGCAGGTGCCACCCCATCTCGCTGCCCAATTAAGAGTATTCGCACAAGAATCATCAATGTCGGGACCAAAACCAACAGTAAAGACCCGTACCGAATCGGGACCTTCAATATTATCGTTATCTCCATGAAACGCGTTATACGCAACATTAACAAGATCCTTGGCTCCATATAAAAGATTCTCCTGATAATCATACTCACCACAGTTTCCTGGATTACTACAATCTACCTCCTCACAAGTAGTCCGAGGTACATTAGGATTTCCGTCGGTAACAAGAACAACGCTGAATTTCATACACCATAATTCAGGATGAGCGTTCCGGTATTCCGCTATATATTTTACAGCGCTATCAACTAACATGCCATCAGGAGTAGAACCATCAAGCTCTGTAGTGTTTATATGCTCCCATATAGTCGCAACAGGCGTGCCCATCGTATCGGTGTACAAAGTATCCAAACCAGTCAAATCGTCCACCCATGTTTTGCTTACCTGATCCCATCTGCTTGGGTTATACTCATTGTTCGAATGATTTGTTTCAATTGTATGGTTATCTGCAGTATATTCCTGTGACCTATTATCTCCTACAAAGACTTGCGATTGATCAAAAAAACCCTGACCCAAATTTATCGGAAATTCATCAGTGTTATCGACAAGTCCGTCACTATTCACGTCGAGCAGAGAATGAATGACAAGAAGAGC
>CAZVXD010000006.1:0-35608 GCA_964631335.1 uncultured bacterium
GTGCTTTTATGATATACCGGAAGATATATGTAAAGTCGAAGTTGACAGGAACCAGATCAGTCAGGTTATAAGTAACCTGATAATAAACGCTGATCAGGCAATGCCGGAGGGAGGAGCAATAAAAATAAAACTCGAAAACACCTTTATAGAAGAAAACTCTGTATTACCACTTGAGAAAGGAAATTACATTAAAATTACAGTGGAAGATAAAGGACTGGGCATTGCGGAAAAGCATTTATCAAGAATCTTCGACCCTTACTTTTCAACCAAACAAAAAGGCAGCGGCTTAGGATTAGCAACAACTTACTCTATTGTCGAAAAACATAACGGTTATATTACAGTCAAATCGGAATTAGGAAAGGGTACAACTTTTTACATCTATCTACCTGCAGTAAGATGTGAAGAAAATAAAATTGAAAAAAAATCAGATCAAAAAAAAGAGGAAATAATGCGGGGCAGAATTTTACTGATGGACGATGAAAAAATAGTAAGAAACGCTTTAAAGCGAATGCTGGAAAAAATAGGTTATAATGTCGAATTCGCGACAAATGGTGAAGAAGCATACACAATATACAAAAAAGAATTCGATCTCGGAAAACCTTTCGATGCTGTTATCCTCGATTTAACAATTCCGGGAGGAATGGGAGGTAAAGAAGCTATTAAAAAATTAATAGAATTAGATCCCAATATAAGAGCTCTGGTATCAAGCGGATATTCGAACGACCAGGTAATGGCAAACCATAAAAGTTATGGGTTTAAAGGGGTAATCACTAAACCTTTTGATACAAACGAATTAAAAAAAGTTTTAAGTAAACTAATACAGGAAAAGTGATTAAGGAACCACAAAATTTCGCCCTGAGTGGAGGCGTGGTTATGAGCCGCCGATCGAAACCAGAAGTATCCCAAATAAAACACCGGCTATATCGTACACAAGATCTTTAGAAGATGCCTTGCCTTTCTCGTCTTTACTGTCTTTGATTTCCTTAGACAGACCAATAAGTGATGAAATAGAAAAAGAAATATAAAAAGACGTATCGTCGTCCTTTCTCGTTATATTATTAGCGATAAGATATATCGACGAAGAAATCGCGGCCGAATGCGCGAAGTGTTGAAATTTGTCTTCAGAAAACCAGCTATCTGTCTCGGAAAAGATTAGTGAATCGGTCTTCGTTTTAGGGCTATAGCCCATTGAAAAGCTAAAGACCAAGAACATCAGAGGCATTTTTCATCCCTTCGATACATATAGAAATAAATTCATCTAATTCCAGACCGATTTCTTCGCATCTGTGTATGTTTTCTCTGCTGGCTCCCGCAGCGAATCTTTTCTCTTTAAATCTTTTTAATACAAATTCGGCGTCCAATCCATTTAAACCTTCTTTGTTTACAAGTGCCGAGGCAACTATAAGACCCGAAACAGCGTCTGACGCCAAAAGGGCTATATCCATATTCCTTTCCGGTTCAGCATTACCAGCGTGAACTTTTATGGCGTGTAATATATCCGCAGATACTCCAAATTCTTCCAGGTACCCGGCTCCTTTTATTCCGTGTTCTTCCGGTTTCTTCTTCGTTTCTTCGTAATCGATATCATGAAAAAGACCCGCGAGCGTCCATTTCTCCTGATCTTCATTAAATTTTTCGGCTAAAGTTTTCATACAGGCGGAAACAGCAAAACTGTGTTTTATCATCCGATCGTCCGTTAATCTACTCTTTAATATTTCTAAAGCCTTATTTCTGTCCATTTCTTACTTCCCGCAGTATCGCAATCGCCTTATTTTTCAACTCGGGAAACTTCTTCTGCAGTTCAAAAAGCGCCTTTTTCAAAAACTTTTGATTTCCGCTAAATGCCAGCGCTTTAATTAGTCGCAGCAATATGTAGGGAGCGTCGTTTGTATCTCTGTTCTCCTTATAAGCTATAGCCAAAACCTTAGCAGCTTTTCCCTTCTGTTCTCGCTTATCATACAACTGAGAAATAAAGTAAAAATCATATGGGCTTAAGTTCGAAATAAGCCCTTTTTCTTCCAGAGTATCTTCATAAAAATTTAAAATAATCGAAGGTTCTTTCTTTTCCATTCTGAGCATCCGAAAGGTTTCTCTGGCGACTAATTTCGCTTCTTTTTTATTTCCTCCCTTTAAATAAATATCTATTAGTTCTTCTGCCGCGTCGAGATTTGAAGGTTCTCTAAGCAATATTTCTTTCAAGTGTTTTTCCGCCTCTTCTGTTTTTCCTGCACTTCTGGCTTCCACAGCTTTACTGAAATCTGAATCCATAAAATTTAGAGTATTATCTACGAGGGGAGTTAGATATTTTTTCTCAAGACCGCTATAGCGTAAGAAAATCACCACAGCTAAACCAAAACCGAATCCACCAACATGAGCCCAGAAAGCCACGTTTGAATAATCCGTTAAATATACAGCATAAAACAATTGGATAATGAACCACAAAGGAAGATAAAACCACGCGTAAAGAGGAAATACTTTAAAAATAAACGGAAAAATAAGAATAAATAAAAAATATATTTTTGATTTATAATGCTGAATCGCGAAAGCTCCCATAACCCCTGCGATAGCACCCGAAGCTCCGATTAACGGCAAATCGGAATGAGACATAACGGCATAAAGAAGAGCGGCTACAATCCCGGAAAGAATATAAAAACCGAAGAAAAAAGGCCTTCCCCACTCATCTTCTACATTTAGTCCTACCAGCCATAAAAACCATATATTACCAAACAAATGCATAAATCCCGCATGAAGAAACATATAAGAGACCAGAGTAGAAAGGTCAAAATCGGTTGAAACAAACCCATATTTACGGGAAATACTTTTATTTCTTGCCTCCTGGAATTCATCATAAGCATTCTTCCATTCTTCCCATAATTCATCAGATATTACAATTTCTCTTTTCTCTATTTTTTCTCTTTGAACTTCCGGGTTTTTAGCATACTCGATAATTGCGGAAGGGTCTTCCAGCGATAACGTTCTTATCTCTATCTCCTGGAGCTTAATTGATTTTTCGATTATAAAACTATGCTGCCTTTTCATAGCCGGGTAACTAAAAAGAAAAATTAAAATATTTAAAACTATTAATGACACGGTTACCGCGGGAAACCGTCTAACCCGACTTTCAGACCTTATCGGGAATAAGAAGAACACTTACTTCTCCTTTAGTAAGAAAATCGGTAAGATTATAATTTTTGACTCCCAGGAAAAAAATATCCTGGAACTTTATTCCGAATTTCCCCGGAAAATAAAAATTTAACTGAGGAAATAAAAGTGTGCCTTCCTTAAGGATAAAATTGCTGTTTTTTGAAATGTTTATACTCTTTCCGCTAAGGGTCAACGGGGCATTTATTGGCGGAATAAAGTTCCTGTCGTACCCCTTCTCTTTAATAAGCTCGAAAACATATTTGTATATTTCTTTTGCTATTTTACCGTAGGAAATAAAAGAAAGAAATTTATCATATATTTCGGTTATTTCATTATAAGTTTTTCCTAAAGATTTATCGTGTTTTCCCCATATAAAGGTTCTGGCTACTTCTACACCTACACCCGCGCGTATAATTCCGAAATTAAAAACTATCGGGTCGCCATCTTTCAATTTAGAGTTATTACTTAAAGCGAAAGGGTTAGAAGTGTTTTTCCCGAAAATTACCTTTGTGGGGAAAGCCCTTCTTTCTCCACCCAATTTATATATTTCTTCATCAATAATATTTCTTATGGAAATTTCTCCAACATTGTTTCTTAGTTCTTTAAGAGCCTTTTTCAAAACTTTCTCACAAATTGAAGCGTTTTCTTTAAGGATGGATAACCTTTTCTTATCCGGTTTAAGAAAAACCGTTGCAAAAGGATCCGGTATCTTAACCGTTTTGAAATTAATCAAATTTATTTCTCCAAATGACCCGATTTTTTTTACATTTAATTCTTCGAGAAGTTTCTTTAGCTCTCCAACAGGAGAAAATCCCTCTTTTTTTATACTACTTATATCAACCTTTCTCACTTTAACTTCTTCTGGAATTTTTACAAATGAAAAAGAAAAAGGATCCCCAATCAAGAAAAGCTCTTTCTCCGTAATTAACAGATAAAAACCTATTTCAATTATATTAAAAGAAGCATTAATATCCAATAGACTCAGGATTTCGTAAATATCGGTTACAATAACCGCATCCAGCTTTTTTTCCGCAATAACTTTTCTGATTTTTTCAACTAAGTTTTTATTCATTAAATTCTTTCTGGACCTGAACTAAATTTAATTTCTCCTCGGCTGCTTCGATAACTTCAGGGTCTTCAGAAATCTCTAGCACTTGTTTTAGAACTTTTTCCGCATTATCTGTTTTCTGTTGACCAAGATATAACCTTGCAAGACTCAGCAAGCATTCCGCTCGAGCAAAATTATCTTTGAATTTATCTGCCGCTATTTCATAATTTTCTATCGCTTCAGGCAGATTACCCCTTTGTTCATAACACTGCGCTATTCCCTGATACGCGCTGGGAGTTAAAAATTCATCATAACCTCCATCGATAAAAGACTTAAACTTTCCCATCGCGTCATCCAAATCGCCCTGTTTATAGCTTATATTTGCGAGCATAAATGTCGATCGATTAACAAAGGGTGTACCCCAATACTTATCGACAACAGACTGAAATCTTTCTCGAGCCTGAATAAAATCTCCATTTACATACAAGATCATACCCATATTATACATCTCTTTTGATTCTGATATTTTTGTTTGTTTGTTGTTTTTGTACACGAAAAAAAATATAAGTAATACAACAAGACCGCCGACAATCGATAAAACCTTATTTTTATGGTGTTCGTAAAAAATCACTAAATTTTCGATAGTTTCTTTAAACTCATCGTGTTTTAAATCCTTTCTCCTGTGCTTCGCCATGAATCCCCCTTTTATGTATATTTTAAAAAACCTTCAACCTGATTCTAAACTTGATCAATTCTTACTCTTCGTTGCTTACCCTTCAGTTCTTCAATTTAAACACCTATGAATATATACCCCTGGTAAGACTCGAACTTACGACTTCCGGTTTAGGAAACCGGTGCTCTATCCACTGAGCTACAGGGGCACGCCTATATTTTTATCAAAAAAACCAAATTTGTCAATGCTTCCCCACAAACAAAGCTATCAGCTAACAGCCTTCAGCTTACAGCTAAAGAACTTAAAAAAGTATAACAATAATGTTAAAGCTGTAAGCCGAAAGCCCATTCTGACCCAACACTTAATATCGCCATTCAAGATTGAAAAGAAATCTTGTTTGCCCTTCAAAATCTCTTTCTGCCTTAAGATATCCCCATTTTTTCAACTTATATTCCGCTTCTATTTCAGATATTCCGTAAGATTGAATATCTGTCCTTGCCTTAACAAAAAGTTTATCAGTCACGTACTTGCCAACGACAAACTCGTAATGACCGTTCCCCCCCTGCATTTCCAAAACATCGATACCGAATTCTTCTTTTAATCTGCGGTTTAAGGTCTGTCTGACCCAGTAATTAAAAGCTTTTTCAGTAACAGATTGCCCAAGAGGTTTAACAGACGTGAGATCTTCCCAGCCAACGTTTAAAGAAAGAAGCGTAATGATTTCCGCCTTAGACAGGGAAGATTTGGAATAAATATCAAAGACTGGAACTTTCATTGTTCCGGTAACTTCAAGAAACACGGTATCCTGTTCCTGATTTTTATCGGAACCGTCGGAAATAAGAGTTATGGCTTTAACATTGATGTTAGGGTTTATCTCAGGAGATTCATTAAAATTAAACTTCCCTTCAGTCACTTCAAAACTTTTGTAAAGATAGTAAAACGTTCCCTGTCTTACTTCCAAATTACCTGAAAGCAATAAAGGACCGCCTTCGTAGTTCACTCCCACTTTACCTGCCAATTCAATATTGGCAAGATCGTTCCGAATCCATACATTCCCCTGACTGGCGTCAAAAGTTAAATCCAGAAATAAATTAGAAGGACGACCTCCTTTTTCTTTCTTTTGTTCAAATTCCATAGTAATCGTAGCTCTGTTAAGAAAGACATTCCCTTCTACAAATACTTTTTCATCAACAATGTTAACAGATAAATCACCATCTATGGTAGCATTGATATAATCCCATGTAATCGGAGAATTTCTAAGCTTTGACTTTATGTGGAATTCCTTTTTCGTTAAATTAATTCTACCCTCCGCCTCTACTTTTCCCTCACCCAAAAAAGCCGAAATGTTTTCCAGTTCTCCTTCTTCTCCTTTAAAGAAAGCTTCCGCCCGGAGTTCTTTGATTTCTATGCCTAAATCTTTTACGAGCAAATCTGCTTCTTTAAGACTTGCTTCGCCGTAAACCAGAGGTTTATTAAAATCACCCCTGACCTGAATATTGCCTGATAAGTCTGAACTATTAGCGAGAACATATTTTCTCAAAGGGTAAAAAATCCATGTTCCCGCTTCCCGCAGTTCCATTTCAACATCCAGATAATTTTCTCCCGGATCAACAACCCCTTTAAACTCAGACTTTTTTCCTTCCTCGTTAATTATAATTTTTGCTATAAAAAACTTCTTATTCTCATACCGGACAAAAAAATCTAAAGAATCCCCAAATTCTTCTTCCCTAATACCGATTTTTCCTCCTCCCCGCAAATAAAAAACGGGAGAATCGGGTACACCCCTGAGCGAAACGTCACCAGATATTTGACCGGAAAACGGATGACGAATGATTCCGAATTCCCTGAGAAATTCCGGCCTAAATCCACGTATTTCTAAATCGCCTTTTATTTCCTTTGAAGACACAAATATATTATCAACTTTAAAAATTTCCCCTTTATTGCCCAAAAATTTAACGTTCTGCAGTCGCAGTACGTCTGTGTAAGAAAAAGAAAAAGGATCCGCCAGATAAAGCCACCCATCGGGATATTCGAATCTCATACTTTTAATTTTTATTGTATCGGAATTCAACTCAAAATCATAGTTTAATTTTCTTCTTTTGCCCTTAAAAATCCCTCCTATTTGCAATTCTTTTCCGGCTATCTTCAGATGTGTTTCTCCGAGATCGAATATCTTTCTATCTTTAAATAAAAAATTCCGGGACACAAAACCAACCGTACCTGAAAAATCATTTCTTTCTTGAATCAGGCTGAGATTACCCTCTAAAAGTTCTAATTTGACGTCTTCATAAGTAAGGTTTTCCAAAGAAAAAGCTCCATAAATTCTTTCATTAATAGAAAGGCCTAAATCTAAAATTGCCGAAGTCTTAATTCCGAAAAATTCCGCAACAGGTGTAATATCTACCTTTTTAACCTGCAAAATTCCATTTATTTTATCCTCGAAAAACCCCGAAAAATTAAATTCTCCCTCATTAAACCACCCTTTACAACTATCTATATATATCTTCCCCCTTTCTGCGGTCAAATTAAAATACAAATTCTCTAAAGGACTCTGAAGTATTTCGCCGCCAAGCTCTGAAATAAAAGATAAAGTATCCTTCCCTATATAATTAAAATCTATAAAACCCGATAATTTTGAGTCGGGAAACTTGTCCCGTATGTTTTCCAGATTGAAATCTCTCAGCCTAATTCGGCCGTAAATTTCTTCTCCAAAATCAAAAAAGCCTGAAATTTTTTCGCCTTCTATACTAACCGAATCTTCGACACCAGCAAAATCGAACTCAGGTAAATTAAAATTCGCTAAACTCTCCACATGACTTCTGCCTTTGTAAGTAAAAACAGTATCATAAGAAAAAAACACATCCAAAAAGCCTTTAGCCTCAATATTAAAAAGTTCTTTTAGATCAGTCAAATATATTCTGCCATTACCTTGTATTTCTCCCTCGGTATTACTCTCTATTTCAAATTCAGATTTACCTATTTTAAGGCTTTCAACATCTAAACTCGAAATTCTATCTGATATGGATAAATCGATTTCACGAACGTTGAAAGGGATATCGTCTACTTTTCCCCACAATTCTTCTATATCCAAAACGATATTGCCGCTTCCGGTAGAAAAAATCCCTCCGGTACCATTTATTTTAAAATTATGACCCTTCCATTCCACGGAACCATTGCTAACTTGAATTTCTTCAACAAAAAAAAGCGCTGATACACCGCCACCTTCCGTACCTCTTTTCCTATCGGGGATTGAAAACGAGGGAGAATCAAGAAATACTTTTTTTATTCTTCTGCGCAGAACACCTGCAGGGCTATACAGCACTTTCACCTTAGGCATCAAACCAAAATCTTTAATATATATTGAATCGGCTGATATTTCGGTTACCCCTTTAATACTTATATTTTTCACATAACTGCCATCAGGCAATATAGAAAGTATTCTTTGTTCAAGCATATCTTGAATTTTAAGAATAATAAAATCCGAAAGAAATCCAAGTATAACGATAAAGCACACTAAGGAAAAAACAATTACCAATTTCTTTTTCATTTTTTAAATAAATTCTTCATAAGTGTTTCTCCGTCGATATTCGCGAGAATAGAATTTCTCGTCTGTTTTTTCTGTTCCAATTCTTTTTTCAATTTATCAGCGAGCTTCTGAGATAGTACTCTTACGGACCCCAATAAAGTTTCCTCTTTAAATATTACAACCAATAAAAATTTTGAATTTATGTTTTGATAAAATAAACTATAAGCTTTACCTTTAATAAATAATTGTTTAAACTGATGTTCGTCGACCAGTTTAGCCAATTCCTCTGTAGCGTTAAAAACACCTGCGAGGAGAGCTGTTATAGAAGAAATTTTTTCTTCTTTTTTTAAACCCGAATGAACCAGTACTTCCCCGCTTTTAGCGGCAAAAAGAATGTGCTGCGCACCGGTCCTGACAAGAAATTTCTCGAGAAATTGCTCGATTCTTTTCTGTATCTCATAGAAAAGTATAATTGTCGACACTTATAATTCTTCGGATATAGCCTTTACACATCCGCGTAACTCAAACCGAATTTTTCCCGTATCTACGTTAGAATCGGCAAAAACAGCTAAAATAAAATTTTGCTGAGTAACGATAAAAAGATTCTTTTCATTAGCCATTATGATTATCGAAAACCTATCCTCTATTCCCATTTGAGTCGAGAGCTCTTTAGTAATGGCAGCAATTACCGCAGCCGCAAGAGATGTATCCAGCTTATCACTCCCAATATGTTCAACAATTTCCCCCTCTCTATCCACCAGATAACACGATAAAACTCCATCCATCGATCCGATACCTTCCATTATTTTTTTCATCACTCTACCCCCAGAAGTTCAACAGTTTTACGGAAAGCTTCTGTCAATATATTATCCACCTCTCCAATTAAAATATTTTTAGCGGTGAGGACAATAAATCTCAAGGATTTTGAACCCAGAACCATAATATTTCCTCCGGGTAATTCAAAAAAGACTCTATTTATATTTCCTAATTTTAGGTCAGGAGATGAAAATCTAATTTTATCAAAAATAGAAGAAATTATCGCTCCAGTGGATTCCTTTTCCAAAGGTAATTCTAATTTCGCTTCTATAAGGGCTCCAATATCATCTACAATCAAAACCCCTATTATGCCTTTTACTTGAAATAAATTATTTAAAACCTCATCGAGAGAATCACCCAGCTTACTACGGGACTTCTTCTTTTTTTCTTTTGTATCCACATCTTTTTCTAATTTTAAAGACTTTAGTAACTTGTTTATTTCTTTGTCTTCGGGGTTGATTTTCATGGCACTTTTCAAAACTTCGGCTGCTTCTTTTTCCTCTCCCTGGTTTATATAAATTTTACTCAGCATGGAATAAGGCTTTATTTCTTCTTTATTTTCTTCAATAGCGGTTTTTAAAAGATCTTTAGCTTCATCTATTAACCCATTTTCAACGTAAAGATCGGCAAGAGAAATTAATACGTCCAAGGAATTAATATCGGGTCGGAGTCCTTTTTCATTCAATTAATACCTCCCAATTTACAATCTTTTTATGGATTCCTTTTAACAACTCAAGTGTCTCTCGAATTTCCTTCTTTCTTTTTTCATCTGAAGACAAAAGAAGAAAAGAATTCCATTCCGAAATAGCCTCTTTAAATCTTCCCTCGGCAAGGTAAAAGTAGCCCATATTGTAAGGAATACGGGGATCTTCAGGATTCATCTCTTTCAACTTTAACAATTCTTTAAGCCCCTTGGTATATTTACCTTTATTCCATAACCTGTTCAACTCTTTCATTTTTTCCGTGTTTTTTTCTATAGGTGTCTTCTCTTTCTTTATTATGTCATCTACCGAAATTTTCTTTTCCGTTATTATTCCTGTCATGGTCATGCCATAAAGGGATTTCATTACGGTGAACTTATCACCGCCCACTTTGTTTAAAATATCGCGTATGGTTAAATTTCCGTCTATAAGAGAAAGCAGCTTCCAATCAATGGGAGAAAGATTTATTTGTTCTTTTTCAATTAAATCGGTCGAAACTTCAAGAATGATATCCGTATTAGGCAGAATTTCTTCCATTTTGGATATTTCATCGATTCTTCTCGCGGCTTCCAATATGATATTTTCTATCTTTATGCTCAGGACGAGATAATCAGGTAGGTCAAAATCGGTTTCACGGAAAATAAAATGACCGTTCTTTATTAAGAACAGAGAATAAAGCACATCTATCGCCGTCTGTTTGAAAACCGCTTTAAATGTACCGATTGAAATTACTTCATTCTCTATTAAATAGTCGACGAATTTATTATCAGAGATTTCTATCATATCCTCTCTGGTTAAAAAATCTCTTTTTAACATTTCCTTTTTCAATCTTTCCGGAAAATCGATAGAAACAAGATTACCCTTTTCAAAATAAAGAACGTAAGACTTTAAAACATCCTCGCCGCTTATAGTCAAAATACCTTTTTTTTCAGCCAGAGAAATCAACTGAAAAAGCTCGAAAAGACCTAATTCTTTTATTGGTCCTTCAATAGGCATTACATCTCCCCAGTGATATTTTTAAGCCGCAGTAAACTCTCAATGGCTTCTCTCGCTTTATTTAAAATCTTTTTATCTTTTGCCTCATTTACTATATTATTCCATAAACTTTCTGCTTCTTTATACCTACCATGCCTGAAATACAAAGAAGCCAACATATGGCTGGCTTCAAAGTTTTTACTGTCGAAACCGATCGCCTGTTTCAAACTTTTTATTGCGGAGTCTAAATCATTTTTATTAAAGAAAGCTTTGCCTTCCCACAGAGCCAAATCACTATCGGCTTTTATAACACTTTTAGCTTCTTTCACGCTCTTTAAAACTCCATCATAATTCTTAGAAATAAGATAAGCTTTTACCAATGATTTTAAAATTCTCTTATCTCTGGGTGCTAATTTTTTAGCTTTAAGCAATGCTTCGATCGAACCTTTAAAGTCACCTTCTTTTATCCTCTGATTGGAAAGCTGATAATAACCTTCTGCCGAAGGAGAAACCGAAAGACTTCTTTCTATTAAAGAAAGAGCCGTCTTTTTCTTACCCAGCTTAAAATTAATAGACGCCAACTCCAGCAAAATCCCATTTTCTTTTTTCCAACCAGGGAATTTTTTCAGAAGTTCTATCGCCTTTTTATGTTGTCTTTTTCTTTTTAAATACTGGGCGGAAGCGATATAAGGAAATGCTTCTTCAGGGTATTTCTTATTAAGTTCTTTGGATAAGGTCAAAACTTTTTCCCATTCTCGGTTTTTCTGATATACTTTTACTAATAGCTTCGAAGCCTCGAGGTTCCCAGGAACCAGATCGCGTAAAACATCCTTTGCTTCTCCAAGCAAATCTTTCTTTTCATATATTGTACCGAGAAGAAGCAATAATTCTTCATTTTTCGGTTCTATGTTCCTAATCTCCAACAATAGTTCCAAAGCTTTATTTAAATTATTTTCTTTAATCAAAGCGCCTGCTTTCTGTATTTCTTTCTTAATGTCTAACTTGGGCTTGATTTCCTCTTCCGGAGATTCGAACAAATCTCCGAAGAAATCCTCGGCGGTTTCCTCTCCCGCTACTCTACCCACTTCCATATCTTTTGTCAGTTCTCTCGCAACAAGAATGCCGAGACGTTCGGAATAAATGTCTACTCCTAATTTAAATCTATTGCTCGAATAATAAGGATCTATCTCCATAGCTTTTTTAGTGGCTTCAAGAGCTTCGTCATACTTGCCTATTCTGGACAGGGCAAAACCCAGATTATAAAGAGCTTCAGCAAAACTGTCATCCCGTTCAACAGCCATTCTGAAGAAATATATCGCATCTTCAAATCTCTCGAGATTCAAATAAACCGACCCCAGATAATTAAAAGGAAGAGGATTCTCTCCCTTCATCTCAATAACTTTTTTAAAAAACTTTTCAGCAGTTTCATAATTTCCTCTCGTCATATAAACAAGACCTATATTCAAATAAGAATCGGCGTACTCGGGATTTATCTCTTTAGCTCTTTTCAAACAGTTAAAAGCTTCTTTTGGAGCTCCTGAATGATAGTATGCTACTCCAAGATTATTCCAGGAAACCGCGTAATTTAGCTCTTTTGAGATTGCCCGCTTATACCAGGAAATAGCATCTTCTAATTTTCCCAACCTATGATAAGCAATACCTATATTGTTAGCCAGTTTTGGTAAATCGGGATCCTGTTTAAGAGCCTCCAGATAAGCTTTTACAGCTTCTTCATTTTGACCGGTAAACAGATATACTTCACCTATTTGCTCCCTAACCAGAGAATTACCAGGATCGGCTTTTATTGCTTTTTCAAGTTCTGCAAGAGCTTCTTTAAATAACCCCTTGTTTTTATAAGCGAGTCCCATAGCATAAAAACCAAAAGAAGGATTTTCCTCTATTTTATCTTTTGAAACAGACAGGAAATCTTCATAACCTTTCCTTTTATAAAGACCTAAACTTAAATTCGCCTCTGTTTTACCGAAACGGGGATTTAAATTTATTGCCTTTTTTGCGGCTTTAGTGGCTTCATCGAATTTCCCTTCTTCCCCATAAGTAAAAGACAACAAATAATACGATTCCGCGTCCTCGGAATTAAGCCTTATTGCCGTTTTTAACTCTTCTATAGCTGAAGAGAACATACCCAGATTATAATAAACTTCCCCAAGATACTTATGAGCAGCCGCGTTGTTTTTATCCAGCCGAATGACCTTTTTCAACTGTTCAACCGAAGGTTCATAGAAACCGCTGGCTTTACAGGCTATCCCTAATTCCAAAAGAGCCTGAACGTCCGTGGGTTTTTGCCTTAAATATTTACTATACTGATTGATCGCTTCATAATAATTGCCTATGCTTTTATAAGCTCTCGCTAACTCCAATCTCGATTCATATTCATCGGGATCTTTTTCAATCTTACTTTCTAATTTCTCTATCTGTTCGTCATAATATCCCGTGCTTCTATAGATATAATCAAGATTATTCTTAGCCAGAGTGAAGTGAGGATCTATTCCGAGTGCTTTTTTAAGCTCTTCGACCGCCTCTTTCACCAAACCTTTATTATAGTAGACAACCGCAAGATTATTATGCGACCCGGAATCGGTGGGCTCAATTTTTTTTGAAAATAGTTTTAAAAGCTTTTTTTCCTGTTCAGATATCGTCATTTTCAAAAAATCATTTTCATAAAAGATTCATGGCTTTCAATATGTTATTTAGACTTTCAGAATCGGGTATCAAAAGTAGAAAAGCTTCCAATCTGCTATCGGTATTCTTAAAATGAAAGATACTTTTCACGCAGAAGACAAATTCTTCTCCGGCAGTAAACTCAAGATAAGCGCTAGAAATTATAGATCGGAAATCGTCCCACACAATTATCGGTACCGAAGGCAAAAGCATTAAACCGAGAAATTCAGAAATTGCGCTGAGATAAGAACTGCAAAGTATATTGGCAACTTCTTTGATAGAAGAAACTCCCATTTCGTCAATTTCAGAATAATCGGATATTTCTTTATCCAGTAAGATACCTACAAGCATCTTTGCGTCTTTTTCGTCCAGCACCACAAGATTCCGCCCAGTCGCATCGCCAAAAAATTTAGTAAGAGCCGCGACAGCTATACTTCCCTTTAAGTTTAATATTTCGGATGTCTTTTCGATAGGAAAAATTTCTATTTCCGGCACTTTTACTTCCACCTGTTTATTCAACATCTGGCTTAAAGCCGTAGCAGCATGACCTCCTCCGATATTCGCGGCTTCCTTTATTCCGTCCAATTGTAAATCTTTAAGATCCTGTATTTTCATAACTCCTCCTATATCTTAAAGCAGGCAAGTCTAAGATCAAACACGGTCTTCCGTCTCCGATCATTGTAATACCTACATATCCTTTAATCTTATCGATCGGCGAAGGCAAAGGCTTGACAACTGCTTCCATACTTCCTCTAAAAGTTCCTCCCACAATGGCAAAACGATCATTTTCAACCTCGACAACGACACATGGAGAATTCTGATTCCCGTTACTCGAAGAATGTTGGCCAAGAATATCAGCAAGATGATAAACAGGGAGGATTTCTCTGCGAAGCAACATTACCTCTTTTCCCATAAGGTATGAAATAGACTTCCTGGAAATAGTTAAGGTCTCATCAACAAAAGTCATCGGTAACGCAAACAATTGATTATCCAGCCCGAGCAAATAAACCTTAATTATCGACATTGAAAGAGGCATTTTCATCGATATGGTAGTACCTCTGTTCTTTTCTGTAGTTATATTTACGCTTCCTCCTACGGAACGAACAAGTTTCCTGACCACATCCAGCCCTACACCTCTGCCCGAAACTTTGTCTGCTTTTTCTTTAGTAGTAAAACCCGGCGTAAATAAAAATCTTAAAATTTCAGCTTTAGAAAGTGATTCCATTTCTTCTTCATCAACCAATCCTCTCTTGAAAGCCACCAGCATAACCTCTTTTTCGTCGATACCCCTCCCATCATCACTTATCTGTATCAAAATGTCTCCCTTTACGCTTTTAGCTGAAACCGTTATTTTTCCTTCTCTGTGTTTACCCGATTTTTCCCTTTCCTCCGGCAATTCAATGCCGTGAGAAACCGAATTTCTAACAAGATGAATAAGAGGATCACTAATTCCTTCAAGAAGAGATCGATCAACTTCTATGTCAGCTCCGAAAATTTCAATATTCACTTCTTTTCCTAATTCTCTGCTTAAATCTCTTACATATCGAGGAAATTTATCAAAAATCAACGAAAGAGGGACCAATCTGATTTTAGTAATAACTTCCTGTAATTCTTTTACACTCCTGCCATGGAGATCGAGAACTCCTTCAAATTTTTCTTCGCCAAAACTTCCAATAATTCCGGCAAGTTGAGAGGTGGTAACCACCAATTCACCCACAAGATTTTGCATTCTATCCAGCATATTCACATTGACCCGAATACCCTCCAAACCGCCTGCCGAACTTTTACCTGAAGTTTTTCTGTCTTCTATTTTTACCTCTTCGATTTCTTCGATAGAATTAACTAATTCTATAATTTTTTCCGGCTCGGCACAACGAACCTTTAATATTCTTCCGATATTACCAGATTTTATCTCTTCATAGGTTGGATCCAGATCCTCGATTCTTGTTTTTTCTTTTATTCTTTGGATAATCACGGCTGCCCTCGCCGCGGGAAGAGATACATCCTCTTTAAGTAAAATTTCAACAAAGGGAAGATTGCTAATACCTGAACTTTCATCGTCCCCTATCTCAACTGAGGTTTCCAAATTCTCTAACAGACCTTCTATTCTATCTATGCTTAAAAATACTTCATCTATAATTTCGGGATCGACATTTCCTTTATTCTTGTCTTTGAAAAACTCCATTTTTTCTTCAAGGTCATGCGAAATGGTTTCTATTTGAGTATAACCTAGCGAAGCAGCCATACCTTTCAAAGTATGGAAGATCCTGTAAACTTCAGCTATTATTTGCCTATTATCCGGTTCCTTCTCAAGTTGAACTATGATTTTGTTCAGTTTACCCAGATATTCGCTGCTTTCTTCTTTAAATAGTTTTATGTACTCTTTTCTTTGCTCATCCATATAATCTATTTTCTATAGTTTCAGAACCCTCTGTATGGCTTCTATAACTCGCGAAGGTTGAAAAGGTTTAACCACATAATCTTTTGCCCCGGCCTGGATAGCCTCGACTACCAGACTTTGGTGTCCCATCGCGCTTACCACTACTATCTTAGCATCAGAATCTATCTCTTTTATTTTTTTAATGGCCTCTATACCGCTCATATCGGGCATTATTATATCCATTGTGACAAGATCCGGTTTATTTTTTTCATACTTCTGAACAGCTTCACTACCATTGCCCGCCTCATCACAAATTTCATAACCGCCTTTTTGAAGTATATCTGCCAACATTTTACGCATAAATATTGCGTCATCTACCACTAAAATTCTTGCGCTCATTTTTCCTCCTTACGTCAAATTAATTCTTTTATATCAATAATTATATATTTTTCTTCCAATTTCACAATTCCCTTCATATATTTTGACTCTATTTCTCCTTTTAGACTTGAAGGCACATTCTTTATTTCAGAATCGGGAATTTCATGGATATCAAGAACCTGATCTGGCCTTAATCCTATCAACATACCGTTAATCAAACAAAGTATAATTTCTCTCGAAGAAGACTTCCCTTTAAGTCCTATTTTCTTTCTCAAATTAATAACTGTTATAGGCTCTCCCCTCAGGTTCATCACCCCTTCCAGATAATTTCCTGAGAGAGGGACGGGGGTTATTTCCGTTTCTTCAACAATTTCTTTCACGTTTTCCAATGGAATTCCGAAAAATTTTTCTTCCAGAGTAAAACTTAAAAACTCCATTATATAATCCCCATCCATTCATAATGAAAACGATTCATTAAACTTTTTTCAAAACCAAAAATACTTTCCCTGACCAGCAAAAAATCAACATCCTGAACTAACAAAAATAAAGGGACATCTTCTAATATCATATTTTCCGCCTCTTGATATATACTCTTTCTCCTCGCCGGGTTTGATTCTCTAAATCCTTCATCTATCTTACTATCAAAAGCTTTATTTGAATAAAAGGTTAGATTTTCCCTGCCAGCCCGGGAACTATGGAAAAGAGTAAATAAAAAATCACCAGGCTCGATGCTTTCCGGAATACACTTCATAAGAAATAATTGGGCTTTACCGTCCCTAACTTTCTTTAAAAATTTTCTCCAGGGGTTTTTATCGATTCTTAAATCGATTCCGACATGCGAAAAAGATTCTTTTATGAATTCAGCCCTCTTCACCATAACAGGAGAATCACAAACCGAAAGGGTATAATTTCCGGGTAATCCCCCGTCAAACCCGGCTTCTCCTAAAATTTTCTTTGCCTTAGTCCTGTTATATTCATATTCAACACCTTTAGCTTTATATGTATCGAATCCCAGGGGAAACACCCCTTTCAAAATTTCACCATATCCGGAAGAAGTTACTTCGATAAGAGCTTCTTTATCGATAGCGTAATTTAAAGCCTGACGGACTTTCTTATCCGCAAAAGGAAAATCCTTAATATTGCAGTTGAATCCGAGATAATTAAAATTTAAACCAACGTACGAAAATAAATCTTTATTCAATTCTCTGTCAGCTTTAATAGAAGTAATATCCTCAGCAGTTACCCTTGCTATATCTACAGAACCATTTCTAAACTCCTCCACCGGGTTTTCTCCCGATCTAAAGACAATTTTAGACAAATAGGGCTTACCTGCGAAATAATCCGGGTAAGACTCCAATATAACTTTTTCTCCTTTATCAATACCCTGCAGCTTAAATGGCCCTGTACCGACCACACCTTTACCATCGTTATCCTTAGCAAATACAGATGATGAAATTTTGGCTAAATTTGAAAGAAATGGCACGTTAATCTCATTTAATCTAATTGAAAAGGAGTATTTTCCTTTAATATCTATTTCATCGATCATTAATAAATTCTTATTTTTATTATTCTCTCTCAATTGTTCAAAAGTAAACTTAATATCATCTGACAATATTCTTTTCCCTTTATGATTTTTCACGTCTTCTCTTATCGAAAAATCAAAACTTCTGCCGTCCTCCGACAACTCCCATCTCTCAACCATTAAAGGATAAACCTGTCCGGAAAAACCAAGATCAAAAAGTCCTCTGTGCAAAGGATAAACAATTCCATTCACTTCCGGCTCTTCAATTTGATAGGGATGTAAAGAATCAGGAATTTCATTAGAATAAACATTTAAAACCCCGTCTTTTTTTTCCTCTACAATCTCGAAACGCCTCAAATCCTTCCAATTATGATCCTGTATAAGATTCTCCGTAAGAGTTTTCTCTTTATCGAGTCCCTTTTCGATTTCTTCTATCGCTTTCCTATAATCCTTTAAGGCTTCGATCACAGAAGCAAATGAATTGTCTATTTCTCCCACCACATCTTCCTGTTTATCTATAAAGGGTCGAATACTGGAAGAAACTTCTGTCAAAGTCTCAATTTGGTCTCTGTTCTCCTGAAATGCGATTTCACTTTCCTTAACTATATCCATAAGACGGCTAATCGCATTGCTTATAGTCATTGTTATTCTTCTTAAATCTTCAATTTTCTCATTGACCGGATTAAAAAAACGTGATAATTTATCACCTAATTTAGAGTAATTATTGGAAAGGCTTTGCATTTCATCTACAATCGCAGAAAGACCTTTAATCTCGCGCGGTACTCTAGAAGCCTCAATCTTGCCGTAAAGAGAAATCACCCTAAGCTGTTCGGAAAAATCCACCGCATTTTCAACCAATCGCCCTAACCCTGAAGATATTCTGGATAAATTGACCTGCATATTTGTAATTTCCTCTATACCCTTTGCTTCTTTTTCTATAAAAGACTGAACATTTTTTATATTATTTAAACATAAATTCGCCTGATACCGTGTTTCTTTAATAATTTCCTTTACTCCTTCAATTTCCCTTCCTATCATTCCCAACATCTTTTTCATACCATCCAACTCCGATACATCAAAATTACTACGGATAGGAACGGAACCTAACGACAACACGCCAAGATGGCTGTAACGATCGAGGTCTCCAACTTTTTTTAAAGAAAAGTTTATCTGTGAAATATTTTCAGGCAGAGAAGTTCTGTCGTTTTCAACTAACAAAAGAAAAGTATCCAGTTGTTTCTTCAAAACATCTATCATCGTTTTCCTCTGCGAAAAAAGAAGATCTATTTCCCCCAACTTCAACAAGGTGTCTCTGGAAAAAGAAAGTAAAACATTAGCTGTTTCCTCTATATCTCGTCTCTTGATGTCTATATCGTCGAGTAAATTCAGCAATTTATCGGATACTTCCATAACATGGGAAATTTTATCTCGGACTCCGTCAGAACTTTGTTTTAAATCGTCGGCATTCCCTATAAAATTAGAAAGGCTTTCCCTTATAGTCCCAAATCTATCTGTGGTTTCTTTAGACCGCTCCTTAAGAGATTCAAGCCTGCCTACCATCTCGCTAACAATTTCTAAAGACTTTCCTGTTAATCGTCCCAGTTCTGCGGCTACAACTCCAAAACCCTGACCCGAGGTTCCGGCTTGATAAGCTTTAATTTCGGCATTTCGGGCGGTATTTCCTGAAATTTCATTAAGTTCCTGGAGATTCGAAACAATCGCGTTTATTTCTTCTCTTTTACCTATTAAATCATCTAATTTGCGGCTTAAATCCACCGTACTATCATCGAAAAAGTGAATTTTGTTCATGACTTCGTCTATCAAACTGAGTCCAAAAGACAATAATTCTTCAATCTTCCTTACGGCTATTCTAAAAGAATCGGAACCTTCGTAAATAACGTACATGGAAGCATATAAGTTCTTTAACATCTTCCTTATTTCTGTTAACTTCTCGGACGACTGCATCTGTTTTTTTGAAAGTCTACTCCAAAGAGATATCGTTTCGTTAGATAAATTCTCTAATTTATCTATATATTCCTTAACTGTATCATTCGCTTCCATTCGTTTATATATTATTAAATTATCATCAAACCCTTTAATTGTCAAGAGTTTAAATTAATTAACGTTATCAGCTGACCCACCCTCAAAAAACAAAAGAATTAATCTCACACGGAGACACTGAGAACAAGCGCAGTAAAACCGTTAAACATAATATTAAACACAAAGCCCGTAAAGGACACAGAGGAACATTTCAGTGTTTAATTGTAAATTGAAAATTGCAAGTTGCAAATTTTAAATTTAAAACAAAGAGAAACAACAAATAGCACAAATAACACGAATAATTTTAAAGAATTTAAACGCAAAATACATTAAACTCCACACCGCCTTTTTAATCTGTGTGTAAAAAACACACGAAAAAATTTGTCATTGAGTTCGATACCTTGCCTGACTCAAACGAAGCAATCTCAAGAAATTTGCACCGCAAAGACGCAGCGTCCGCAAAGAAAAACTATTTGACTATTTTTTGATTTAACGATTTAACTTAGATTCAAAAATCTATCTAACTACCACAAGACTACACAGATTATCACAAGATCACCACTCCACTGAATCCAATTATTATGTTTCTTTATTTAATTGTACACCCCATTAAATAGCTTATCTTTCTGTATGTTTTTCTATTACACGGGGCAAACAAAAGCAGTGCAAAGAAAAAGAGTTTGCAATGACAACTCCAACATTTTTTTGCACAAAAAAAACTTGTACTTGCAAAAACTGTAAATACTGTAGTTTTGATTTGCAAACAACTAAATTCTAAAAGTAAAGAGCTCTGTTTTTGGAGTTTCATGATTTTTTAAACCTTATTCTTTTTAACCCATTTATTGCAAGCGTTTACAAGTTTTCGGAAGTGAACAACACCAACATTTGATATAGGCAAAAGAGAGGGCTGACGTTAGAATAAGGTTTTGTGAAGTTTTAAGAAAAAAACCATGAAACTCCTGCTCTGTTTAGCTTGACATTTGTATCCATATTAATATTTTAAACAGATGAAAAAAATAGTAATAGAGATACTAAAAATCATAATAACGGGCGGACTTTTCTTTTATCTTTTCAAAACCAAAGTTCCTTTACATGAAGTATTACAAAATATAAAAAACATAAATCTCTTTTACTTCGTAATAGCAATTTTTTCCATTTTTCTTTACTATCTTATATTTTCTCTACGGTGGAGATCCCTCCTTAAAGCTCAAAATATTGAGATTTCTAAAGGTAGAAGCTATTCATATATTATTATTTCTTTTTTCTTCAATAACTTCCTGCCAAGCGGATTAGGCATGGATTTAGTGCGTTCTGCTTACGCGGGAGGAAAAGAAAACTTCGAGAAAGCCTTAGGAGCATCCATAATGGAAAGAGTTCTTGGAATAATCGGGATGATGCTAATAGGTTTTTTTTCTTCAATAAGTTTTTTTGTTCTATTTTCCGGAAAAGCCGAATCTGCAAAACTCACTATTCTTTATGCAGTCCTAATTTTACTAATAGTAACGGTATATTTTTTCTTTATTTCTTTAAAAAACGCATGGTTAAAAGAAAAATTACTTTCAATCAAAATCTTCAAATTAGGGGAATCCTTAAGGAAATTTTACAGGGCATTCAAAATATATAAAAATAAAAGAAAAATAGTAATAGTGGGTATAGGCTATTCTATTTTACTTCAGTTGGTTGTAATCCTGATTAATTATTTTATAGCTAAAGGTCTATCACTTCCTATCCCTTCCTTTGCGTTTTTCGCATATATACCGCTTATTACTGTAATATCTTTGATCCCTATAACTATCAATGGATTAGGCCTAAGAGAAACATGTTATGTCATCTTTTTCTCTTCTTTTAACATAGCAAAAAGTGAAGCATTCTCATTATCTCTTCTTTTCTTTGTTGCTTCTGTTATAGCAAGCTGTGTTGGCGGAATCGCATTTTTACTTCTACCACGGCAAACCCACAACAATATATTAAATAAAAAGGAATCTAGCTAGCAATACTAATAAATAAAATATTAAAAATTAAAAAGCAAAATGACATATAAAAATTCAAAATATCAAAAAACAAAAAAAACTTTTTTAATCTGTGTTTATCTGAGTCCTATAATAAGATGAATGTTTTGACTATCGCGGGATTCGATCCAACCGGCGGAGCGGGTATTTTAAGAGACATATCGATCTTTAATTCGCTCGGCATACCTTATAATGCCATACCTACTTCCCTGACAATTCAAACACATAAAAAAGTAATAAGCGCATCTGCAATATCTCTTAAATATTTAAAAAAATCACTGTCATCTTTAAACAACTTTCGCGGAGTTAAAATCGGCATGCTTTACAATGAGAAAGTTGTAAAAATCATCTCGGATTTTTTAAGAAAAATGACTCCGGAATTTGTAGTCCTCGATCCCGTAATTAACTCTTCTTCAGGATATCCGTTAATTTCTAAAAAAGGTATATGTGAAATGAAAAAAAACTTAATTCCTATATCCGATTTCATAACTCCGAATTTAGAAGAAGGAAAATTATTGACGGGAAAAGAAGATATTGAAGATATATCGAAAGGATTGCACTCGATGGGCGTAAAATACGTTATAATAACAGGGATAGATAAAGCTAACGATCTTTTTTACGATGGAGAAAAGTTAGAATTAATAAAAGGTACTAAAATGAATTTTTCTTTTCACGGTTCAGGATGCTTCTACTCGTCATATCTTTTAGGCGAACTAATTTTGGGCTCAAAACCCCTACAGGCAGCTAAAAAAGCTAAAAAGGCGATTGAGAAATATATGAAGAGGAATCTGCAAAAACATAATTAAAGCACAAAGATGCTCGGTTATCTGCCTTCCGTTTTCTGCTAAACCCAACACTTCCAAAGCATTTAACACGTAGAAATTTAAAACTTGAATTCTTTCACTCTTCTATATTAATTATATATCTTAGATGTTCAAATTTTTTTGTTTTTAAAAGCGGTTAGCCGTAGGCGGTATGCGGACAGCGCTGAATTTCTCACTTGTTCAACAACAATTATCCCAGATATTCGAGAACGATTTTGAGCATACGCCATATGGGTTCTGCAGCTCCCCACAGGAGCTGATCCCCAACACTAAAACAGGTGAGGTACTCAGGTCCCAGATTCATTTTCCTGACGCGGCCGACCGGGACTACTAAATCACCCGAAACAGCAGCCGGAGTAAGCTCCGAAATGGTATCTTCATAAGTATTGGGTACTACCTTCACCCACTCGTGCGCCTCTGCCAGCATATTTTCTATCTCATCAACAGAAATATCTTTCCTTAATTTTATGGTAAACCCCTGGCTGTGACATCTCATAGCTCCTACACGGACACAAATGCCATCGACGGGTACTTTCTCTTTAGTTTGTAAGATTTTGTTGGTTTCCGCCACACCTTTCCATTCTTCTCTGGTTTGACCGTTATTCCTCGCGGAATCTATCCAGGGAATTAAACTCGCAGCAAGAGGAACCTTAAAAACCTCAACGGGCAGAGAACCCTTACGGAGTTCTTCGGTTATAACGGAATCTAACTCCAGTGCGGCAACAGAAGGTTTATCCAGTAAACCTTTTACGGAATCGCTTAATACAGCCATTTGTTTTACGAGCTCTATCATATTTTTAGCACCGGCGCCCGAAGCGGCCTGATAGGTCATAGAAGAAATCCATTCTACACAATCATTCTCAAAAAGGCCACAAAGAGCCATAAGCATAAGACTCACCGTACAATTACCGCCTATATATGAGCGGATTCCCGAAGAAAGGGCATCATCTATAACTTTCCTGTTTACAGGATCCAGGACGATTATTGAATCATCAGCCATTCTCAATTTCGAAGATGAATCTATCCAGTATCCCTGCCAGCTGCTTTTTCGAAGCTCGGGATAGACCTTTTCGGTGTATCCGCTTCCCTGACAGCTTACAATAATATCAAGCTCCGCGAGAATGCTTAAATCATAAGCGTCTTGCAGCTCTGGTATTTCAACTCCTATATCGGGACCATCCTGTCCCACCTGTGAAGTGGAAAACAGCAATGGCTCGAAACCCTTAAAAGCATCTTCTTCTAACATTCTTTGCCTTAAAACTGACCCTACCATTCCCCTCCAACCCACAAAACCAACTCTAAACATTTAAATTGCCTCCTTTTAGCAAGAAGTATAATAGTAATCTTATCCGCTTTGTCAAGGGAAGTTAGGTTCCAGATATTAGATATTAGGTTTTAGTTTTAACTTTGGACATTGAACCAGGATTACCACAGGGTTGACTTTTATCTCAAAATTCTTATTATCCCTGATAAAAAAGGAGCGCGAAGGAAATGATTACTCACTCATTAGGATTTCCGAGAATAGGTGTTAAAAGAGAATTGAAAAGAGCAATAGAGAATTATTGGAAAGGCAATATCTCTAAAGAAGAACTTTTTAATATCGCGAAAGATTTACGAAAAAATCATTGGAAACTGCAGAAAGAAAACGGTGTCGATCTTATTCCTGTAGGAGATTTTTCATTTTACGATCAAATTCTCGATATGACAGCGACTTTGGGTGCCGTACCCGAACGTTTTAATTTCAAAGGAGAAAAAATCGATATAGAAACATACTTCGATATGGCAAGAGGAAAAGAAACTTCCGCGGCTATGGAAATGACCAAATGGTTCGACACCAACTATCATTATATCGTTCCGGAATTCTCACCCAAACAAACTTTCAAACTTTCAAACGAAAAGATTTTCGAAGAAGTAAAAGAAGCGACAGATGAAGGGTTTAACGTAAAACCCGTTTTACCGGGACCCCTTACTTATATTTTTCTGGGCAAAGAAACCGAGGAAGGATTCGACCGCTTCGAACATTTAGATTCTATATTAAAAGTTTATGAGGAAATCTTATCACGTCTTTCAAAATCCTGCGAATGGATACAATTAGACGAACCCATACTGGTTCTCGATCTGAGCGAAGAAATTAAGTATTATTTTAAAGAAACTTATGAGAGATTAAAGAACGCAGCAGGACAGATGAAAATTCTTCTTGCCACTTATTTCGGGGAACTCGGTTCTAACGAAAATATCGCGCTTTCACTGCCTGTCTCAGGAATCCATCTGGATTTAATCAGAGCTCCGGAACAGTTAGAGTCGGTATTAAGGAATATTGATCAGGATAAAAAACTCTCCCTCGGAATAGTAAACGGAAGAAATATCTGGAAAACAAACTTCGACACCGCATTAAGCACCGTAAAAAAGACCTCTGAATCTATTGGCAAAGAAAGGATAATGCTGGCTCCCTCCTGTTCTCTTATGCACGTACCTGTCGATCTGGACGAAGAAAACGAACTGGACCCTGAAATAAAAAACTGGATGGCTTTCGCCAAACAAAAATGCGGAGAACTAGAAATAATCCGCGATACCGCTATCGGTAAGGATACATCGGTTAAATTAAAAAGAAACAGAGAAGCTATACAATCGAGAAAGGAAAGCGCATCGGTCACGAATAAGAATGTTCAGGATAAATTACAAAACGTAAAAAAGGAAATGCTTACAAGAAATTCATCTTTTGCTTCGAGAATAAAAAAACAAAAAGAAGAATTAGCTGTACCTTTACTGCCGACAACAACAATCGGTTCTTTTCCGCAAACAAAACAAATTCGAAAAGCACGTTCAGAATTCAAAAAAGGTCGAATTCCAGAAGAAGATTACAAAAAAAGTATGAAAAACTTTATAAAGGAAGTTGTAGTTAAGCAGGAAGAACTCGGACTGGATGTTTTTGTTCACGGGGAACCGGAAAGAAACGACATGGTCGAGTACTTCGGCGAACAGTTTAAAGGCTACTGTTTTTCAAAAAATGGTTGGGTGCAGAGTTACGGAACAAGATGCGTAAAACCGCCGATCCTTTACGGTGATGTAATGCGACCGAAATCCATTACGGTAAACTGGATAAAATATGCCCAAGCCTTAACTAACAAACCGATGAAAGGGATGTTAACGGGACCAGTAACCATACTGTGCTGGAGTTTTGTCCGGGATGACCAGCCTCGCAACGCCACCTGCAGACAAATAGCTCTGGCTTTGAGAGAAGAAGTAGCAGACCTGGAGAAAGCGGGCATAAAACTCATACAGGTGGATGAACCCGCGATAAGAGAAGGATTGCCTTTAAGGAAAAAAGACTGGGAAAAATACCTGGAGTGGGCGATCGACTGTTTCCGGCTATCGACCTCCTGCGTCAAAGACGAAACGCAAATACACACTCACATGTGTTACAGCGAGTTCAATGATATTATCGAATGGATAGCCAGAATGGATGCCGACGTAATAAGCATAGAAGCCAGTCGTTCAAAAATGGAGCTTTTAAAAGCTTTTCAGGATTTCCGGTATCCCAACGAGATAGGACCCGGTGTTTACGACATTCACAGTCCGCGAATACCTTCAAAAGAAGAGATGAAAAGCTTAATAAAAAAAGCGGTAGAAGTAATACCCTTCGAAAATCTATGGGTAAATCCCGACTGCGGTTTAAAAACCAGGAAATGGGAAGAAGTTATCCCTTCGCTCCGGAATATGGTACAAGCGGCAGAAGAATTAAGAAAGGAATATAGGTCATAGGTATTTGGTATTAGGTTTTTCTAGTAAAAAATTTAAAACTCATAACTCAAAATAAAACAGGTCACGATTGAATAACCGTGACCTGTTTTATTCTACTTACTCAGCTGTCTCTAAAAAGCGAAACCGGCGGAGAGTCTATTTATCATATCGACACCCGGTAAATCGAATTCACTGTAAGAGTAATCGAGTTTTACGCCTCCTACGTTGATACCGACTCCGGCATTCAGACCTTCAGCGAAATAGTTGAACTTATATCCTCCTCGCAGAAAAATCATATCTTTGTAAGACAATTCCATTCCCACATGATACTGCTCGTCCCAATCGCGGGGATGTATCATATCGGCTGCTATATTACAGGAATAATCGGGATAATCGCCAAAAAGGTCGAGAATATCCATACCCACTCCCAGGGCGAAGGTCAATGGCAACTCAAAAGCTATTCTTTCATAAGTTACCGCGGGAGAAAAATTCCTGACGGACATTCCGAAAGCGAAACTCTTAAAACCGGGATAAAAAAGCAATCCGAAATCGAAACAGGGAGTCGCAAGATCGTTATCTCTGCCAACCTCTACAGTATCTTCCTCTTCTGTAACTGCCGTAAAGAAACTCTCTCCCAGATGTTGAGTAACCCATTTCGCCTGAAGCCCGACCGTAAACTTATCCGTAAATTCTCTGGCATACGCTATACCGGCGCAAAAAGCGGACACATCTATCCCTCCTTCGATCTCTACAAAACCCTCCTCCGCAGCGGCATCCACCCTAGTGGCATAGAATTCGCCGTAATCGGGGGTTATAAGGCTAAAACCGAATTTGCCCCATACTCCGGCGTTATAAACGCCAGCCACATTAATATAACTAATATCCGCTATCCATTGAGTCTGACCCGCATACAAATCAAAATTACCTTCGATTTCACCAACACCCGCGGGATTGTAAAAAAGAGCCGAAGCGTCCTGCCCCAAAACGGTAAAAGCCTCTCCCATTCCGCAGGCTCTCGCTCCCATTCCCACATCGAGCATTTTAACCCCTGTTTGGGCAACCTTGTTCGCCGCGTCGGCGTTAATCGAAAGACAGAATGTTAACAAAGCTATAAATACAATAAATTTCTTCATCTTTCTTCCCCCTTATCTGACTATTACAAACTTGCGGAAAACGCTTCTACCCGTTGATTTCTCTTCAATATGCGCTATATAAATACCGCTAGCCGGACGTTGATCGGAATCTGTTATCATATATCTCTGACCGTCATACCACTGAGCGATTCCTGTTTCGCTGTCATGGTCTATTTTAGTAACCAGTTCTCCCGATTCGGTCATAATGGTTATCCAACATGGACCTGGCAAATTAGCAAAGGTGAGTTTATGTCCATCACCCTCGTCATATCCTCCCTGAGCTGCAATATGTAAAGGATTAGGAACCACTCTTACCATTTCCAGACTATCCGATACCTTGGCAGACAATCTCGCTTCCTTGGTAGTCATTGTTAAAAACATACCGCTTTCAACACCCTGATCATTGAACGCCGTCAAAGCGTAAAAGTAATCGGCGCCCGCGGTAATTCCCTCCGTATCCTCATATACATCAACATCGGCAGCAACAGAATCGTGAAGCTGCCAGTTTCCGAGGATTATGTCTCCCTGCTTCTCAAACACATAGTCGCCTGACGCTCGATAGATTCTGAAACCGGCAACATCTGAAGGAACACCTCCATCGTACGCCCAGCTTAACCTTATATTCTCAGCCTGGGAAACAACTTCAAAAACCGTGGGAGGTTCAGGCGAAGCGGGGATATTATAATTCGCGTTAAAATTTCTCTGCGCGTTCATCCCATTGTTAAAAAGAGAATCCCTGCCCGTAGCCACCATCAAATCTTTGGCTATATCGTTTAAAGCAAGAGATAACTCCGTCTCACCATAGATATTAAATATCGGGTCTCTCTGCGCCAGCTCTTCCGCGATTGTAGCGGAATCCATCTCCGCCAGCCAACCGTAATCAGCGGCGTTGCCGTTATTCCATGCCTCTCCAAGCAGATATGAAGTCTTCCTGCTTATGGATCCGCCCACGTATGCGTAAACATATCTAAGCGTGTCTCCGAAAGCCATATCATAAGGACCTATAGAAAACTTTCCTTCTATATCAAATCTAATATAAGGGATATCATCGGTATAAACAAAGCCCGGATCCAGCGGTTCGAACTCTCCCCATCTATCCAGAGGCTGCTCGTAATGAGTCTCTGCTCCTGAGGCGGTTGTCTGATAAACATTGTAAACACTATCCATATAGTAGACATCATCATAAAAAGATCCGCTGGACGAATCGATAGCGAAGGCTCCCCTTACCATGTATCCGTAAGCGTCAGAATATTCCTCTTCTGTCAGTCCCGGAAAATCCCATACAATCCAGCTGGGTTCCGTGATCAAACTGGAATGCATACTGGGCTGCGCTGGGTCATTGCTGGAAGGTTCATTCGGAAACTGTTGAACATCGCACGACTGAGGAGCGAACAAAACCGCTGTACCTCCAAAACGCGCACCATCCAGAAGATTCCGTGAAGTACCCGGGTTTTTACCGTAACTATCATAATCCGCTTCACCCGCTCTCAGCGGGGTAACGTAATGTATCCGAAGAGAATCATCATCCTGAGGATATGAAAGCCTGGTGTCCTGGTCGACTGTCGTTCCCGCCCAGGTAGGCATCACTTTATTATTTCCAGTTCCGTTTATCAAAGCCTCTGTAACTCTCGTAATATAAACGTCCTCCAATATCTGTCCGGGAAGCTCGATTTCCGGATCTTCATCCACATTTCCCGAATTTACAAAAGTCCAGTCCCATATAATATAATCGTCATGACCCGGCTGGCTCCAGGCTAACACTCTCTGTTTAACATCCAGCCCCATATTCATTCTGACGTTCGATTCTATCATAACGTCGGCTGTTCCCAATATTTTCTCCGGAGCCACCTCATCTCCCGACATGGAGGAAGGAGTTAAATTATCCCCATCGACTATTACCTGAGGAAGTGGATACCTCATATATCTTCTGATGAAAAACCCTTCTTCATCGGGTACCGCGAATTGATAGGTCTGATCCGCGCGTTTACGCGCGGCGTGTCCGGTAAGGCGAGCATCCCAGGTGTACCCGGCTGTATCCGTCCAGTTTCGGGCGCCAAAGAACAACCCGGCGTCCTTAAGCAAACCACCCGGCCACTCGAATCCATCGTCAAAACTAACGTCGTCCCAGGTAATATAACTTCCTCTATAGTAATAAACATTACCGCAGGGTCTCACATCCTCACTCATACAGCCGTGATCATACACAAATGCCTGCAGTTTTCCCACATCGACGGTTTTAAAAAGCTGGGCGTGAGCGGCAGTACTCACGAAAAAAAGGACCAGCAGTAATATTAATAATTTCCTATGTCCCATTTTCATTAACCTCCTTTCCCTTTAAAAAGAGAACCTTATTCCGAACTGAATATATCTCATATCCAGATAATAAAGGAATTCTCTATTCGGATTATTAATATACGGTTTTTCGTCACTTCTCAAATCTCCGATTTTATCCGGTTCTTCCCCGTCAGCGGGACCATCCGCAGCCGCAAGGTCTGTCCAGGGTTTTTCATTATACATCTCGAGACGGAGGGAATTATAGTAATCAGATCGATCTGTGGGATTTCCATAGTCGAACGCCTGAGTGGATAAAGTCTGCCAGTCAAAAATATTGTGTATATCACAGAATAAACTGACAGGAGCTCCGCCGATAGTCAGATTTTTACTTATGCTTATATCGACATTATTTTCATCCGGCCAATGAACATTGTTGCGCAATATATCGTCCCACTCAGAACCAAAAGGATTATAAGTATCATAAAAACCCGATCTCCAGCTGTACAAACAGGAAAGATTATATCCACCTAAGAATATTCCCCAATCCATAGGAGTCTTAAAGGTTACCTGAGCGTTAAAAACAGGTCGAGGAAGAGCATCGTCACTTTCAGGTAGCGTCAAACCTTCATTTCGACGCCTTTCAGGCTTTTGATAGAAACCCTCTCTTCCTAATTGACCTGAACTTTGCACTCTATAATCGTAATTTATCCAGCCCGCAAAGAATCTTCCCTGAGCTTTTCTCAACTCAAACTCAAAACCTCTTATGTCACTATAACCAGCGTTATTTACAGTCATGTAACTGACATCTCCGTAATAATCCGTGTAGCTAATCTCGGCGTATTCATTATCGGTATCCTTATAATAACCTGAAACTCTAGCCAGGTAAGTACTGGCTATGCTGCTTTCGAAACCCACCTCATAAGATATCGTCCTTTCCATCTTTAATGAAGGATTACCTATGAAAACAATCGGATTTCTATAATCGCCCCATATAATCTTATATCTGTATTCGTTGGGAGGCAGAGAGTAAAAATGTCCGTAATTGAAGAACAACTTACTCCTCTCCAATATTGGGAAAGAAATTCCGAGGCGGGGACTTATCTCAAAAACCACATCGGCATCAACCATAGGAGCCAGAGCGAACAAAGAATCTTTCATGTAAGAGGAATAAAACAAAGAATATAAATCTTCTTCTGTTTCTCTTCTCGGCCACTCGGTATTAGGATCCGAATAATCGAATCTTAATCCTATATTCGCGAACATTCCTTCAAATTCGATTTTATCCTGAATATACCCCCCTACCAGAATCGGATTTTCATTGTATGTAGTACGCAAATACTGTTGACCGGAAAATTCGTCTTCTTCTCCGGAATCAGGCAAAACCCAGCCGTCGTTGGCTATCCAGTATTCATGCAGATCATCGTACTGGTAAGATAGACCGAATTTTATCTGATTATATCTATCCAGCTGAGAAGTCATGTCGAAACTCACATTGTAAGTCTGAGACCACGAAGTATCCCAGGTTCCCAGATGAGCAGTATATCCATAATTCGCGCCGCCCGCGTCCAGAATCTGGTCCTCCTCCTGATCGATATGAGCGTGCCCATACGGGATATCATCAACCGCGTATTCACCTCCGATAACTCTATTCCCGAACCATCGGACCACTGTATCGCCACCTATTCGGCGAGGTACGTCATAATAAAACTGCGCGTCATTATTTCTTCTAATATAAGTCAATCTAAGATCGTAAAAAATATTCTCGCTTATAGCATGCTGCATTGTCAATCCCACCATTCCGGACTTAATATCAAACGGTGTTAACGCGTTTGCCCTAAACAAATTTCCGATGCTCAATTTATCACTGCCGTGATAGATTTCATCCCATTCCGCTATGGGCTGAAGCATATCCATTCCGCCCCTGAGGTAAACCTGCCCTTTATAACCGTACATATAATCAGCGTTCCCTTCTTCATCCCCTCTCGCCCAGGGAGAAAGGGAATTTATAATCGAGTACGCTCCTCTCAGATTTAACTTTATATCTCCCAAACGTGAAGTCAGCTTCAAACTCGCCATTCTTTCCCTGTAATAATCCCTGCTGTCGGGAATGGCGAACGCCTCGTTATGATCCCTGTAAGAAGTATAAAACGCCAGACCACCTAAATACTGTCCTATAACAGGTATAGGACCACCGAAACCGGCATCCACGGTCCAATCCGGCTTATCTCCATACTTGGCAGGCCATACCTGACCTTCCTCCGGTTCCCAGGCAAAAGCTTCATATCCAACAATTGTTGTGTCAATTTCAGTTATTTCATAAATCGGTGCGTAAGCCGAGTCCGGAATAAGTGTATCCCAACTGGGCAGATTATCGTACCCCTCGGTATTGATACGACGCAGCCAGATAAACCTGGCGCGAGCGTCTTCAGGAGTTACGTTCGTATCTCTTCTTGTCACAGATATCCATCCGTTAAAACTCGGATATTGTTTGTCATTAACCGTATCTTCTATCCAATCTTCGACCGTATAACCGGAATCGGCCGTATCTCCAGTTATCCACACTCTGGTACCCTTAAAGCAAACGCTATCTTCCTCGCTCAAAAAAGGATAATTATAATAATTCTCCGGACTAAATATGGAATGACCACTATGCTTCTGGTAACCCGGAGTATATCTGAATTCAAACGAACCTTCGTATTTATTGGGAGAACCTTCTCTGGTAATTACATTTATGACACCGGAACGAACATTCGCGAACTCCGCTTCAAAACCTCCCTTTATCAAATTAACTTCTTTTATTTCGCTCAAGTTAGGCATAAGAATGGGCTCATTCGATCTCTGGTCGACAAGAAGCAAACCATCAGCCATAAGCTTCGTCTGAGACACGCCACCTCCTCTGACACTCCAACCGTCGATACCCGCCTGTAAATTGAGATATTGAGTAACGTTTGAAATAAGAGGCACCGCCTCTATCTCAGACTTCTCCGCGGCAAAAGAACTTCCCGCGAGGTCCATTTTTACGACTTCTCTCTCAGCCTGAACAACCACACCTTCACCTCTAACAATGGTCGATTCCAATTCGAAATCGAGAGGCGTGGTATGATTCGACTCTACTCTCACCCCGGTTTTTGTAACACTCTGATACCCCATCATTCTTGCCTGAACATTATAAGTTCCCGGCTCCAATCTTATTATGTAATAATAACCGTCCGCGTCACAGGCAGCTCCCCTATCGGTACCTTCTATGATAACGTTGGCACCCGGCAGCGGCTCACCTGTCCTGGCATCTAAAACAACACCGGCAATTTTACCGGTAACTGCTGCTTCCGCATTCTGGATAACCATAAAAAAAGCTGCAAACCAAAGCAGGCAAAATAAAATCCATCTGAACGAAAATCCTATTCCCGTTCTTTTCATGAAAACCTCCTTTCATTAAGGGTTACAAAACAATAAGTTACAACAATTCTTTGAATCAAAAAAAACTTCCTATAAACTCTTAAAAATGTAATAAAACCCGATAATATAATCTCTTCCTCCTCATTTCTCCGAGATCTTTTTAAGGAAACACCTTCTCCATCTTCAGCATAATAACTCCGGTATTTATGGAATCTATTATACAGGAAACAAATAATAATGTCAAGTGCTGTTTCCCTTATTTTATTGTCAGTTTAAGGATGATACAATCCGGTTATCTATAAACTTCTTTATCTTTTTAGATAACGTCACCGTAATCTCTCAAATTGTTGCTCGACCAGCATCAATCTTTCTCCGTAATCCGGCAAAAATTCAAGTCGAATATGTTTTATTTTATTGGCTGTATTTTCTGCAAGTTTTCTCATCTCCATGCTTAACAACATCCCATTGGCACCCAGAGCTGCCGCGTTACCCGCCTGCACTATCTTTTCAAACGGCACATCCGGAATCAAACCAATTGTCCCGGCATTTTTCTTATCTATATAATTACCAAAAGAACCTGCCAGATAAACTTTATCCAGTTCGGCTATATTCAAATTTGCTTCTTCTATCAACGCCTTTATTCCCAGGGAAATAGCAGCCTTACTCCACAACAGCCCTTTTTCTCCTTTTATATCTGATTGCGTCAATTTAATATTATTAGCTATCTTAAAAGCTTTTCGATCTTTCAAATACCCTTTTTTATCCATCATATTATTTTTAATCAACTCGCCTAAAATATCAATCATACCCGAACCGCAAACACCGACCGGTTTCAAATCACCAATAGTTTTCCATTTATTCTTTTTCCCATCTATAGAAAACCAATAAATCGCTCCGGGAACAGCAGGCATGGGCTCTAAAGCTGAACCCGCAGCGCAGGAAGCAGCGAACAATTTTCCTCTGGCTTTTAAAATCACCTCTCCGTTCGTCCCGATATCCACGCACATTATATTCTCTTCCGTATCGTCAAAAACTCCGCAGGAAAGACCTACAGCCAGAGCGTCCGTCCCCACATGTGAACCGATTATCGGGGGACTGTAAATCTGCGCGTTTTTATTTATCTTTAGATTTAACTCCGTCGCTTTTATTTTCACATAAATAGAACCGTTTTCTGTTTCCGTTACCGATTTAAAAGGACTTATTCCGAGACTTCGTACATTGAGACCAAAAAACAAATCTCTCATTGTACTGTTTCCTACCACAACAAAATCATATATCTTTCGCGGTTCCACGGGCATTTTTCTTATTTCTTCATTAACTTTTGATATCAAAAGATCAGTAAGTTTACCAGAATTTTCACTATCGAACTGAATCCTGCTTATAATATTATCCCCGTCTATTCTCCTTTGGGGATTTTCAAAAGCGGAAGTATATACAATATTACCCTTTTCAAGATCCAGCAAATGCAACACAACAGTTGTCGTACCGATATCGGCTGAAATACCGAAAATACCGCCTCTATAATTATCGATTTTTTTATCACCGGAAAAGACACAATTTTTTTTTCTTTTTACAAGAGGATCTAAAAGGATCTCCTTTCTTTTTTTACCGGTGCTCAAAATATTTTCTATAAGACCTGCCCGGATAATTCTAACATAAATATTATAATCTGTGTTTTCAACTATCGCCTGACAGGCTAACCGTTCGTTTGCCTTCAAATTCTTTTCGAGACCGGTTCTATCATTTAAACCTTCCAGACCTTTTTCAATTTCAACCAAACATTCCTTACAGATACCCAAACCGCCGCAACCCGAGTTAATGGGGATATCGAGATCCCGCGTATAATCAAGAATAGTCCTGCCGGGTTCCAGAACTTCACTTTTATTAAAACGGGTAAAATGAATTAGTTTTTTCATTTTTTTATCTCTAAATATTAATTAAAAGAGAAAAAAAAACAATCAATAAAGTTCAAGCGCCCCTTTCATAAAAAATACCTGGCAGACCGAGCGGGCACGGACTTGAACATCAAAATGAGTAAGGAATACTGTTCAGGAAAATACCTCGGAGCTTTCACCCCATGAAATAGTACCTAAAGCACGAAGCTCTTCTATTCCATGGGGCAGGCGGGCATGGTTTTTCGATTTCTTTGTTTTTAAAACTAAAAGTGAAGGAGGTACCGTTCACAAAAAATGCCTCGTAGACTGAGCGGACATGGTCACAAACACTAAAATGAGCAAGGAGTGCTGTCCAGGAAAGCGTCTCGCAGGGTGAGCGGGCACGGATTCTTGAAATGACAACATTTCAAGAAGAGCGAACCCGAGAGCCGAGTGGCAATTCCCTCGCAGGGGG
>CAZVXD010000007.1:0-35370 GCA_964631335.1 uncultured bacterium
ATAGCCAGCTTATTTCAATTATCTGAATATGACAGCCTAATGTCTTTTATAGACAAAAACCCTATCAACACCCCCCTCACAAATTATATCCAGGGAGAAATTTTTTATAAGAAAGGAGAATTTGAAAAAGCTATGGAGGTTTTTTTATCCGATAATATCGCCGAATATAAAACAAACGCTACTTTTGGAGCCGGATGGTGCGCTTATCACCAAACGGACTATTCCAGAAGCGCTGAATTATTTGAAAACTTTCTCAAAATCAATAAGGAACGAGAATTAGAGCAATATGCTCTTTATAGACTGGCGCGAGCTTTATTAAAAAAGGGTAAAGTAGAAAGCCTCGAATATTTAAAAAAAATAGTAAAGGAATTCCCGAATTCCCCTCTAAAAGATGATTCTTATCTTCTTCTGGGAAAAATCAATTTTTTACTTAATAATTACGACGAAGCAATTAAATGGTTAAAATCTCTTATCGAAGAATTCCCGTCTTCCCAGTGGTCAGCTAACGCTTACAGATATCTCGGCGTAATCTTCACAGAAAAAGGAAATTACGATATAGCAATCGGTTATTATAAGAAAATGTTATCTTCAGAAAAGATTTCTGCCGATCTGCTCGATGAAGCCAGGTATAACATCGAAGAAATTAAATGGAAACAGGGCAAATATTCCACAAAGATAAATATGTACAAAGCTTTCACGGACAAATATCCTGAAAGTTTGAAAACGCCCTTATTACTTCTACAAATAGGAGAATATTATGAAGCGGCGCGAAGATACGATTTAGCCATCCAATTCAACAACAAAGTCTTAACACAATATACGGAATCGGAAAAGGCAAATGAAGCTTTATTAAATCTTGTCCGTTTTTTTCAGGAAATAGGTGATAGAGATAAAGCTATAGAGCTTCTGGAGGAAGGACTTAATAATAGACCCGAAATAAACAGCGATATTAACCTGAAATTGGGTGAAATTTATCATGAATCGGGAGAACTGAAAAAATCAATCGAATATTACAAAAAAGTTTCCTCTGACGTTTTAAAACCTTATACGTTATATCAAATCGGTATTATTTATCAAGAACTTGGGCTATTCAAAGAGGCAAGAATACCGCTTAATAATATTATAGAAAATTTCGATGATTCTGAATATCTGGATAAAGCCTATCTTCTTATAGCAAAGACTTACTTACAGGAGGGTTCCTTAAAAAAAGCTATAGAGATTCTGAATAAAGGCCTTGAAATATTAAACGATAAAAAATCCTCATCTTTACTGCATTTTAAAGCTGAAATATACTGTGAATTCAAAGATGAAGAAGCCTTAGACTTATATCAAATGAGCGCGAATTTATCTTATGAAAATAAAGAAAAAATAAAAATTTTAGAAGACGGAAGAAAATGCGCTATCAGACTTAATAAATACGATATAGCGGAAACCTTTGAATATCAAATAAATGAACTCAGAACTTCAAAAGAATAAAAACAGTAAGGTTAATTTCACCGCAAAGGCGCAAAGTACGCAGAGAAAAAAAATAAAGGATGTGTTTTTACTCAACCCAACCCAAAAGATGCGCCAAAAGTCCTGACTTTTTATGTAGGGCAAACCTTTAGGTTTACGAAAGGGTAAAACACCAATGACTTAGCACTCCTCGCGCAGTGCCCTACGAGCGTAGCGTTGGGGCTCGTCCCCAACCATCCGGGTCGCGGTGAGATTGTTCACAATAACTTATCTAACTGATTGCGCTTCTATTTCATGGGGCAAGCTGGGGAATGGCAGGAAGAAGAGTTCTCAATTACAATTCCAATATTAATAAACAACAGTATAGCAAATTACACACTTTTGTCCCGGACGAAAGTGTGTAATTTGAGAAAGATAATCGCGTCGGTAATTCCTTAAAATTATTCTGTAAGAGAGGATAAACTTTCCACTATTTCATCAAGCTTCGGCACATCAAAGAAATTTTTTCCGGAAATTAAATTAGCGACCGATTGATACATCTCTGAAACGACCTTTTTCAATTCCTCAGGCAAAGGCTCGGGCTGAATTTTAACATACTTTTTCCAATCTTTTTCGTTTTTCTCTTTTACTTTCTTAACTTCTTTATACCATTTGGACTTTCTGTAATGTTTTCGTAATATTTCTTTACTTAAAGCAAAGTTTTCAAAAAGAAAACGACACTCGTCCAGAGTTCCAAGAGCGTCGACGACCATAATAAAGCCCCTGTCATCGATAGCAAACTCCAGTTTCCCATCCTGATTTACAATACCGGCTTTTTTTGTCTCTTCCGTAATTATAGAATTAACATTCGACAACAAACTTTTTATTTCTTCTATCTGATCAGGATCAAGATCTGCGTATTCTCTTGCCTGATTCCATGTTATATATCTGTCGGTCTCTTCCAACTTCGTGGAAACATCTAGAATCGGTTTCTTCAGAGGAACATTGGGAACTATCTTATCTTCATACTCGATCTCTCCCCTATTATATCTTTCCCAGAAGGAAGAGCCTTCAGGAACGGAATTTCTGTAAATACATTCCATAGGAAGAAGAAAATTTTTAGATATATTCTTATACATCGAGTAATCGTATTCATTGTTTTTTCTCTCGGGTTTTATAACACGAACAAGCTTTACTTTAATGGTATTAAAAGGCTTCTCTACTTTCCCAAACTCAAGAGTTTTTCCATCAACAACAGCCCCGAGATAATGGTTGGGGATACCTCTTTTTTTAAGGATTTCAAAGAAATGAGAAGTAATTATCGCCAGGGAAGCCCCTTTATAGGAAATATGGTCCGGCATTTCACCCCAATCAAAAACGGAATATCTGTCAGAAAATTCAAAAAAACCCGACCCAGATTTGCTTTCAGTCGGTTCTTCAAGAACAATTAGATTCTTCACGCTACCCATTTATCTCTTTATCCTCCTTTTCAATCTTTTGTTTATACACTTCCTGATACTCGGAAATCCTTGTCTGCAGTTCTTTATTTGCGAACGCTGCTATCTTCACGGCAGCCAGCGCGGCTTGTTCAGCTCCGAGTACAACCATAGGAGCTACACCACTTGGCATTCTCAGGCTTGAAAAAATATCCGCTCCCCCGAATTTATCCGAATAAGGAGGCGAGGCGATAACCGGTTTATTAGTATTAGCGTCGACAAAACCGCTTAAAGCATTGCTTCTTCCGGCTACAGTAATATACACAACTTCATTTTCTTTATTTTCCTCTATTATTTTCTTTACTTTCTCAGGAGTTTTGTGCGCGGACGCGACTCTCAATTCGCACTCGATCTCGAACTTTTTTAATGTAGACTCAATCTTCTTTGAATAATCGAGATCTGTTCCGGAACCCATAATGATTAAAATTTTAGACATAATCGCTATTTATTACCTCCACCGGGTATTATAATTCCTGTTTTTTCTTTTTTATCGAAGCCTTTTTCTTTAGGTGTCAAAAGTCCGGATTTTTTTTCTTCAAATTCCTTGTCCAAACCATCTTTAAATTTAGGTTTTTCTATATTTTCGGTATCACCTGTTTCGACTTTTTTAGGCAAAAATTCATAAAGGAAGTTCCAGACTCTACTGTTATCCGCAAGAGGCCTGCCGAGAGCGCTTCTTATAAAAATCACAATAAAAAAAGCATTCGCCTCAAGGGGAAAACCTCTGTATAAAAGCTGAAGCACCATTAATGCCGCTTTACCTTTAGCCTCCTGTTCATATTTTTCGGCAAATCTTCTTAATTTTTCTTTAACTATAGAAAGAATCGCCGGAGTCATTGTGCGTTCAATACCTTCTTTCAAAAACTCTTTACTGTCCTTTATTCGTCCTTCAGCCACTTCTCCTAAAAAAAGATCTAGTTCTTTTGTTTTTACCTTAACCTTTCGGAACTCATCCTCGTAAGGCAAATTAAACATTAGAGACGTTAATTGCTGGAATTGTTCATTAGATATTCGATTATTATCACTCATATTTTCATTATAGATTACAGCAACCTTTTGTCAAGGAAAAAAGATTACATTCACCTAACAAAATTCTAAACCACAAAGGCCTCAAAGGACACGAAGCCACCCCATACCCAAACTTAATTTATTGTATCTTTTTAATTTGCAACAAACCGTTAAAATCTAGAGAAAATTATATCTAAAAAAAGAATCGGAAATCTTTGTGCTCTTTGTGTACTTTGTGGTTCAATTTGTCTATCTTACTACGGCGAATTTGCCTTTATAAATCACCTCTCCCTCATCCGTAATAAAAAACAAGTACAAACCTGAAGACAAATCTACGTCTATCGAAAAAACATTATTCCCTGAGGGAATTTCATATTCTCCTTTTATTTTGCCTATTATATCATAAATTAAAAGATTTTTTCCTCCGAGGTCATCCGCGGAAAAAGACAGACTATCATGTACTTCATAATTAAACGGATTGGGATAAACTTTAACTTTCACAGATATGGATACGTCGAAATCAAGATCAAACTCATACAAACCGTTATAACTACAGACATAAAGATTTCGTTCCTCGGTAAAATGCAAAGGATAGATTACATCTTCAATAGAAAAAGACGGGATTTCCAGCAACTCCTGCGGCAAAGATTCCCAATCACCTCCCGGATTAAGATAGCTTAAACCCTCCAATGTGCTGTAACACCATAATCCTCCTAAAAAGTCCACAGCAAGCCCTTCAAATCTATCCGAGATTTCCGTCCTTACCACACTATTACCTGTAATATACACAAGTTTGTCCTCTAAACCCGCCCAGATATTGCCTCTAAGGTCAGAACACATTGAAATAGTGCTCGAACCGAGATTTCCCGTCACCTCTTCAAAAGTTCCGTTATCATGCATAACATGTATTCCCACGCCTCCGTCAGTCGGAGAATTTCCGCAGTACACTCCAATATTACCTTCCGCGAAAACTCTTTTCCATATAATTTCAGGATTCTGATATGTAGTCCACTCAAGTAAATTTTCATTTATGCGATGCATCTTTAGGACCCAATTTCCCAAACCGTAAGTAGAAGTACGATGAAGTCCGACCCATAGATCATCATTACTATCCACAAGCAGACCGGTAACAGTAGTAGCAGAAGAAATCGGAAGTTCAACGGGTCTGGGCATAGTATCATTTTGAGTATCCCAGCAGAACAAAACAGGGTCATTAAACCAGTACCAGAATCCCAGATATAATCTTCCCTCTGAATCCGATTCAATATTAAAAAGACTACCACCTGGTAAACCCCAGGAATTTCTACTGTTAAGTATCTTCCATCTGCTTCCGTCAAATACGGAAAGTTTTCGGGTATGCTTGTGGGATATATAAATTTTCCCGTCTGGAGTTTGAGTGAGGTCGGTTATTATATTCGAAGCGATGCCCGGAGGAATAATATAATCACTCGAACCCTCAAACAAAAGGCCATTTCCTCTAACCACTGAAATCCTTCTATTCTGAGGCAGAACTATGGCAAAGCCTCTAACATCTCCCCCGTGTATCCTCTGCCAACCTTCCTCATATCTATAAAGCCCTCTCCCGGTACCTATAAAAATATCTCCGCCGATTTCTCCGATTGTCCATACGGTATCCTCAGAGAAAACCGCAGAATCTCCTGTTATTTCTTTACACCCCCAGCTACCTCCAGTCCATATAGAATTACCTGAAACAAATACGGAATAAACTTCTTCAGAAGAATCGATCAATACCGGATTCAAAAAATTAGAATCCGTTCTAAAGACTCCTCTGCTGGTTCCCAACAAATAAGAAGTATCAATAGAAAGAATTTTGAAAATCTCAAAATCATAACTTCTTTCTTCGACTCTATTTAAATTTCCAAAGCGATTCAAATTAAACGTTTGAATACTTCTTTCTCCTCCCAGTATAACTTTGTTTCTATCCAATAAAATACAATTTGGGTCGGTATCCGAAAAAAATATGGGATTAAAATCCTGGAAATTTATTCTTGTAAGTTCCTTATTAAACAATGTGATACCACCTTCTGCTAAAACATAAACTGAGTCACTGTTTATAAAAATATCTTTTGTTTTATTTCCCGAAAGACCTGAGAGATAGTTAACCCAATTCCAGCTACTGTCCTCAGGATTAAAAGAAACTAAACCCCCGTCATCCGTAGTTATATAAAGATTATCTGAATATTTACTATTATTAAACAAATCCATCCTCAGATGAAGCTCTCGCGTATTAACAGCTACTGAAAGTAATAACAGGAACAAGATTCCTCCTTTTTATATATTTTTTTCCTTGACCTTTTGCCACATAGATTCGAGTTCCTCTATGGAAAAATCCGATATCTTTTTATCTAATAGAGTTTTTTCAAGTTTATCAAACCTTTTTTCAAATTTGTCGTTAGCTTTCTGAAGAGCCATTTCCGGATTAATGTTCAGAAAATTACCAAGATGCGCGACCGCGAACAATATATCTCCCAATTCTTCGGTTTTTTCTTGTTCATTCCTCGAATTTTTCAGTTCTTCGAGTTCCTCGTTAATTTTTTCAAAAACTCCTCCTATTTCATCCCAATCAAAACCTTTCCCCGAAGCTTTCTTTTGTATTTTAGACGACCTCAAAAGCGCCGGCAAACCCCTTCCAATTTTCCATTTTTTCCCCTTTCTTTTATCCCACTTTTCCAGAACTTCTTCTGCGGAACTCGCTTTTTCCTCTCCAAAAACATGAGGATGCCGCGCGATCATTTTTTTAGAAACTTTATCTATCACATCATCAAAAGAAATCCCCCTCTCTTCCAGAATAACACCCATCATAAAAACCGTTAAAAAAACGTCTCCGAATTCTTCGACTATATTATCCGTATTGTTTTCAATTACCTCTGTGTCCAGTTCATAAATTTCTTCTATAAGCTGGGGAACCAGACTTTTTAAAGTCTGTTCTCTATCCCACGGACACTTTTCTCTAAGGGTTTTAACCAGTTCTATAAAATTCTTCATAAAAGGAAAGATATATGGAAACAGATATATGTCAACTTCAATTTAAAATTGTTTTACCTAAGAAATAAAACCTAATACCGGAGACCAATATTAGGGTTTAATCTTCCCTAAGGTTATATTCCGCTCTGAATCTCCTCTTCGGTAAGAATAAAAAAGCTCGGAGGTATAGGTTTTTTCAGGAAACCGGTAAATTTTGCTGATACCACATTTTTTCAAAATATCGATATTAGCTTTTTCAAGATCCAGAAAATAACGGTTATTTCTTACTTGTATCCCCTCGATATTTAATTTATCGAAGAACTCGAACACTTCTCGACCAACTTCATAATATTCAAGGTCGATACAGGGACCGAAAGCAACTTCCCAATCTTCGGGCTTTAAGTCGTATAATTTTTCCATCTTTAACAGAAATTTCCTGGCAATCATCAAAACCGTTCCTTTCCATCCCGAATGCAGAAGTGAAAGGATTTCTTTTCCGGTATGATAAAACACAATGGGAAGGCAGTCCGCTGTTCTTATATACATCCTTAACCCTTTTTTATCAGTAAAAAGACCATCTCCCACAAATTTTGTATCTGTTCTCGCCCTGTGAATAATCGAAGAATGAATCTGTCTAAGATTCATAGATTCTCCTCCATCCTCACTCAATGGGTTAAAAAATTTTGTGCCCTGAATTATTGTTACTTTCGAATTAAAAGAAAACTCATACCATTTCTGTTTATCTCTGGATTTTTTCAGCCATTTTCTTATTTCTGTCATATTTTAATTTTATATAATTTTCCACTTAAATCAAGCTAATTCTAAGGTGGATCTTAGATTAATTTATATTTTTACCCTTGACTAAAGTGATTTTTTTTGTATAATATCTCTATAAAAGGCGGATGGTGCCTTAAAAACAAAATCCTTAAGGAGGAAATGTTTATGCGTAAAATTTTAGCAGTTTTAATGTTAGTATGCGCGCTGGGTCTGTTCGCGCAGATACCGGCGGGTACAAAATCCGTAGCGGTTCTTACCGGTTCAACCAGCGATCTTCTCGGCGACGGTGACTTTGCATTTGAAGTTGACGTATACGGCGGTTATTTCATAATGGATGGTCTCGAAATAGACGCTATTCTTGGAATCGACAGCGATGGAGATTATGATATGGAAGAAATGGAATCAAAGATGGCATTTAATCTCGGTCTCGGTGCTATGTATCATCTACCGTTTAGCCCTATGTTGGGTGGTTACCTCGGTGCCGCGTTCACATATTGGAGCGTTGGCGATGGCGCAATGGCTATTCCCATCGACGCAGGTCTCGAAATTTTCCTGACCCAGCATAATGCAGTAAGAGTCGGCGGCAAGTTTACCTTAAGTCTGGAAGATGAAGGGAGTAATACCCTTAACGTAGTTCTTGGTACAGTTCACTACTTTTAGTAAGTAAGGACAGAAATTTACTTTCGGCACCATCTGTCCTTTATTACTTTAAGTTAGTAATAAATAAAAAACGGAATTTGAAAAAATTCCGTTTTTTTTATAAAAGATTTAAACCACAAAGCTCACAACGAACTCAAAGCTTTTAAACTAAAAGATATTATTATTTCGTTTATTTTTTGAAACAAATTAATCAAGGGGCGATGGGGGTTTAGTGTATTTTGCGTGTTTCGTGGTTGAAAAAATTTTTATTAACTCTCCGCGAAAATAGAAAAACGCATGAAAACCCTTGACATTTAAGATTCGAGGCTTATAATTAATAAACAAACCTTACACAAGGGAGGTACCATGAAAAAGTTAGCGTTTTGTTTAGTCTTATTATTAGTAAGTACGCCGTTATTAGCAGGTCCAGTAGGTCTCGGAATCGGTATTCACGGTGGTATCGAGATGATGATATCCAGTGCTGAAGACGCGGAAACTGAGACATTCCCTGCAATCGGTGCCGCACTCGATTTTTCCCTTCCGGGAATACCGATTGGTCTCCGCGGTGACTTCGAATACGCGTGGAAATCTTACGATACATTTAAAGCTACCAATATGATCATCCTTCTTGCGGGTCAATACAACGTCGTTCTTCCGGGCGCTCCTATGTCTTTTTACCTTGGAGCGGGCGGACAGATGGTAATGTCAAGCACCGACATCGAAGAGGACGAAGGAGATACGAACTTTGGTTTCCTCGCTTATGCGGGAGCGAATTACAGCATGGGCGGCATAGGAATATTCGCGGAAGTCGGTTACGGTATGATCTTCTCAGATCCATCTGCCACCAATATACCTATCAGAGGCGGTATTAAATTTAGTTTGTAAATCTTAGAAAAATAGTTGATTATTAAAAGGCGTGTATTTATAAATATACGCCTTTTTATATTGAATCACATACCGAATAAATTAAAAAATCAAATATCAAAAAATAACAAAGAATACAGAAGCCAGGAGATGAAATCCAGAATCTCTACCCAACAACCCATAATTAACCACAAAGACACGAAGATACAAAATCGTTAGAGCGTTAGAGTGTTAAAGAATAAAATATTTTTATGGGAAGGGTGGCTAACGCATCTGCGCTTCTACGCATTAACGCACTAACTATAAAATAACCACAAACAAACACTGATTTTTAATTGGTTTTTTCTGACTCAGGACTTTGGACGTTAGACTTTGGACTTATGTTGTCAAGATATCTTTTGATCAATTTCGTGGTAACCGGAGCAGCGTGGGAACTTCCATGCCCGGCATTTTCTATTACAGTATAAACGACAATTTCCGGATCTTCAAAGGGAGCGAACCCCACAAAGAGAGAATGATCTTCCCCATGCGGATTTTGCGCTGTACCGGTCTTACCCGCGACTATAATAGAATCCAATCTCGACCAGTACGCAGTACCCTTTTGCGTATTAACAACATTTTTCATCGCTTCTCTCACAAATTTTAAATTTTCCTCCGCGACCGGTAAATTTATCTTCTTAACTCTTGCCTTTAAAACTGTATTTCCCTTACCGTCCTTGATTTCTGTCATTAAATGCGGCTGATAAGTCCACCCTCTATTGGCGACAGCCGAAAAAAAAGTAACGCCCTGTAAAGGTGTTACCAGCACTTCACCCTGACCGATGGCGAGATTAGCGAGAACTCCCCTCGCCCATCCTCTCTTACCGTATTTTTGGTCATACCATTCCTTTGTAGGTAAAAAGCCCGATCTCTCCCCGGGTATATCGATACCGCATTCACTGTTAAATCCTAATTTTTCAGCGAAACCTACCGCCAATTCAAGGGTCATCGACATCCCCAATTGATAAAAATAAATATCGCATGACTGAATTATAGCATCCATAAGTTTTAAAGATCCGTGCCTTTTCCAGCAACCGAAATAACGGTTACCTATCCAGTATACACTGTCACACGGATTGAATTTTTTTTCCGGTTTAACCAGATTATTTTCCAGCCCTATAAAAGTAGTCCATATTTTCGCTATCGACCCCGGTGGGTATTCTCCCGCTATAACTCTATCCCATAAAGGAGCGTTTTCATTATTGCGCAGGGAATCCCACTCGATATTAGAAATTCCCTCTGTAAGTCTATTTGACCTGTAACCGGGTTTCGAATAATAAAGAAGAATTTCTCCGTTTTTCGGATTCATAGCCACACTGGCACCGCTTTCAAATTCGGAAAAAAGGGAATCGGCATAAAGAGTTAAACTCTTAGATACCGAAAGACGCACATTGAATCCTCTCTCAGGAAGTTTGCCGTAAGAATCGTCGAATCTCCTCACCACCACTCCCCTCGCGTCTACCTCATAAATGGAAGCCCCCTTTTTACCTCTGAGAAAAGATTCGTACTCTAATTCCAATCCCTTTTTGCCTACAATATCTCCCATCATATAGTTATCAGATAATTGTTTCAACTCCTCTCCGGTGATTTCTCCCGTATAGCCAAGCAAATGCGAAAAGACTTTATCTTTTTCATAAAAACGCACCGGCTCCGTAATCAATCTCACTGAAGGAAAATCCTCCTGTTTCTCAACAATTTTCGAGGTCGCGTTAAAAGAAAGTCTCCTTATTCTGCAAGTCCTGAAATTAGGATTTATTCTCTTCAATAAGTCTTTTCTTTGTATTCCGAGAACCTCGCATAATCCCTCTATTTCACGAGAACTGAGATAATAAGGATAAATAATTAATGAATAAGAAGGACGCGATTCCGCTAAAACTTCTCCCTCCTTAGATAAAATTTTACCTCTGGGAGGAATAATAATATCTCTTCTTATGCGGTTTTTCTCCGATAAACCTCTGTAGTAACTATTCTGGGCTATCTGCAGTTGAAACAATCTAAAAGTTATAACGGACATAATTAGAAAAACCAGTATTATAGGAGCTTTTCTCATTCAGATATCCTGTTTAAACGCGAAGAATACACCCGAAAAAAAAACATTTCATACAAACGTTCTAATGCGACAAGCTCAAAAATAAATCCTGAAACCCAAATCTTGAAACTTAACATACAATATTTCAGTCTCTGCAACGCTTTATAAAGTATAATATTACAAATCCGACCGCGCTATTCAATATCGCTTCGGGAATCAAATGGGTTAAGACCACATACGGAATTGAATTCAATTTTTCAACTTCCAATATAATCTGTACAAGACCTACAAAAAAAACGGTTAAAAACAACAAAAAAAGTGAATTATACCTTAATTTAAATATTTTCCTTTCGATTAAATGCAAATAAAAAACTACCGAACTGAATATCAAAGGATATGTCCCCGTAAAAACAGGTAGATATATTTCATAAAGAAACCCGAGAAAAAAACCGGCAAATAGTCCGTATAAAGGGTTCCAATATAAAGTAACAAAGTAAAGTAGTATAAGTATAGGCTTTATGGAAATACTGCCCACTATAAGTATTCTACCGGAATTCAAAGAAACAAAAAGAGATACTAAAGATAAAAATAATAAAATAGCAATTTTCATTTTTTTATAATAAATACAACATCGAGCCGGTCGAGATCTTCAAACGGCTCGATTTCTACCTCTAAAGAATATTCATTTAGCTTTTTCTTGACATCGTTTACTACACCCACAGGCAATCCTTTCGGAAAAACAGAACCCTTTCCCGAAGTTACAAGCGTGTCTCCTTTCTTTAAATCGACATACTGGGGAATTCCTTCAACAAAAAACTTCTTGTTCCATTTAAGTATACCTTCCGCTTTATTCTTAGTGTCTTTTACAGATATAGCGGAATTGTAATTCTTCAATGTCTGAATAAGAGCGGTATTTCTGCCTGATTTCAAAACTTTACCAACAACACCTTCAAAACCTATAACGGCAGCATTTCTTTCCACGCCATGAGAAGATCCTTTACCTATCTGGAAAGAAAGGTTAACTTCCTCGGGCATTCTTCTTTCGATATCGGCAGGTATTATAAGTTTCGGATAATTAAACCTGAATTCGATAATTTCCTTTAATTCCTGGTTTTCCTTCTTTAGCTCATTGAAAAGCTGTCTTTCATAAGAAAGAACGGCGATTTTTTCAAGCAATCTGCTGTTTTCTTCCTTGAGGTCGTGACTCTTTAAGAATTTAGAACAGAAATTACGAAAATCGAAAGTTAATAGCAAATAACATTTATTGCCAAGCTTAATGTCACTAAAAGCTTCACAAATCAAAAAAAGCAAAGAGATAAACACAAATAAAATATAAAAGCGGAAAAATTTCTTTTTCACTAAATAGATTCCATCAATAAATTTCTATTTTCTTCTATATTGTCAAGGAGAAGACCCGCGCCTAAAACCACTGATTTCAAAGGGTTTTCCGCGATTTTAACTTCTAAATCAGTCTCTTCCTGTATCATTTTATCTATTTCCTTTATAAGCGCTCCGCCGCCCGTAAGAAATACTCCTTTCTCAACTATGTCTGAAGCTAATTCCGGAGGCGTTTCAGATAAAGCTTTTTTTATAGCGTTTTTAATAAGACCAAGCGCTTCCTTCATTGCTTCAAACACTTCTCCCGTCTTTATTTTTATAGACTTAGGCAATCCGTCGACAAGATCACGCCCGCTTATCTCCATTTCATTTTCTTTATCGGTTATTAAAGCGGCTCCTATATCTTTTTTTACTTTTTCCGCCAGCGCTTTACCTATCGCCATATTATATTCATCGTATAAGTAAGTTTGAATTGAATCGGTAAGTTCATTCCCGGCTATTTTAATAGAAACCTGGTTTACGATTCCGGACAAAGCGATTACAGCGATTTCCGTGGTTCCGCCACCGATATCTATTACCATATGTCCCGTTGGTTCTTTTACCGGAAGACGCATTCCCATAGCCGCAGCTATGGGTTCAGCTACAAGTAATACTTCTCTGGCTCCGGCTTCCTGAACCGTATTGACAACAGCCTTTTTCTCGACAGGTGTTATACCGGACGGAACGGCCACCAAGACTCTGGGTCTGATAAACAATTTTTTCTTTTGCACCTTTTCAATAAAAAACCTCAACATGTCCTCGACTACCTTAAAATCAGCAATAACACCGTCTTCAAGAGGTTCGGAAATGATTATATCTTTAGGTGTACGACCGAGCATGGGAATAACTTCTTTTCCCGCAGCGATTAATTCTTTTGATTCCTTATTAAGTGCTACCATCGAGTTTTCATCGAGAACAACTCCGGCCGATTTTGTGTATATAAGTGTGTTAGAAGTCCCCAGATCAATAGCAAGATTTGAACTTTCCAGCGACAACCATTTAAATAAGCGATTAAATTTCATTTCCTCCTCCTTCTCCGCTATGTTTCAACGAGTATGCTAATACTACGAGACACTTATGTCAAGGGTCTGTGTTTTTTTCAACTTAATTTTCATTTTTTTCATTTAATCCCAGAAATTTATAAATATAAAATACTTTCTTTAGCATTTTATGGTAAGAAAAGTGTTTTTTTACTCTCTCTCTTCCTCTTTCACCCATTATTTTTCTCTTCTTTTCATCGCGAATTAATTTTCTTAATTTCTCTATATAATCTCTTAAATCGTCAGGACCCACCAGATATCCTGTTACAGAATCAATTATCACTTCCTTTGTACCATCGACAGCAGAAGCGATAACCGGAAGACCACAAGCCATCGCTTCGAGTACGGAAATAGGTAACCCTTCCCATCTCGAAGGCAAGAAAAAAACATCCATCTCAGAAAGAAGCTTGAATATATCACTCCTCCAACCCAGTATCTTAATATTTTTATTTTTCCCCAGTAAACCTTCCACCTCTTTACGTAAAGGCCCGTCACCAATATAAAAGAATTTTACATTATCGAATTCGGAAGTAACTTCTATAGCTGTTTTCGCCCACATTAAAGGATTCTTCTGAGGTTTAAAATTGGCTACGGTTACAATCCGTATTAGATTATCTTTTTTTCTTTTGAGCCTGAAACCACCTATAGCCACGTAATTATGAACACAACAATATCGCACTCTCTTACTCATCCCCCATTCAAAGGATTTTTGTATAAGTATATCGGCAACCGCTATAATCACATCTCCAAAACAGGACGCAATCCGTTCAGCATTTACATAAATAAATTTCCTAAGACTCGAAATATAAGGATTGACGGCAAAACCATGAACAGAATGCACAGAACGCACAAAAGGTAAACTTCCGGAAACAATTCTTCCTATAACACCGGCTTTAGAACCATGAGAATGCAGAATAATCAGATCGTATTTATTATGAATTTCAATTAAAATTTTCCTCAACTTAAAAAAACAAATAATGTCATAAAAAAAAGAAATCTCTCTTTTTAAACAGTCCATGGTTATGTGTTTTTCCTTGAATTCCTGTTTCACAGTATCATAGAGTTTTCCGCCTTCACCGGTTATCAAGATTCCGCGATCTTGTAACTCCCTCATTAAATCTATAACTATCTTTTGCGCTCCGCCTAACTCTAATTTTGCTATAAGCTGGACAACTACTGCCGACATAACTCCTCCGCGATCTTTTTACCTTCTAAGATTGACTCTTCCATATAAGAATATTTCCACCCGCCAAATCTTCCCGCTAAAGTTATATCGTACTTATCCAGAAAAAACTTAATTTCGTTAAGAATCTTATCCCTGTCTTTATTGTAAATAGGATAAGCATAAGGAATATCCAATAAACAAATACAATCTATTAAATCTTCTTTCAATACACCTATACTCTCCAGATCTTTTATAACCATATCCACAATGCTTCTGTCGAGTTTATTTTTGCCGTAAGAAATTTCCACCCATAAAGAAGAATGATTTTGGGGAACCGTTGAGGATGAAACGTTTGAAAGCGAACCGACGCGGTAAAAAGGATATTTTTTTTCAGGGAAATATAACCAGTGAAATTTAGACGAGTTCCTATCAATTTTTTTTATTGAGGTATCAAAGGAAAAACTACCTTTTAAACCGATATTTATACACAAAACGGAATTCCAGATTAATCTTCCGTTATTTGTTTTATAAAAATTTTTATCAACATCGAATATTCTTAAAAAATCCGGAAGAGGTATTGTGGAAATAAGATTCTCGTATTTTACACGTTCACCCCCGAAATAAACATAATTTTCATCGATACGTTTAACTTCACCATGGTAAATTTCAATATTTTCAGCCAGTGAAGAAATAAGCTCACCGATACCTTTCTCCGGATAAAAAAATTCAGCATTGTATTCCTCTACTTTTTCCGCGTAAGTAGATGACTCTTTGGGCACATAACTACTTAAAAAATTCGGAGAAATTTTTTTCAGCGGATAATTCCATAGCTTTTGATTGTAAGGAGAGAAAAATATTCGATACAATTCCCCTCCGAAGTTATAAATAAACCATTCTTCAAGGTTGCCGGGCTTTTTAGAGGGTTTAAAAAAGCCGGATAAAAACGCCTTTATTCTATTTTGAAGTGACAGATATCTTATGTTCGATTGAATCGGATAAGGTACAATCCTTTTATCCAGATATATAAACGAATTCCTCTTGACTTTTTTTATTTCCGGTACGAGCTTTTTCGCCAAATTACGAACATATTCGGTCCGACAATGAAGAAAATGTCCGGTATAGTTAAAAATATAACCGTCTGTATATACATTACGACAAAGTCCTCCCGGCACATTTTCTTTTTCTATAATGATAAAATCTTTGTTTTTTTTCTTTAAATGATAAGCGACAGACAAACCCGTAATACCCGCGCCAAGAATTACCGTCAAGTTCTACTCCTGAAAATTATACCGAAAAAGACAAAGATTAAAACCGCGACAGAGTATAGGATTACCGCTCCTTTAATAGTAAGGCGGGTTATAATAAAAGATGCTTCACAAAGGGCTATAGTCGCGAGATATACAATAGCAACTATGGAAGGCACAGATAATCCGCTCGCCTTCAATTTTAAAACAAAATGATCATGGGACCCCTTTAGAGGATTCTGTTTCTTTACGATACGAAGAATAATTACATAAGCCGTATCGAAAATCGGAATAAATAAAATAAGCAGTGGAACAAATATAGCGATAGGATTCGTTTCCGTATATCTGGTTGTGATAGCCAAAACGGAAAGCATATAACCAAGAAACAGAGCTCCCGAATCTCCCATGAAAATTTTCGCTTTAGGCAAATTAAAGGGCAAAAACCCAAGACAACTTCCGGCCAGAGTTATAGCAACCACAGGATAAGCGCCGGTTCCGGAAAGAGAAATAAAAACAAAACCAAAAGCGGCAAAAAAACCTACTCCGGCGGATATTCCATCCATTACATCCAGTATATTGAAAGCGTTTATTATTCCAACAATCCAGATAACAGATAAAACAATATTAACATATTCGGGCAAAATCCCAATATCTATCTTTATCCCTACCCAGATAGTCAATACAGCTATTAAAGATTGAAAAAAAAGCTTCAAATATCTGGAATAGGGGCGTATATCGTCAAAAAAACCAAGAAGAAAGACAGAAAAACCAAGGATTAATATTCTCCAATCATTCCCCCAAATAGAACCGGTTAATGTTCCAACAAAGATTGCTATACCTCCGCCGTACGGTGTAGGATTTGTATGATCTTTAATACCTGCAGGTCTATCTACCAGACCAATTCTCGGCGCCATCTTTGAAAATAAAAAAGACAATAAAAAACTAACGATGAAAGCGACTAAAAAATAAACCAATATTTTTTCCTCTCACTCCGGGCTAAAAAATAGGTTTTCTCCAAAGATTTATTCATTAAATAAGAATTTATAAATTTATACGTATTAGTCAAGGTAAGCATCGATTGAAAAGATTAATGAAAAAATCACAGGCTTTTACAAAAAAATTTTAATATATAAATAAATTAAATCTAAAAAATATTTAACAAAAAATACTCTTGACAAATATTATAATTACGCATACTATATTATAAATTAATACATTTAAAGAAGAAGGAGGCTTTCCATGAAAAAAGTATATGTTTTTTCTTTTATTATTTGTGTTTTTATAATGGGTACAAACACTCTAAAAGCATCAGGAGATTCCCCCGACGGAGGAATAACCGAACTGGATTTATCTTCTTATTCAAAAGATCTTGCCATTGACGACCCTGCAGAAATAAAACCCAACGAGGATTTAAAAATACGATGGGCGGAAGATAAAATCATTTATGATGGGCAGGTTAATGTTAACACCTGGGCAGCGACAGGTATAGATGATGACGCGATCGACGTCGATTATTTCGCCGGTGATACTTTGAGAGCTGTTGTGGCATGCGCGGATTCGACTGTCAGAATATTTAAAACTGAAGACAACGGTCAAACATGGTCATTTGTAAATAACATACAATTTATAAATGACAATGTTACAGAACCGCACATCGTTCATGGACCCGACAGCACTTACCACGTTTTTGTAAGATATCTTCGGGATCAGGGTCAGCTTTACACCCGTGCATATAAAACCTATGACGATTCACCCATCACCGGAGCAGCACAATATTTAGCCGGAAGTGACTCGGTAAAAAACTATTCTGTATGCACAAACAGACAAAGCACTCATGATTATTCCGTTTTCCTGGCTTATCATAACGGTCTCGGAGGAGCCGGATTAGACCAAGTAAAGTTCACCAGAACCACAGATCAGGGACAAAACTGGTCCGCCCCCACCACTCTACAATTCTCAGGCTCAGGCTTTCCCGATTTAACCTACGGGGGCGACAATATCTTATACGAAACTTATCTTGCGATTCTTTCCGATACTACATATAGAATAAACACAAGAAGAAGTTATGATTTGGGGTCTAACTGGGAGAATTCAGAACTATTGATATCAGACACGTTCCCGAAGATGGGTCCGCAAATAGCGGCAGGCTATGACGGCGAGGGAGATGTTTGGGTAATATGGCCAAGAAAGGACCTTCTTACCGCTAACGACGACTGGGGTCTCCGCTGGTCATGGAGCACCGACTCCGGTGCAACCTGGTCTTCGCCGGCTTGGATAAACAGCAATGTCGATTCCAACGAAGTTCTCCCCAGCATCGCCACCGACGATTCCTATAACTCGGAAGATAACATTCCAAATGTTTCCTTTATCAAATCTTACTATGACGGGACAGGTGAAATTTCAGTAAGGTCTTTTTACTGGCAAACAGCAGACAGTTCCTGGTCGGCTGATTCCTGCTACGCGGACAACGGGGCTGTGGTAACAAGACCTGTCCAAACCTATATGGCAGGCGCGACTCCTGCGATAGCCTATGTCGGAGAAAACGCGGAAAAGGTATATTTCGATTCATGGGCAAACACCTCTGGCATAGAGGAAGACAACGATATTGCCGTTTCTAACGGAGAAATAGAATGCAGTCTCGATCGTAACGTTATTTTAGGAGCAGCCGCATTACAGTACACCTTGCCTCAAAAAACGAATGTCGAGATTTCTCTGGTAAACATTCTGGGACAAAAAATCGCATCACTCGATAACGGCGAGAAAGAAAGCGGAGAACACAACATAAACGTATCCGCAGAAAACCTTTCTCAGGGAATTTACTACATAGTAATAGAAACCGCGAACGGACAGAAAGGTATAGCAAAGGCAGCGGTTCTTAAATAAGAAAAAGTATAGAAATAAGCTAAAAAAAGGGGGAGTTCTCTCTCCCCCTTTTTCTTTATAGAATCACAGTGATACTGAGAAAAATAATAACAAAAATAGAAAAAGAGAAATATTCTTTAATATTAGGTTTTGCGACTCTTTTTTCAATTATTTTGACCCGTAATATACTTGAAAGTTCTTTTGAAGGGAACCAGATTCTGGGTTTTTCTGTAATTCCTCATCACTCCTTTTTTATGACATTCATACACTTTCCTCTTTTCTATATATCTCTTTTCGCATGGATTATTTTAATTTTTAAACTTCTCACAAAAGAAAATACCATAAAAATAGCAAAATCTGTTACAATAGGAATGACGGTAATAATTATTGCTCCCATCATCGATATTATAGTTTCAAAAGGTAGCGGTTATAAATTAACGTATCTAACGGGACCCGAAACAATTGCAGAAACTCATAAATTCTTCTATTTTACGAAAGATTTGCTGCAGGCAAGCTGGGGACAAAGAGCGGAGATTTCTTTGGTACTTATCGGAAGCTTTTCCTACGTTTTTATAAAGACAAAAAGTTATCTAAAGTCTATAATCGCGCCTATTATCTTGTACCTTGTCATTTTTATCCACAGCGTATTGCCGAATACTATAGCGAAAATACCTTCATATTTAGGCTTCAGCAAACTCAGCGCTACAGCAATCTTAACCGGTGGAATATTTTCCGTCGACAGCCGGAACTATTCTGTAATTTTTCTGATATTTACAATATTAGCCGGAGTTCTGGTTATATGGATAGAAAAAAGAGCAGAAATAAAAAAAGTCTTTAATCTAAAAGATTCCGTCTTTGCAATCCTTTCTGTCTTTCTGGGAATTATCTACGGCTTATTTCTTATATCTAGATATTATCCCTTTATTGTCGTCAATCCTATATTTTATCTCTCGACTCTTCTAAGTTTTATAACTGTAATATTTACCGTCAATATAACAAGAAAAAAAATCAATCAAACCGAGTTTATTTTGCTCCTCATAGTAATAATATTTTCCGGTATTTCTCTCGGATATATATTTTTAGCTTTACTTATAATTTCATATATTTTTAAACGTTTTCTTAAACCAGACCGGATTTATCTTTTTACTATCTTTATAGCGGGTTTTTCATTGATTTTCCAGGAGAGTACCTTTAAAACAATAATTCCTTTAAAGAGCAAAAATATAGAATTAAAAGGAAAAAAATTAGCCGGATGGACTTTCTTCCTAAACCATAATTATGAAAAAGCCTTACTGACTTACCTTAAAGCTAATTCTATTTCTTATAACGAAGAAACTCAAAAAAGAATAGGCCAGTGTTATCTTAACCTGGGATATATAGAAAAAGGTATAGAGGAACTTGAAAAAACCAAAAAACCCGACTACGAAACGATTCTTTCTCTGGGTCAGGCGTACACGCAAAACGGAAAAACGGAGAAAGCTATAAATACTTATAAGAAAGGAATTGAAGATGATATCTCTCCGGAAGAATTCTATATAAAAATCGCTCAAATCTCTTCAAGAAACGGCATGGAAAAAGAAATGAACGAAGCAATCAATAAAGCCAATCTTTACGGAACCCCAGAACACAGGCTATACCAGATAAAGGCAGATTTCTATTTCAGAAAAGGTAATTTAGAAGAAGCTATGTCCCTGTACGATAATTCTTTAGCGTATAATCCGAGATCGACCGCATCGCTTACAGGTAAAGGAATGTCGTATTACAGACAGGGAAAGATAAAAGAAGCAGCGAAACAATTATTAAAAGCACTGGAAATCGAACCGGCTAACGACGCTATTTATAACAATCTGGGAGTCTTATATATGGCGCAAATCGAGTACACAAAAGCCGAAAAAATCTTCCTTAAATCTTTGAAAATTAATCCCAATCAGGAAGAAGCTTACTATAATCTTGGATTAATTTATGAAGCAAAGGAAGATATACATCAGGCTTTACAGATGTACCGGAGAGCATTGAATGTTAACCCGGATTATCTACCCGCAAAATTAAAAATAAAGGTATTAACAAAATGATTTTCTCTTTAATATTATTTATTGTTCTAATATCCGGCGGATTTTTATTTTTAAAAATTAAGAAACCGGGACTAATAAATAACTGGTTTAAATCGTCACGACCTCTTATTACTCTTCATTACATTTTCCCCACCGTCTTTGGTATTGTAATCGGGAGCTACATTTTTAAGGAACCTATTAATTTCTTAGATTCGATTCTTCTTTTATTTTCTATACTCTTTTCCTTTCAAACTTCAGTAATTACTAATGATATTAACGATATTAAAACCGACCATTTATCAAAAAAGAGCAGCATTTTGAATTCAGACTCTTTTGCGATAAAGGATTATATTTTTTTGAGCATATTTTTCTTCATAATCTCGATATTTTCCGCGTCGTTAATTAATTACAGATTGTTTCTGATAGTTCTATTCGGACACATACTTCATTTTTGTTATTCATCAAAACCCCTGCGTTTGAAACGTTTCTATCCCGTATCGATTTTCACTCTTTCTCTTGCCGCGCTCCTTACCGCGATTTCCGGCTACGCGCTCTTTAATTCATACAAACCCTTTATTTCATTCCCTTTAAAGCCGGCTTTACTCATTTTTGTCCCACTTTTTCTATCGCTAAACTTCCGTGACCTTGCCGACTATCGGGGTGACGGAAGAACTAATATAACAACATTGTTTACAATATTCGGTCTTGAAAAAGGAAGGCGAATAAATGCCTGCTTAGTGCTATTAAGTTATATGCTCGTACCTTTAATTTTAAAATTCTATCCGCTCTTTACAGCCGCAATTCCTCTCGGAATTGCAAGTTTTTATTTTAGCATAAAAAAACCATTTAACGAAAAGATGATATTTTATATATATTTCATATTAATAGCGGTGTTAGGCATTTTACTGCACACAAAGACCGAAATTTTCCTCGGTCCTGTGTTTTAATAAGATTTAGCCACGAAGGCACTTTCCTGCGTCTTCTGTGTCTAAATTATTTTTTCTGTGATATGAATAGGATTTTGACTTTAAAAACCAGCTTCTAATTTCTTTATATCATAAATCTTTAGTGAAACCTTTCCATTCCAGTCATCTATAAACGGCGAATAAGCTATACTAAACTTTTCTGAATTTTTTATTAAATCGATCTTATCCCCGAGAGAAAAACCGATACACGGTATATATTTATTTTTATCTTTTACGGTAAATTTTAAATGATTTTTTCCGACAATATTAGGAATATCCGCCAACTCTATATCAAAAGCCGCGAAAACAGGCGCCGGATTTCCCGTACCGAAAGGAGCCAGAAACTCGATATTCTTTACCAATAATTCATTAATTGAGTCTAGTCCCAGGGGAAAATCTATTAGAAGTTCCTTCCGGGGAATATTATTACCTAATTTTTTCATAACCTGCTCTTCAAAAGCTCTTTCGAAAGAACTGATATTCTCCTTTTTTATGGATATTCCGCAGGCTTGATCGTGACCTCCGTATTCTTCAAGAAAGACCGATAACTCTTTTAAAGAATCGGTAATATTAAAACCGGGAACACTCCTACCGGAACCTCTGCAAACACCCTCTTTTTCAACTATAAGAATAGTGGGTCTATTAAATTGATCGACAATTTTCGAAGCCACTATTCCTATTACACCTTCATGCCACCTTTTGCTCGAAAGAACTATTCCCCCACTCCCTTCGATTCTTCGCGAATCCAAAAAATTTAAAGCCTCCCTGTAGATTCTTTCTTGAAGTTTTTTTCTCTCAATATTACAATTCTCAAGCTTGGCAGCGATTGTATCAGCTTCCGAATTATTATACGTACATAATAAATCAACCGCCTCTTCAGACTCCCCCAATCTCCCCAGAGCGTTAATTCTGGGAGCAATAAGAAATGCTATATGCCAGGCCTGTATTTGACCTTTCTTAAAACTAGAATTCTTCAAAAGGGAAACAATACCCGGTCTCCGGTTTTCATTGATTATTTTAAGACCAAGGGCGGTTAATATTCGATTTTCTCCGGTAAGAGGCATAACGTCGGCAACTGTTCCCAGCGCCACAAGATCGAGATTCCAAAGAAGAAAATTAAGAGGTAGATCGGAAATTTTTTCCATCCCCTGACAGAGCTTAAAAACGACTCCAACACCGGCAAGCTCCTTATAGTGATAAGAATCAGACAAATATGGGTCTATTTTAATTTCAGCGGAATTGTTTTTTTCAGGTAAATGATGATCTGTAACTATAACCTCCAATCCCAAATTCTTAGCATATTCGATTTCCTCCTCACCATTTATCCCGCAATCAACTGTAATTATGAGATCCGTACCCTTATCCTTCAATTCCTTAATCCCGGATTTATTTAAGCCATATCCGTCTTCCAATCGGTGCGGAATATAGAAATCAACATTGGCATCGAGTTTTCTCAAGACAGTCAACAATAAAGAGGTCGAAACTATACCATCGACATCGAAATCGCCAAAAACAGAAATTCTTTCTTTAGCTTTAATCGCATTTAATATTCTTTCACATCCATCTTTTACCCCATCAAGAGAAAACGGATCATACAAATCTTCGACTGAAGGATTTAAAAAGGAATCAGCATCAGAAACACCTCTAACATTAAGCAATGCTTTGAGTATATCTTCAGCCCCTAACGCATCGATCAACTTTTTAGACTTCAATCTCCACTTCATTTTTTACCACCTATGTGCTTTTACTTCAAAATCTTAAATATTAAAATATCAAGCAATTTATTCTAACTCCCCTATCATATCGCAACCCGCAACATCTGAAATTAAACATGGATATAAGCCACCCACCTCGATCTCTTTGTCTCCCGGCAAAATCCAGACAACGGGATCTATATCCGGAGCTGAATTCATGGTTCTTCCGTAGTGCTCGTCTCCTTCTTTTCCGTCGATAATAACTGCGAGTAACCTGCCGATAAATTGCCTGTTTTTCTTTACTATTTTTTCCTCTATTAACGATGTCAATATATCAACACGTCGCATCACTTCTTCGCCGGGAAGAGTCTTCATTGAAAAAGAGCGGGTTCCTTTTTCATGAGAATACGCGAAAACACCCGCGTAATCTATTTTCTTATCCTCTATAAAATAGCAAAGTTTCTCAAAGTCTTTTTTTGTTTCTGTCGGAAAACCCACAATAAAAGTACTTCTCAGGGTAAAATCGCCCGAGGATGCAATCATTTCTAATAGTTCTTCTATTTCTTTTCTGCTGTAACCTCGACTCATTTGCGAAAGCACTGAATCGGATACATGTTGTAACGGAATATCAAGATAATTAACAACGTTAGGCAGGTCACGTATTGTTTTTAAAAGGTCTTCTGAGATAGAAAGGGGGTGTAAATAAAGAAGCCGTATCCAACCGGGAAAAATACGAGCTACTTCCTGAATCAGATGAATAAGATCATCTTTTTCCGGTAAATCTTTACCCCATGAAGTTGTATTTTGACCGATCAACACAATTTCTTTAACGCGTTCGGGCAAATTGAGAATTTCTTCTCTTATCGAATTGAGCGCTTTTGAATGTGAGGCGCCCTTTAACTTAGGAATCAGGCAGAAAGAACATTTGAAATCACATCCTTCCTGAATCTTTATGTATCTGTAATGGTCCGGAGTAACACGAGGGATATTATACAAATATTTTCCTAAAAAACCGAGATTAGATTTGACTTCGGATTTACCATTAGAAATCAGTTCAGGGATTTTTTCTATAGAACCCGTACCGATTACCAAATCGATCTCATCCATAATCTCAAGCAGTTTGTCTCCATACCTTTGCGCGAGACAGCCGACAACAACTAAAATTGCTTTTTTGTTTACATTTCTAAGTAATAGTACGGTGTCGATCGAATCAGAAACGGCATCCTCGATAAAAGCGCATCCATTAACAATAATTATATCTGCTATTTCCGGGTCTTTTATAAATTTAAAACCCTCGGATTCCAGTAAATAAGAAATAGCCTCGCTATCAGCTTCATTTCTGGGACAACCGAGCGTTTCTAAATAATAAGTTTGCCCTGCAGCATTCACCGTTTTCCAACAGAAAAAACATCCAGAGGATCTTCGGCCTTTTCAACCATATCTATAGCCATCTGGACATGCTCATCATCCGTAATAGAAGCTTTATACATTCCGCTGAGACCTTTCTTGTTATAAGCGAGTCTGATTTTAAGGCCTCTTTTTATTTCATCCAGAGCCTCATTCCAATTTTTCTCAGAGAAACTCGCCTTTTCCCCCGAACAGCTTCTCACATAATCTTTAATTCTATTTATGAATATTTCTCTCATTTCAGGCGTAAAAGGCTCATCCTTTGGGTAATTTTCAAAGGATTCTATTACTTCTTTTATATTCGTAGTGTCTTTTTCTAAAGACTTTTTTATTTTTTCTTTAAACGCTTCTATCATAGCGGGTGTTACATTATTCACATCGGGATGTTTTGAAATATAGTCCACGATAAAATCAAATTCATATCTATACGTTTTCCCGTAAAAAGGCGAAGTCCTGACCTTAAGTGTCGAATCCGGCGTTATTCCTCCTCCTCCCTTAACTTTTCTGCGTAAAGGACCTCTGGTGTGGTAAATTTCAGTTGTATCTTCTACCAATTCTCTATCGATACATCTACCTGAAGGAGTATGATATCTCGCTATGGTTAGCTTTATAGCTCTCCCACCCGCCAATGGATATACTCTCTGAACCGAACCTTTACCGAAAGTCCGGGAACCCAGCAACAATCCTCTGTCCCAGTCCTGGACAGCACCTGCTAAAATTTCGGAACCACTGGCAGACGAAGAACCAACTATAACAACAAGAGGGTACTTAGAATAAAAACCGTTATCCGAATGATATGAATCACGCGCGTTAGGCGATTTACCTTCGGTATAAACTATCTCCTTTCCTCTTTCTATAAAAAACGAAGTTACTTCCGCAGCTCCATCCAGAACGCCTCCGGGATTATTTCTCAAATCAAGAATAAATTTTTGCGCACCGATATTAATTAGTGAATCTAAGGCGCCTTTAACCTCTTCAGGGGTACTCCTGCTGAAAGAATTAATTACTATATAACCGACATCGTCCTTTACCAACCCGGCATAAGGCACAGATTTTATTTTAATTATTGCTCTGGTTATCGTAAAATCGATTTCTTCTTCTAACCCCTGCCTTGAAATTGTAAGAGTCACATCCGTCCCGGGTTTTCCCCTCATCATAGAAACCCCTTTATCTAATTTCATATCTTTGGTAGAAATCCCATCGATCTTAACAATCTTATCCCCCGCGATTACTCCGGCTTCATAAGCCGGAGTACCCTCTATAGGCGAAATTATAGTGATATAGTCTCCTCTCTTTGATATCTGTATACCTAAACCGCCAAATTCGCCTTTCGTGTGCACCATTAAATCTTCGTAATCTCGCTCTCTTAAATACGTGGTGTGAGCATCCAGACTATCCGTCATCGCATCGATAGCGTGGTCGAGCAATTTATTCATATCTACTTGATTTACATAATTATTATCTATAAGCCTTAAGACACTCTCTACAGGCCGCAAGGCGGTGTAAACATCCAAAGAAGAGTATATAAAACCTCCGAAAGCTATAAAAACAAGAATGATTAAAAACCCGTATTTCTTTTTTGAATTCATTAGAATCCTCCTCTCTCTAAAGAAACTAAAACTTTATTCTTTATCTTTTCATGAATTTCGTCTATAGTTTTATTTGAATCTATCACAAAAAACCTATCTTTATATTTATTAGCTAAACTCAGATATGCTTCCCTAACTCTTCTATGGAAAGCAATATTTTCCCTTTCAATCCGATCCGGATTTTTAATTCTATCCCTAACTACTTCAGGATCAACATCGAGCAAAAACGTAACATCCGGATCCCTTTTACTAAATAATTTAAGTTTCTTGAGTACTTCAAAGTCTTCTGCGATTCCTCTTCCGGCCATCTGATAAGCGATTGTTGAATCAAAATATCGATCAGAAATAACTATTTTATTTTTGTCGAGATTCGGATTAACAATCTTTGCCAAATTTTCTGCTCTATCCGCCAGATATAAAAAAAGCTCGGTGTACTTATCAATATCTTCATCACTTTCAAGTAAAATACTTCTTATTTTCTCCCCGATTTTAGTGCCTCCCGGCTCCCTTGTTAAAATAACATCTCTTCCTTCTCTTTGAAGGTGTTCATATAAAAGTCTGCACTGAACAGATTTTCCCGAACCTTCAACTCCCTCGAACGTAATAAAAAAGCCGGGTTTTTGTTTTTTTTTCCTATTTGAGGTTATATTTTACCTTTCCTATTTTTTCTTCTTTTTATTTTTACTATACTTTTTAATAAATTCTTCGGTTTTGTCCTTAGCTATAGAATCCGGATACTGAGCCGGAGGAGATTTCATCAGATAAGAAGAAGGTTCTATTAGCGCACCCGAAATATTGTTATCTAGAGCCAACTTCATAAGCCTGATTGCGTCGATTATTACGCCGGCAGAATTAGGTGAATCCCAGACCTCCAATTTCAGCTCTATATTCAAAGGAACATCGCCAAAAGTCTGACCTTCCATCCTCATATAAGCCCATTTTCTATCCGACAGCCACTCGATATAATCAGATGGACCTATATGAATGTTTTCTTTTCCTATATCGAAAGGCAAAAGAGAAGTAACTGCTTGAGTTTTTGATTTTCCTTTTGAAGCAAGGCGTTCTCTTTCCAACATATTAAGAAAATCCGTATTTCCTCCAACATTCAATTGAAAAGTTTTTTTCAACCTTACTCCCCTATCGTTAAAGAGCTGGGCTAAAACCCTATGAGTTATAGTAGCTCCGACCTGAGATTTAATATCATCCCCTATTATAGGAAGTCCTTCATCTTTAAATCTATCCGACCAATATTTAGAAGAAGCTATAAAGACCGGTATAGCATTTATAAAACCAACTTTAGCCTGAAGTGCCTGCTCTACATACCATTTCGTAGCTTCCTCACTGCCTACAGGCAGATAGCTTATAATCATATCTGCTTTGGTTTCCTTCAGAACTTTTACAATATCAACGGTTGAACCCGGAGCTTTTTTTATAATATCAGCAAGATATTTACCTATACCATCATGAGTCATACCTCTCTGCACAGTCACTCCAAGTTCAGGAACATCGGTAAATTTATAAGTATTATTGGGTTCTGCAAAGATCGCTTTTGAAAGATCCTTTCCCACTTTAGTCCTATTAATATCAAACGCTGCTACAAACTCAATGTCTCTAATGTGATATCCACCTAAGTCAACATGCATCAATCCCGGTATAGACTTCTTGGGATCCGCGTTACGGTAAAAATGTACTCCCTGAATCAGCGAAGACGCACAATTTCCCACACCGACTATCGCTACTCTGATCTTATTATCCATTAATTACCTCCGTTTTCAAGCCTTTTGTACGCGATTAATATCCTTTGAATAGCTGTTATATTACTTACTATCGCCAGAATTGCAATAACATAAATCATTTTATGCGGAAAAATTATTAAACCGCCAATAACAAAAACCATTCGCTCAACGCGCGTAAAGAAGCCTTCCTTAATATCATAACCAAGCGATTCGGCTCTCGCGCGCGTATAACTGGTAAGAAAAGACCCTAAAACCGCGGCAAAACACATAGCAGTCATTATATTATTATTTTCCGCAAAAGCTATAGAAAAAAATATAAAAAACTCTCCATATCTGTCAAGTGTCGAATCGAAAAAAGCCCCGAATTTAGACGTTTTTCCTTTTGCCCTCGCGATCTGTCCATCCAAAGCGTCCAATATGGAACCAGCGATTAAAATTATACCGGCAATTCTAAATTTACCGTTCAGTATTATTATAGCGGAGACAAGAACAATTGCAAACCCGCCAAAGGTAATAAAATTAGGAGGGATGAAAGAAAAAGTTTTAACCAGCGGCTTGAGAATCATTCTCGATTTATCTTTTAATTTACTCCAGCGCATCCTTTCCCTCCAACCAAAACTACAAATTCGCCCTTTAATTTTGGTAAATTATCAAGAATTTCCTTTGAGGTTCCCCGTATGACTTCCTCATAAATTTTGGTCATCTCTCTTGTTAAAACTATTTCTCTATCCGGTAAAATCTTTTCTAATTCAACCAGTAATCTTTCAACTCTTTTAGGTGATTCAAAAATTATAACAGTTCTATCTTCATCTTTAAGGTTTTCTAAGATTTTGATTCTTTTTCCTTTTTTTCTGGGAAGATAACCGTAAAAAATAAACTTATCAGGAGGAAGTCCGGATAAAATCAGCCCGTTTATTACAGAAGACGGCCCGGGGAGGCTTGTTAAATCCTGTTTTTCTTTAATCAGGTTTTTAATAAGATAAAATCCCGGATCTGAAATCAAAGGTGAACCGGCCGACGAGACAAAAACAAAATTCTTTCCTTCTTTCAATTTATTTATGATCCACCCTGTCATCTTTTCTTTATTGAAATCATTGTAAGATTTTAAAGTCTTTTTTATTCCATAATGATCAGTTAAAATCCTGGTTTTTCTCATGCTTTCGCATATAATAAAGTCTACTTCATTCATTATCCGGATAACTCTGTATGTAATATCTTCAAGATTTCCGATAGGAGTAGCCGCGAAATAAACCAAAATTACTCTATATCTAACCTGGATAATTTCGACTGCTCAAAAAAGCCCGACCTTTTAAGGGCAAACCTATAATCTTTAAGCGCGCTGTGAATAATTTCATCTGTTTTTCTTCCAAGGACAACAAAAATTGCATCAGAGAATTGATCTATCCAGTTGGCAAACGCCTCTGTTATTTCTTTATCAGTAGCAATAAAAGGGGAATAGACAATTTTAAGATCCTCTTCAATTTTAAAATTCTTTAAAATCTCCAGGTTTTGACGGGCATTTTCATAGGAAGGCACTAATGTTTTCCTAACCAGTGACACGCCTACAACAGAAATAAAAGATTTTATTAAAGAATTAAAAAATTTTAAAAACAGTTCGATCAAAGCAGGATTCGCCTGTCCTCTCATTTCCTTTCCCTTATAAGCGCTTATCAACATGTCTTCACTTTCCAGTAAAGATCCTAATGTTTCTTTATTTATCTTTCTTTTGTTTTTCTTTAGCGGGTAAATAATTTGGGGATTTCCTTCATTAAATTTCACAAAAGAATACTTGTTAGATTTATTCAACGAAAGAAAACCGCTGAATTTAAGACTTTCCAATTTGTTGAAAAGCGCATTTAAATCTACTTCCTTGATTTTTTTATCCAGGAATAGAGGCTTTTCTTTAAACAGAGCCATTATTATCTTTAAAAGGTCCTCGTCGATCATATAAATATTCACAATTCCTTGATGAGCTTTTTTGGCTTTGTCCAGAACTTGAGCTAATGGATGTTCTTCCAATTTATTTTCCCTGTAAACACCCGCGCTGATTGTTTCGCCATTCTTAAAAAAGAGATATTCACTGCTTTCCGGGTAGTTTATTTCTATATACCCCATTAAATGCCCTTCCCTGGTTTTCTTAGCCTGATTCAGAATATTGTCAAAATTTACATACTGAACAGGAGCATTATTTAGAACTACATTACCCTTTGGAAAAACCATATTTTACCCTCTTCATTTTATTACAATTATACATTGCAGTAAGCAAATGTCAAGAGAACCCAAAATTACAAACATCTAATACATAATATATACCACAAAGGTCTCAAAGTACACATTGAAGCACAGAGCACACAGAGATCACAAAAAGGTTGGAGCGTTAGAGCGTTAGAGAGTTAAAAAATCAAATATTCGGATGGGACGGGTGGCTAACTCATTTACGCTTCTACGCATTAACACACTAACTTCAGTTATTTTTTTTGACTGGTGACCAGTGACAAACGACTAATGACAAAACCACTCACATGTAGGACATGTATGGATTGCTTTTTTGGCTTTTTCTTCTTAACCATTTTTTAATTTACTGTTAAACTCATATTCGAAGAATATACGTAAAGAACAACAAATTACACTAATAACAGGAATCTTTTTTTAATTATAAATGGTTATTATTGAAATTATAAACCATATTCAATTATTAAGAGTCTTGACAAAGCATACAAAATAAGTTAATTATAATTAAAGGAGGAGCTGTTATTATATGAAAATTAATGACGATATATTTAGAAAATACGATATCAGAGGTATTGTGGATAAAGATCTTACAGACGAATTCGCGTACCATCTCGGAAAAGGATTCGGCACATATCTAAAGAGACAAAAACTTACAAATATCGCAGTGGGCAAAGACGTCAGAAAAAGCTCACCAAGACTGTTTGAAAATATCGCAAAAGGAATTATTTCCACAGGATGTGACGTAACTGACATAGGAGTAGTACCGAGCCCGGTTTTATATTTTACTGTCTATCATTATAATTTTGACGGCGGCTTAATGATAACCGGAAGTCATAATCCAATCGAATACAATGGTTTTAAATTGATGAAAGGCAAAAAAACGGTATACGATAAACAAATTCAGGAATTAAAAGAAATAATAAAAAAAGAAGATTACGAAGCAGGAAAGGGAAAATTAACCGACAAAGAAGTCATAAAAGACTACCTTCAATACACTTCTTCCCGGATATCTCCCGAAAAACCTCTTAAAATAGTAATAGACCCGGGAAATGGTACCGCGGGACCAATAGCCACTGAATTATTCAAAATTCTCGGAGCAGATTTCGAATGCATTAATTGCAAACCGGACGGAAACTTTCCCAACCACTTACCGGATCCGACTGTGGTAAAATACACAAAACAGTTGTCAGACAAAGTCCTTGAGCAAAAAGCGGATATTGGTATAGGATACGACGGCGATTCTGACCGCGCAGGAATAATCGACGAAAACGGGAAACTTGTTTACGGAGACCAACTTTTGGGAGCAATTGCTAAACCAATAATTTTGAACAACCCCGGAACCGAGGTTATTTTTGATGTAAAATGCAGTCAGGGTCTTGTGGAATGGGTGAAAGAATTAGGCGGAAAACCTTTAATGTGGAAAACCGGACATTCTTTAATAAAAGAAAAAATGAGAGAAACAGGCAGTTTAATAGCCGGTGAAATGAGCGGTCATATTTTTATAGGTGACAACTACTACGGTTTCGACGACGCTCTTTTTGTTTCCGCGAGGTTTTACGAAATAGTCTCAAAATCAAGTAAAACCGTCTCCGAAATCATTAATGAAATGCCATATTATGAAAGCACTCCGGAGATAAGAACCGAAGTAGGAGAGGACGCTAAATGGAGAATAGTCGAAGCAGCTAAAGAAGAATTCAGCAAAAAGTATGAAACTATACAAATAGACGGAGCCCGGATACTTTTTGGCGACGGCTGGGGATTAGTAAGAGCCTCTAACACACAACCGATAGTGGTAACCCGCTTCGAAGCGAAGACCAAAGAAAGACTGGAAGAAATCAAAAAGATAGTAACTGACTTTATCGAGCAACAAACCGCTAAATTTAATGATTAAGAAAAGGAAATAGCCACGGATGAACACAGAAACACACGGATTTAAAAAGATTCTTATCAATTTAATATAAACAGAATATGATGGCAGGAATGGGAAAAGTGTTTATCCGTGTAAATCAGTGGCTAATTAAATATAATGAAAAAAGAAGAAATTTTAGCCGAGCTAACACAAATCGCCTGTAAAATAGGAATAAAAATTATAGAAGACAGACTATTAAAAAAAGGCGGATACTGTCGCGTTTTTCAAAACAAGTACGTTATAATGGACAAAAGAATTTCAGAGGAAGATAAATTAAATATTCTTATAAAAGCCCTGCAAAAAAACAATCTCGAGAATATCTATCTAACGCCTAAAATAAGGGAGTTGTGCACTGAAAAGGAATAAATTTGGTCTTGTTCTGGGCGGAGGTGCCGGCCGTGGAGTCGCGCATCTGGGTGTAATAAAATGCCTGGAAGAAGAAAATATAAAACCCGATATAATGTTTGGCACATCCATAGGAGCTCTGATAGGTGGTTTATACGCGCTGGGTTACGATTTTAAGCAATTATGTGAAAAATCTACAGAAGTGGTTAAATCAGAAGAATTTAAGCGATTAGGTTTCGAGTTCTTCAGGGAACATAAAAACACTTTTCCGTTAAAGAAAATTAACCGCTACATCAGAGCGAGACTTACTTTAGCAAAGATGGCGGTAGCACAATTTATAACAGAAAGAGAGACACTGGAGAAAGTAATTGAAAAATTTTTCCCCGACATCAACATCGAAGATTTAGAAGTAAAATTCGGATGCACTACGCTAGATCTTGTTTCCGGTGAAGACATATATATCGATAAAGGACCACTACGTGACGCGATAATAAAATCTATTTCCATTACCGGCGTTTTCCCGGCATGGGAAGATGCAAACAAAATAATGGTAGATGCTGGTCCCACAGCTAAGGTTCCCGTAGACGGTTGTAGATATCTGGGAGCGAAAAGAATAATAGCTGTAGATATCGGCTCCAAACTATCTAAATTTGAAGAAACAGGGAACGCTATAGCCATGAACTTGAGAGCGGATGAAATAGCGAAATTCAGATTTAATAAACTTCAGGCTGAGAAAGCTGACGTATTAATCCAACCAAATGTAGAAAAGATTCATTGGGCGGACTTTACAAAAATAAACTCCGGAATAAAACTGGGATACGAAGCCACAAAAGTAAAACTACCTGAAATAAAAAAACTCTTAAGACCATCCCTTATTTCCAAATTCAAGAACCTTTTCTCTTAAAGAAATAAAGATAACAAACACAATATTACTATTATACTAAAAGCAAAAATCAAATATCAAAATGTAAAATTACAAATCAAGATTTAAAAAGAAAATTAGTCACGGATTAACACGGATAAACACAGATAAAAAAATTAAATTTTTCTTTGTTGTTTAAAAAAATACAATTATAGGGGGGTTGGGAAATCCGTGAATATCTACGCGAATCTGTAGCTAAAAAAATCATTTTGCTTTTCTATTTTCGACATTTAATATATTTTTTGGGTAACCATAAGAGCTAAGTTCAGTGAGGGAAAAACCTCACTGAACTTAGAACAAAACTTAATACAATGAAAAAACGGACTTGTCTTGTTGTTCCACGTAAAACGGAATAAAGAAACATGAATTCACGCCTAAACTCGCGGAATTATTTTTGTAAAGATTTAGAATCCTATAAAAAACCTGCTCTCCGCCGCAAGCAGTGTCAGGAACCCTTATCAATAGATGAATATTGTAAGCATAATCATAAACAAGATCTCCTTCGAAAGATATTCCATCAATATTAATCGTAAAAGATTTTCCTAAACTACCTTTTAACTCAAACGGAGCATTTCTCATTTTATTTGAATTATTATAATTAAACATTTTGAACCTCCTCTAAAGAAAATACAGAAGAGATGAATATAATCTGGATAACCACCTTAAACCACCATTCTACTAAATTATTAAAGAACTATTAAAGTAAGATACAAGAATCATTCCAGAAAATAAATCATTGAATAAAATAGACTTAGAGAAAAGAAATTTTGCAAAATACGAAACAGTTTTGCATAACGCAAGAAAATGCCACAAAGGCACTAAGACACTAAGAAAATATGGTTGCTTTAACCACGAAACACACGAAAGAATTGTCCCTGCGAGTGCGATATACTGCTTAGCTTACGCGAAGCAAGCTTAAATGGAATTACACCGCAAAGACGCAGAGAAAGCAAGGAAACGATAAATCACGCTAATTACTCGAATGTTCTTAAAATTGAAACACAGCGACTCTGAAAACACAGGCGGATAACGCTTTTTTTATACCTCCCACCGCACTAAATTATTATCAAAAAAAGATGCGAAGCACGCGAAAAAAAATATTGTGCTTCTGTGAATTATATTATCTCTTATACAAACCTACGATTTCTCCTTGAGCGAGAATATGACCTTTCATTTTTTCAAGTAACCGGTATTTATCTATAGTTTTTTCAGCATCTATAACCTGATCCAGAGCGTAAACTTTAAAATGGTAATGATGAATTCCGGAAGGTGGACAGGGTCCCCCATAGCCGCGGCGACCAAAATCCGTCATTCCTAAATCTGCTATACCGCTAATCTTCGCGTTTTCTTCCAGACCCATCTTATCCGGAGGAATATTAAAGACAACCCAATGTACAAAATCCCCACCCGGCGCGTCAGGATCATCGCATATCAGGATAAGCGATTCAGCATCTTCCGGGACCCCTTCCCATTTGATCTCCGGAGAAATATTTTTACCGTCACAGGTAAACTTATCCGGTATAAACTCTCCATCTCTGAAAGAAGGAGAAAAAACTTTTAA
>CAZVXD010000008.1:0-34577 GCA_964631335.1 uncultured bacterium
GTATCTCTGATAGCGCAAGCCGGGCATATCAACAGTAAAAACGATACTATATAAACTACTACAATAACCGAGTATAATATCAACAGGAACAGTCCAAGTTTATAAATAAAATATACGGGCAGCAGAATAATTCCCAATAAACAAATAAAAGCAATAGACGCGCACAAGTCAAACATAATTTTCGCTTTTTTAACTTTCTTTAATAATCGCGCGACGAGGCTTGCCGGCATTAAAAAGCCACCTAAACCCGGACAAAATTTACCCATATAAGGACAATGCTGATAGGCGCAGCAATAACTTTGAAATAGTATTCCCAAAATAAAAAAAGAACAGTATATGGCAAAAATCAACTTATTCACCTGCCATAGATGTATCATAATTACAAGATATAGAATTATAATCGGTATCGTCAATATCAGATACAGCGCTTTTCTTTTATACGGTACACAGTCTTTATACATTTAATCTTCCCCCCCATAATAAATCGACATTGCGTTTATACTGGTTTGATTTTAAGTTATTATTCGGTACCACTCAAAAGCTCGGCGGCGTGTTTTCTCGCGGTTTCGATAGAACTTTCGCCGGAAATCATCCTGGCTATTTCTTCTATTCGATCATTGCCGGTAATTTCTTTAACCTCAGTAATCGTACGCCCTTCTTTTTCCTTCTTTTTAACCGTTAAGTGAAAATCCGCTTCCGCGGCGATAGAAGGAAGGTGTGTAACGCACAAAACCTGTCTTTTCTTACCGATTTCTTTCATTTTTTCTCCGACTTTCTTCGCGAGACTGCCCCCAATACCCACATCGATTTCATCGAAAACAAGACCCTCTACCCTATCTACTTCGGAAAGAATGGTTTTTAAAGCAAGCATAACCCTGGACAATTCACCACCTGAAGCTATACTTGAAAGTTTATTCCATCCCTCTCCGACATTAGGTTCGAACAGAAATCTTACTTCATCCAGACCCTGACTATCGATTTCTTTTTTTTCTTTTATTTCTACTTTAAAATGAGCGTTTTCAAAGCCGAGATCTTTTATCTCTTTTTCTACTTTTTGCTCAAATTCCTTTGAAATATTTTTTCTCTTACCGGAAACTTCTAAAGCTTTCTTTTCAAACTCGCTTCTAACTTTATCTATTTCACTTTTTAATTCTTTTTTTCTTGTTTTTAAAGATTCGATATCAAAAATCTTCATCGATAGTTCTTCTTTCATACCTAAAAGCTCTTCATAAGTCTTACTGTATTTCCTCTTAAGACTTTCAATTTTATCTTCGATATTTTGAAGTTCGAAAAGCCGTTCCTTATCATAATCGAGATTATCTTTATATCTGTCCAGTTCTAAAGATGTATCCTGAAGAATTACATTAGCTTCTTCCAGTCGCTCCCCGATTTTTGCTAAGGATTTATCAAAGTTTCCCGCTTTTTTGATATTTGAAGTAATTTCGGTAAGTCTTACCTGAATAGACTCATCCCCTTCCCCTATAAGTGAACCCGCGTATTCGGTTAATTCTTTTATTTGCTCAAAATTATCCAATTTCTTTTTCTCTTCTTTTAATTCATGGTATTCCTGCGCGCTAAACTCCAGGCATTCGAGTTCTTTCTTTTGAAAATCGTACAAATCCTGACGCTCAGCCATCTCTTTTTCCCTGGACTCGATACCTTTAAGTTCAGACTGAAGATTACTCAGAAGTTTAAAATTCTCTTCCAGTATTTTTCTTTCAGACATCAATCTACCGTAATAGTCGAGGAAATCTATGTGGGTTTCTTCGTTAATCAGCAATTGATGTTCGTGCTGACCGTGTATATCAAAAAGAATATTTCCTATCTCTTTTAAAATATCCACATTTGCTATAGAACCGTTTATATATACTCTTCCTCCTCCCTTCCTGTTGACTATTCTTCTTATGATAAGTTCCTCTTCTTCGGGAATCTCATAATTGCTTAAAATCTCACTTATCTGGGATGAATTAGAAAATATTCCTTCAACAATAGCTTTATCCGCTTCCTTTCTAATGGAAGCTATATCTCCTTTATCACCAAGGAGAAGCGATAACGCGTTTATTATTATGGATTTGCCTGTTCCGGTAGAACCCGTAAGAACATTAAATCCTGAATTCATACTTACTTTTATTTTTTCGATAAGGGCGTAATCGCTAACCCTGATTTCTTTTATCATCCATTGCCCCAATTCAATTTCTTTCGAAGAATATCAAAATAATTCCAGTTTTCGAATTTAACTACTTTTAAAGTTTCCTTATTTTTTTCTACGGAGACCTCTTCTCCGGAATCGAGTGTAATAAGATTCTGACCATCGAAAATCAGACGGCATTTCTTTCTGGCTTTTATAAGTATCCGTGAATGATTATCTATAACAATCGGGCGAAAAGTAAAGGTGTGAGGGCTTATCGGAGTTACAACAATCGCTTCCGTTCCGGGTTTTACAATCGGACCGCCCGAAGATAATGAATAGGCAGTAGAACCGGTGGGCGTCGCAATAATCAAACCATCACCTGAAAGCTGAGTTACAAAACTACCATTTATATATATATCCAGATCTATTACTCTTATATCCGTAGAAGAAAAAACTACGTCGTTCACAGCTATATTATCCTGATTCTTCCAATTTGCCTTTAAAATAAATCTTTCTTGAATTTCATAATTCTCATGAATTAAATCTTCAAAAATTTTATCAATCTCTTCTTTTCTGATGTCGGTAAGAAAACCCAATCCCCCAAGATTGACACCTAAAATAGGCAATTTTAATTTATAAACCACCGAGGCTGCGCGTAAAAAGGTACCGTCTCCCCCAGCCGCTATAACAAAATCACATTCTTTGATTCTTTCGTTTTCTTCTTCGCAAGAAATAAGTTCAAAATCTTTATCAAATGCCGCTTTTCTAAGATCCTTTAAGACAATTTCAATATTCTTTTTACCATGAGTGTAGAAAACACCGACCTTCATATCTTAACGCCCTGCAATATTCTATTTTTTCCATACTGGTCTTTAATTATAGAATAATCTATCGATGCCGGAATTTTCAAAAACGGTATGTTGGAATTATCGATTTCTATAATTATTAAACCGCCATTACTCAGTTTATTTACGGAATCTTCCAATATTCGATTGATAAAATAAACGCCGCCCGGACCTCCGTTAAGAGCTGATCCAGGCTCTTTTTTCACGACCATATCGAGCTTGTCCATATCTTCTACCGATATGTAAGGTGGATTGGAAATAATCATATCAAATTTTAAAAGATTGCTAAAACAAGCCGTTAAATCTGTCCGGATTATATCTATGCGTCTTTCCAAATTATTATAATAAACATTTTTTTTACACAGATCTATGGCTGATTTCGAAATGTCAGTTGCTATTATCTTTGCCTTCTTGATATTATGAGCTATCGCAATGGAAATCGCGCCTGTTCCGCAACCGATATCAATAATAAAGGGGGTCTCAAACGACTTCAACCTCTCTATGGCAAAACAGGTCATAAATTCGGTTTCGGGTCTGGGAATAAATACTTCTTTCTCGACTAAAATTTCAAACCCGAAAAAATTCGTTTTTCCTACAATGTACTGCCATGGTTCTCCGGTTATTCGCCGTTTTAAAAAATCTCTAAATCTGTCAAAATCTTTTTTTTTAATATCTTCTTTGTCTACAAGGATCTCCTCTCGTTTTTTGCCTGTTGCCTCTTCCAGAAAAATAAAACTCTCAAACTCGGGATCCGCACTACACTTGTTTAATTCTTTACTGCCAAAATCGACAACATCGAGCATCTTAAACATATGTTGTTTCCCTTTGAACCGCCCTTAAATTTTCTATTAAATCATCTATTTTGCCATCCAGAAAGATATCCAGGTTATACTTGGTGTAATTAATCCTGTGATCTGTCATTCTATTCTGCGGAAAATTATAAGTTCTTATTTTTTCACTTCTATCACCAGTTCCAACCATCTTCTTCCTTTGAGACTTTACTTCTTTATCCGCTTTTTCCTGTTCATAATCGAACAGTTTTGACCTGAGGAGTCGCATTGCTTTTTCTCTGTTCTGATGCTGAGATCTTTCTTCCTGACAGGAAACCACAATTCCTGAAGGCATGTGTTCAATCCTGACAGCAGAGGCGGATTTATTGACATGTTGCCCGCCAGGAGCTGATGAGGAGAAAAAACCTATTTCTAAATCATCCGGGTTTATTTGAACGTCGACTTCTTCCATTTCAGGAAGAACCGCCACGGAAACAGCAGAAGTATGAATTCTACCACCCGACTCCGTAACAGGGACTCTCTGCACTCTATGGATACCGCTTTCAAATTTCATTTTTCCGTAAGCGGTTTTTCCGGCAATTAATACAATAACCTCTCTATAACCATTCATTTCCGTTTTGCTAAAGTCCACAATTTCAAATTTCCATCCCTGATTCTCCGCATATCTTGAATACATCCTCAAAAGATCGGCAGCGAATAAAGCCGCTTCTTCACCACCTGTTCCCGCGCGAATTTCAAGCACAGCATTTTTATTATCTTCTTTGTTTTCCGGAGTTAAAGCATCTTTTATCTTGTTAATTAGCTCTTTTTCTTTTTTCTTCAAATCTCTAAGCTCTTCTTCCGCAAGTATGATCATTTCTTCATCATCGGTTTCCGATAAAATCTTTTCGTCTTCCTTTATCTTCTTAGAAAGATCATTATACTCTTTAAAAGGTAATATCACATCCTCCAGAGACTTCTTTTCCTGTGAAAGCTCTATCAGTTTTTTTCTATCTTTCAGAATTTCCGGATTTTGTAGAGATTCTAAAATTTTCTTATATTGATTTTCGCATTCTTCTGCTTTTTTTAAAAATAAGGAAAGCTTCTCTGACATTTATAGCAGCCTCGCATACAATTCGGGAAGTATTTTAGAAGCATCACCAATAATCGAGTAATCAAGGTGTTCACTGAGAATTGTTTTCTCTATATTTATCTCGATTACAAAAGCACCTTTCTCTTTAGCAATCAACGGTAATGAGGCGGCAGGCTGAACAACCCCTGAGGTTCCTATTACTAAACAAATTTCACTGCTCTCCGCATATGTTCTTGCTCTAATCAAAGCTTTATAAGGAAGTGGTTCTCCGAACCAAACCACATCGGGTCGTATAAGTCCGCCACACTCATCGCACTTCGGTATTTTTTTCGAATCTATTTCCCCAAAAATTTTTCCGCAATCATTACATTTATTTCTGTAAATATTTCCATGAAGTTCTATAACCCTATTAGAACCAGCCCTCTGATGCAAATTATCGATATTTTGTGTAACAATGGCAAAATTTCTATAAACCCCTTGAATCCTTGCCAAATATAAGTGAACAGGGTTCGGATGCTTCTTTTTTATCATTTCTTTTATTTCAAGATGCCATTCCCAGACCTTCTGAGGATTTTCGTTAAACGCTTCGACGGTGAAAGGACTGGCATCCTTCCAGAAGCCTTTATCACCTCTAAAGGTAGGTATACCAGAGGGTTCCGAACTACCAGCTCCTGTCAAAGCGAATGCCGTTTTTGCATTTCTTAATTTTTCTATAACCTTATCATCGATCTTCATAATGGTAAAGTAATTATTATCTCTCTATTGTCAATATTCCCCTTTAATAAAAACTTATCACAAAAAACCTGACTAAATATTGTCAATAATAACGATTAAAGAAATAGGCAGCCATGAAAATGCAAAAATTAAATATCAAAATGTAAAATCACAAATCAAATTTCAAAAATAAAAACGAAAAAAAACAACGGATAATGTGAACAATATAAAGGATTTGTACTTTTACGGATAAAGTTAGAAATAATTTTGCATTTTTATATGTCATTTTGCTTTTTGATTTTTGATATTTAAATTCCTGAATAAACTAAAATACAATGGGCCATTTTTTCAGCAACAATATAATATTAACTATAATTGTCTCGGCCTACCAGACCTCCGGGGGCGGATTTTGCAATTGGTAATCTCCAGTAAGATACCTTTGAACAAAAATCAATTCATACCCTTTATGGTAATAATACCATATCTGATAAGGATTTTGATCTATGCTAAAGGATTCCTCGACGACATAATCGGGAGGACCTAAAATAATATAAACTTTACCTCTATCTGTTCTCCATCCTTCAAAAAAAGAACCTCGTGAGAAATTTTTATTCGCGAAATCTACCCTTTCAAAATATTCAATCAAAAACTCATTGACTCTATCTTCGGGTGTCGGATCCTTGCTTTCCCAAATCTCATTCCATATTTTCTCCCGTTCATCGACTTTCGCATTGAGTAATCTATCTTCCTCATTAGACGTAGTAATGTATTGCATTTGCTCAACTCTCTCGAAATACCTCTTAGACTTAAAGAAAGGTTTCCAGACTGTGAAAGTAATAAAATCCTTGATAATATCCTTTTTGTTAACATTATTTACTTCAGCCACAAAATCATAAGAACCTTCCTCGAATCTATCCGCGGGTATACTGATTTCTACACTATGATTTTTTTTGCCGGAAAGAGTGGTATCCCTTTCGAAATAAATTTTCTTGTCTTGATCTTTAAAATAGAATTTAAGATGAGTCCCGCCTTTTTCAAAACTAAAAATATTAACCAGTATTTTGATTGTATCTCTTTCTGTAATAACTTCTTTCGAAGGATTGGATAACCATCTAATTGATCCTATATCCGTGGGCTTTAATTTAGAAATTTTTAACTTTCGAGACCTGCTCCAAACCCGATTAGAATTTTTATCCGATATTCTTAAAATGACTTCAATATTTTCCTCGGGAACTTCAATCTTCAACGAACCCTTTTGGTATAAATCATCAGATAAAGTCTTTTTATATTCGGAAACCAGAATTTGCTTTTTTTCGCTTTTTCCTCCCAACTGAAAGTTACCTTTCTTTAAAACCAGAGAAACCAGATATCTTGCTTCAAAAACAGAATCTTCTTTTTGAAAAATTAAATCGGAATATGGCACACTGTAGTTAACAATTACATATGGAGTCGTATTCGCATCTCTGTCAACCTGAAAATCAACATTTATTCCCACTAATAAGAAATAAAACAAAAACATTTTACACCATCCTCAGCCAGAAACCTCTATATCCAATTTTTTTATTTTCCTGTAAAGAGTTGACGGGTGAATTCCTAGAAGCTCTGCCGCTTTATTCTTATCGTCGTTCGATATTTCTAAAGCTTTCCTTATGGTTTTCCTTTCTATTTCTTCCAGATTCAATTTATCTGTTTTATTTTTCCCGCTAAGTCCTTCAGGAATTGCCTCAGCTCCTATAATTTCCGAATCTTCTAAAACTATTATTCTTTCGAGCATATTTTCCAACTCTCTTACATTACCAGTCCATTTATAATTCATAAGTTTTTCATAAGAATCATCGGTAAAAGTTTTCTCTTTTACGTTTAACCTTTCTGAGATTTTTACGTTAAAATGCTGGATCAGGGGAAGTATGTCTTCTTTTCTTTCCCTGAGGGGCGGTATCTCAATGGGAATAACATTTAAACGATAATATAAATCTTCTCTGAATTTTCCATCGGCAATTAGTCTTTCAATATTTTCGTTAGTGGCACTCACTATCCTTACGTCAACTTCAACTTCTCTCGTGCTTCCGAGAGGGGTAAAACTCATTTCTTGAATCGCCCTAAGAATTTTAGGTTGAAGTTCCATGGGAAGAGTGCTTATTTCATCCAGGAACAGAGTACCCTTATCAGCTGCTACAAATAACCCCTTTTTGTCTCTATCCGCTCCGGTAAAAGCCCCTTTTTTGTAACCAAAAAGCTCCGATTCTAATAGTTCAGAAGGAAAAGCGGAACAATTAATAGGAATAAATTTACCCGGTCTGTCTGAATTATAATGAATTAAATTCGCGACCAATTCCTTACCTGTGCCACTTTCACCATAAATAAGTATTGGTGAAGTTGTTGCGGCAACCTTACTTATTTTTTCTTTTATCTGCTTAATTTTTTCATTAGTACCTATAATCTGAAATTCTTCGAGTTTTTCTTCTCTCAAATTTTTCAGGCTTCTTTTTATTCGCACTTTATCGAGAGCCTCGTGCAATCTCAAAATCAATTCCTCCATCCTGAAAGGCTTTCTTATATAATCCAGAGCTCCGCCTCTTATAGCTTCTATAGCCGAATCAATCGAAGAATAAGCTGTTATGAGTATAACTAATGACTCAGGATTTATTTTCTTGCAGCGTCTGAGAACTTCCAGACCGGACATCTCAGGCATATTTATATCACTTAAAACCGCATCATACTTACCTTCTGAAAAACTATTTAAGGCTTCTATTGGATCGGAGAAAGTATCTACCTTAAAACCGGCCTCTTCTAAACCAAGTTTAACAACCTCTAAGATACTAACTTCATCGTCAATTACTAAAATTTTTCCGTTCATATTATAATCCTCACTTCCGTACATTTACCTTCGGTACTCACAACTGTAATGTCCCAGTTGTGAAGTTCTATTATTTTTTTGACTATGGGAAGGCCAAAGCCGAATCCCTCATTAAAATGTGTATAGAAGGGAGAAAATATTTTATTCAAATCTGTGCTCTTTATACCACAACCACTATCTTTTACACAAACCATAGTCTTGTTGCCATCTTTTTCTACCCAGAAGACAAGAACACCTCCCTCGGACATCGCCTTCAATGAATTTACACCAAGATTTAGAAACACACTTTTTAGCAGATTATAATCACCCTTGAGATAAATATCGTTTTTTATTTTGTTGTCAAATTTGATTTTTTTGTTGAAATATTTATTCCCCTTAAGCTCATTTATAACTTCTTCTATAAGTTCATAAAATCTTATTTCTTTATTGGATAAATCAAAACTTTTGGTAAAATTTAAAAAACTTTCGACAAGGTAATCCAATCTATCTGATTCTTTCATTATAACTTCTCTAAGTTTATTGTTTTTATTGGTTTCTCCTCCATCAGAGGGACCGATCAATTCAGCCGAAGCTCTAATTGAAGATACCGGATTTCTGACTTCATGCGCAAGGTTCGCGGCAAAATTCCCGAGCGTAACCAGTTTATCTCTCATTTGCATTTTCTTTTCGATATCCTTTTCTTCAGTTCTGTCGTTAATCATTAAAATAGTCCCTTTCTCTTCAAATAAGCCGCTGCTTCTGACCATAAACACCCTGTTCTGATCTTCAAACTCGATTTTTCTCTCATCTCCCCTTAATATTGCGCTAACAGGATCCTTAAAAGGATTATTGATAATCTCAAGGAGATTTTTTCCCTGCAAGCGTGAAACTCCGAGAAATTTCGAAGCTTTAGAATTACTCCATAAAACGAAACCTTTCTCGTCTACCGCTACAATGCCATAATCGATTGATTCCACAATATCGGAAATATCAACTTTGATTCTGGTAATTTGTTCTCTTAAAACCTGCACAACGAGAGAAGAAACAGCTGCCGTAAAAATAAAAACAAAGGAATATACAACAAACTCTATTAGAACAATTTCATCCGCAAGAGCTTCGGGTAAAGCTATTAGTACAAAAGATTGAGGAATTCTTTCCGTAAACAATAACGATACCATACCAAAAGAAAAAATAGAATAGCCGCTAACGATAAAAGAATCCACGGGAAAAAGGAAATAAGCGCTCAGTACTATTAAAGGCAAATAAAAAGGTACAAAAGGACTCAAAGCGGACCCGGTAAAAACAATTAAAAAAGAAATATACGTAACATCCAGAAGAAAGTTATACACCCAGATTTTTTTTAAAATAAAGAAAACAATAATCTCGTCTAACATGAAAACAGAAAAGAGGAAAATCAAGGGCAGAATACTTCTATTCTTTTCTCTAAAAACAAAAATCAGAGAAAATAAAAGAATAAATAAGATTGCTCTATACAGGCAATATCTCTTAGCCTTACTCACACAAATCCTTCTAACCTTCTTTATGCGCCGATAAACTGAGAAGCCATCTGGAAAATAGGAAGATACATTGCCATAACCATGCCGCCGATAACCCCACCGAGAAGAAGTATGACTATGGGTTCGAGCGCGTTCATAAGATTTTCAACAGCCTGGTCTACTTCATCGTCGTAAAAGTCTGCCACTTTTGATAGCATTTCATCGAGACCCCCCGTCTGTTCTCCAATGGTAATCATCTGTACTACCATCGGAGGAAATAACGCTTTCTCCTTACTCAAAGGATCCGCGATGGATTCTCCCTGAGCTATAGAAGCTCTTGAACGCAGAACCGCGTTTTCCACTAATTTGTTGCCCGTTGTACCCGCGGTAATTTCGAGAGCGTCGAGTATGTTGACACCGGAAGAAAGAAGGGTCGATAAAGTTCTCGAAAATCGGGCAATCGCCTGCTTCTTTATCAAAGTTCCAAATATCGGTAATTTTATCAAGAAAGAATCGATCTGAAGACAGCCAACCTCAGTCTTACCATAATACCTGATAAAGATAATTAAACCAATCGTTATACCAACTATAACAAAAAACCATTTCCTTAAGAAATCACTCAAAGCCATAACGATTCTTGTGGGAAGAGGCAACTGTCCGCCGAGTTCTGTAAACATAGAAGCAAAAACAGGAATCACAAAGACCAGCATAACCGCAACCGCTATAACGGCAACAATGGCGATAGCCGCGGGATAAATCATCGCACCTTTTACTTTCCTCCTTATCGCGTCTGAATTTTCAAGATAATCCGCGAGCCTGGCGAGAATCGTAGCTAAAGAACCTCCTTTTTCTCCGGCCTCCACCATATTAACGTACAAATCTCCGAATATATCTTTATGCTCTCTCAGAGCGTCGGCTAAGGTCGAGCCTCCTTCCACAGACGAAATCAAATCCTTAAGTATCTTTTTAAACCTATCCGATTCAACCTGGGCCACCTGAATATCCAGACACTTTATTAAAGGTAAACCCGCGTTTATCATAACAGAAAACTGCCTCGTAAAAACAGTTATAGCTTTATTTGAAATCCTGCCCTGTAAAAAGGGTAAAGTTATTTCTCTTGGTTTAGAACGAATCGATGTAGGAACTATTTTTCTTTCTCTTAAGATTCTCTGAACTTCAGCAGGGTTTTGCGCGGTAATTTCGCCGTTTTCTATATTACCACTCGGAGTTCTCCCTTTCCAAAGATAATCGGGCATCTTTTACCCCCTTAATGTAAAATTGTTTGTTTTTTAGCAATCATTTCTTCAAGCTCTCCCGCCTCACGTGAATAAGATATCGCATCCTCCAGACTAATTTCATGTTCCATAAAAAGCTTATAAAGAGACTGATTCATCGTAATCATACCGTATTTTTTCCCGGCTTGAATGTTCGAGTATAATTGATGCGTTTTGTTATCCCTTATCAGCGCTTTAACAGCTGGTGTTCCGTAAAGAACCTCCACCGAGAGAGCTCTACCTCCGGTCCTCTTAGGTATCAAACTCTGAGTAACAATACCTATTAGTACAAAGGCTATCTGGGCTCTAACCTGGTTATGTCTCTCGGGCGGAAAAGTGTCGACAATTCTGGAAATAGATTCTACTGCCGAATTAGTATGCAGAGTGGCGATAGTAAGGTGCCCTGTTTCTGCTACATTTAACGCTGCTTCCATCGTCTCCCTGTCCCTCATTTCCCCTATCATAACCACATCCGGATCCTGTCTCAAAATATATTTTAAAGCAATCGCGAATCCATCGGTATCAGAACCGACCTGTCGCTGATTCACAATAGCTCTCTCGTGTCTGAAAAGATATTCTATAGGATCTTCTATGGTAACGATATGAACCTTTCGTTCTCTGTCAATCTTATCGATAATTGCAGCAAGAGTAGTAGATTTACCGCAGCCGGTAGGACCTGTCACCAGAATAAGTCCTTTTTGTTTATTTGCCATATCGGCTATAACCGGAGGCAAACCTAACTGCTTAAAAGTTCTTATCTTAAAAGGGATAGTTCTTACAGCGCAAGCAACCTGCCCACGCTGATAAAAAACATTAGCTCTAAATCTGGAAAGACCGGGAACTCCAAAACTTAAATCAAGCTCTTTTTTCATCTCAAATTTTTTCTTCTGTTCATCATTCAAAATAGAATAAACCAGCGTCTCCAGATCATTCGGAGAAAGTGGCGCGTAATTAGATTTTTCCAACTGTCCGTCCTTCCTATACATCGGAGGCGCGGCAGTTGTAAGATGAAGGTCCGTCGCGCCCCTGCTAACCAATTCTTCCAATAAAGCTTTCATATCATAATCCATACAGCAACTCCTCTACAAAAATAAAATTTAAGATTCAACAGTCACTCTTAGAATTTCATCGATGGTTGTAAGACCTCTGCTCAATTTTATAAGCCCATCCTGTCGAAGTGTCCTCATCCCCTCCTCCTGAGCGGCTTTTCTCAAGTCGTCTGTAGAAACCCCTTTTAGTATCATTTTCCTCAGATTCATGGTAATGGGCATAACCTCGGTTACCGCTATTCTACCTCTGTAACCGCTGGAATTGCATTCCGGGCACCCATCCCCCGACTCATATATATCTCCATTTCTTATGTCTTCATCCGATAATCCCATTCCCTTCAAAATCTCGATTTTATCGCTACTATTAGAATCAATCTTTTTCCTACAGTTTTTACACACCTTTCTTAAAAGCCGCTGAGCCTGTATAAGATTTAAAGAACTCGCAATCAAAAAAGGTTCTATACCTATGTCGACCAGACGGTTCACAGCGCTGGGAGCGTCGTTAGTATGAAGCGTCGACAAAACAAGGTGGCCTGTAAGGGCCGCTCTTATAGCTATAGAAGCTGTATCTATTTCTCTTATTTCACCGACGAGTATTATATTCGGAGACTGACGTAAAAAAGCGCGCAGCGCGTCGGGAAAATCGAAACCTATATCCTGATTAACCTGAACCTGGTTTATTCCTTTAAGATTATATTCGACCGGGTTTTCCACGGTCATAATATTAACTTCCGGTTTATTCAAAGCAGAAAGAGCGGAATAAAGAGAAGTAGATTTTCCGCTTCCCGTAGGACCCGTTACAAGAATTAAACCATAAGGTTTAGAAATAGCTTTTTGGAACTCTTCAAGAGAATCCGGTTCAAATCCCAAATCTCCCATGTTTAACATAAGAGATGACGGATCGAGTATTCTCATAACCACTTTTTCCCCAAACACCGTGGGAATTATGCTAACACGAAGGTCGATTGCTTTGCCTTCTACTCTGATTTTTATTCTGCCGTCCTGGGTAAGTCTCCTTTCGGAGGCATCCATCGAACCCGTCATTATTTTAATCCTCGTGGAAATAGCATGGCGGAGTCTGTAGGGAGGTTCCGCTACCTGCTGCAAAACTCCATCGATTCTAAACCTCACTCTAAGCGTCTTTTCATAAGGCTCTATATGAATATCAGAGGCGCCTTTTTTCACGGCAGAGGTAATCAGATAATTTACGAGTTTTATTACAGGTTTTTCCTGAGCTTCGGCTCTCCAATCCTCTTCCTCCTCTGCCAGTTCTGATTTTCTTATAAAAATGTTCTCCATGCTCTCATCGGCAAAAACAAATTCCTCATCAACCGTATGTTCTTTTTTCTCTATTCTATCTACTTCTTTAGTCACGGGATAAAATTTATCCAGAAGATTTTTCATCTTCCAAAAAGTTACTACCACCGTCTCGACTTTCAAACCTGTCTTAAACTCAACCGCGTCGATTGCTTCCAAATCCCCCGGATTAACAACACCAAGTATCAGTTTCTTACCTTTTCTCCTTATAGGAAACACCTGATATCTCTGCGCCATATCGGGGGGAATTAAAGAAATTAAGCCTTTATCAACATCTTCAGGTTTAATATCGATAGAAGAAACCCGAAATTGCAAAGAAAGTGTTTTAGCCAATTCGCTATCAGTGATAAAACCTTCTTCAATAAGTACAGCGCCTAACTTCTTGGCTACTTTTTTTTGCTTCCGCAGGGCTACACTTAACTGCTCGGGTGTTATTTTTCCTGCTTGAACTAAAATTTCTCCAAGTTTTTCCATTTTTATCTCACCTGTGTTTCTCTGGCTACTTCGTCGAGAGTTGTAACTCCCGCAAGAATTTTCTTTATACCTTCATCTCTCAAAGTACTCATGCCATATTCGTGAGCTTTAATCTCTATATCATCAGCAGTGGCTCCTTCAATCATCATCTTTCTTATACCGGCATTTACAGGCATAACTTCGAATAAACCAACTCGTCCCCTGTAGCCGGTTTTTCTGCAATTATCGCAACCGGTGCCGTGAAATATTTTTCCTCCGGCAAACTTCGCGGGATCAAAACCCAACTTCAAAATCTCTTCATCGGAAATATCGAGAGGAGTTTTACACTTAGAGCATATCGATCTCACCAATCTCTGAGAAATAATTAGCTCGAGTGTCGAAGCTAAAAGGAAAGGAGCTACTCCCATATTCAGAAGACGGGTAACTGTTGCCGAGGCTGAATTAGTATGAACTGTAGAAAGAACAAGGTGACCGGTAAGAGCGGAACGAATCGCGATATCGGTGGTAGCTTTATCTCTTATTTCTCCGACCATTATCACATCCGGGTCCTGACGCAGGAAAGATTTTAAAGCTTCCACAAAAGTTAACCCTATTTCTTCTCTTACCTGTAATTGATTAACACCAAAAAGAGTATACTCAACAGGATCTTCCGCGGTAGAAACATTGATATCGATATTATTTACTTCTTTCAATATCGAATAAAGGGTAGTAGTCTTTCCCGAACCCGTGGGACCCGTAAGAAGTATAATCCCATGAGGTCTTTTAATAGCTTTGAAAGTATCTTCCAGAGCCTTCTCTTCAAAACCCAATTTCCTCAAATCAAAAACAATACTTTCTTTATCGAGAACTCTGATACCGACCTTTTCTCCGTAAACAGTTGGAACGGTAGCTATACGAAAATCGACCTTTCTTCCCATAAGCTGCGCTTGAAATCTACCATCCTGGGGCTTTCTTTTTTCCTGTATTTTGAGATTCGACATAACTTTAAGCCTAGAAACCACAGCCTTATGTAAACGCCATGGAGGAGGTTGAAAATTATGAAGAACACCATCGACTCTCATCCGAACCCTGATATCCTTATCAAAAGGTTCTATGTGAAGGTCACTTGCTTTCTCGGCTACAACTTTTTTCAACAGAAAATTGACATATTTTACGACGGGACCGGAATCGATCTGCGCGGCAAGAGCCGAGACCCCTTCATCCTCTTCCTCTTTCTCCATTATCTCGACCGCGTCTTCCGCCAAACCCATCTCTTCCGCAACTTCATCCTCGAGGGCTTTAGTCTCATAATGCTCTTTTAAAATCCTCTTGACTGAAAGCTCGGCTGCCACCAAAGGCCTTATTTCGTAACCTGTCCTGAACCTTATATCTTCCTGAGCCTGAACATCATTCGGGTTTATCATTGCCAGATATAGAGTTTTTCCCTTTTTCTCGACAGGAATACATTCATAAGCCCTAGCAATATCCGGAGAAATTAAATTTAAAACTTCGTCGTCTAAAGGATAATCGGAAAGTACAACACCTTTTACATTCAAATTCTTTTCGAGAGCTCTGATCAACTGTTCTTCACTTATATAACCTAATCCTATGAGGTTCGCGCCCAAACGTCCTCCGGCTTCTCTCTGCCTTTTCAGCGCTTCTTTCAACTGATCTTCAGATATAGCGCCATCTAATAATAGTATCCTTCCTACTCTCACTTTATTATTATAAATACTTTTCACTCAAAAGTCAAGGTTGGAAATGATTTAACGAAAGGGACTTGACTTATCAGCTTACAGAGTTAAAATAAGTATAAATGGGGGCGAATTGGCTCTCGACGGAATACGGCTGGATTGAAAGCCGCATGCCGAGCTGTCATAACTCGATAAACTGTGGCATTTTTATAATAAATGGCAACTATAATTACGCCATGGCAGCTTAATTAAGCTGCTCGTCCTTTCCGGACGTTCTCTCCTTACTCCGGATGTGGGTGTCATAAAAAGGAGATAGGTTGTGAGACTGCCAGGATTTCACAACTAAAAAAAATACTGGCTTGGTCATTTCGATCCCTGTGATTGGGGCAAGAAATGTCGACATTAAAACAATCACTAAGCATGTAGAAGTTTTCAAACAGGTATTTCGGACGCGGGTTCGATTCCCGCCGCCTCCACCAAAAACAAGGGAGGAAAAATGAAAATAACGCCTTTAGACATCAGGAAACAGGAATTCAGAAAAGCATTTAAAGGCTACGATAAAAATGAAGTCGATATTTTTCTCGAGATGCTGGCAAAAGAAATAGAAAATATTGTGCGTGACAACAAAAGGATGACAGACCAATTAAAAGAATTAGATTCGCGAATAGAAGATTATAAAAGAATGGAAAAAACACTTCAGGATACGCTAACTTCTACACAGAAGACAACAGATGAAATCAGAAGGAACGCGAGAAAAGAAGCGGAGATGATACTGCAAAAAGCCAAATTACAAGCGAGCGAAATAATAGAAAACGCGGCTGCCAAAGTAAAAGACTTGCAAAGTCAAATAAGCGCTTTAAGAAATCAAAAAGACGGATTTGTAATACAGTTACGCAGCTTCCTATCATCACAATTAAAAATGCTCGAGGAAGTCGAAATTATCAATGTAAAAGAAAGAAGTAAAAAGTACTCTTCGTTAGAAAATGAAAAATCAGAGGAATTAGAGAAAACGAAGAAAAAAGTTCAGGAATTATTCAAGGAATAGATTTAAGGAAAAAGAAATAATGGATTCTGACAAAAAAGCAGTATTTGATATTTTATCTAAAAGCAAGGAATATATTCTCAGTAAAGTCAACTTCGACAGTTTTGATTTCGGAATAATATTAGGATCCGGTCTCGGCGATGTTTCCGGAGAAATTAAGAATCCCGTAAAAATATTATATAAAGACATTCCCAACTTTCCCGTTTCAACGGTTAAGGGACATTCCGGCAACTTAATATGCGGAGAAATAGAAAATAAAAAAGTTTGTGTTATGAATGGCAGATTTCATTATTATGAAGGATATCCGATGGAAAAAGTTGTTTTCGGAGTGAAGCTGCTCTGCTTTCTGGGAATAAAAACTCTCATATTATCTAATGCCGCGGGCGGAGTAAATCCGTTTTTCTCCAGAGGAGACATTATGATTATTACCGATCATATCAATTTTTTCCCGGAGCATCCTTTACGAGGAGCCAACGATGAACGTATGGGACCGAGATTCGTCGATATGTACAACACTTATGACAAGGATTTAATAGAAAAAACAGAAGACATTGCTTTAAAAGCCGGAATCAAAGTACGAAAAGGCGTTTATTTCGGACTACAGGGACCCACCTTTGAAACCGCAGCAGAATACAGGATGATCAGAATATTAGGTGCTGATGCGGTAGGTATGTCAACAGTACCTGAAGCGATAGTCGCGAAATGGATGGATACGAAAGTCCTGGGTCTTTCTATAATCACCGATACCTGCCTGCCCGATGCCATGGAACCTGTTAGCCACGAAATAGTACTAAAAGCGGCCAATACTGCCGCTCCAAAACTTTCCAGGTTAGTAGTAGACGTTGTTAAAAAAATATAATTTTTACTTATTCATAATATCACTTCTATTTATTATAGATTGCGAACAAAAAAGCAATTATAATAAAGCTTTTGAATATTACCACTCACTAAGACCGACACGAGCTTTAATCCTCCTAGAAAATTCAAATATACCCAAAGAGATATACCTTCAGGGAGAAATTTATCTTAATCTGAACGATCCAAGAAGAGCATTAAAGTCTTTTGAAAGACTGATCGATACAGATCCGAGATGGAAAACGAGAGTACTAAGAGAATTATTAGAGGCCGGAGAAGAAGCATCAAAAAAAGGAAAGGATTTTATGGCAGTTATGATTTATTCAAAAATATTAGAATTTGAACCCGAATTCGATCTTAAAGAAAAGAATGTATTAATGGGTAACTGGTTCTTTGACTCAAGAGAATACGAAAAAAGCATCGACTATTACATAAATGGATTGAAGTACAAAAGTAAGGACGAAACCCTAAGACTGAAATTAGCTCAATGCTACATAAAAATTAACGACCTTGTTTCAGCCTATGATGTTCTAAAGGAATCGACTAAAGAACTTTCAAGCTGGAGGTTGCGGTATTGGCTAGGTAAAACTTCTTTCAATCTGGCTGAAAAAAGAATTAAAGAAGGAAACTACGAATCCGCTGAACTATATCTTAAAGAATCGATTTCTATAGGAATGCCTAAAGTACTAATAGACGACGCTCACTTCTTGTTGGGCGATATTAAATTAAGTCAGGAAAAGTATAAAGAGGCCGCGAATCATTACAATAAAGTGCTGGATCTTAACAAATTCGCGAAACCCAAAATCAGAAGAGAAGCCGAAGAAGCTCTTGAAATTATCAAGCATATGGAGGAGGATAATTCTTGAAGAAAAAGATATACTTTGTCATATTCTTTGTATTAGTTTTATATTCCTGTTCAAAAAATACAAGGCCTGATATTACCTCACCGGATGAAGAATATCAGCAAATCGTTAATTTTTTTGAAGAAAGGAATTATGAAAAAGCCATTAATTACCTAAAACACTTCTTTAACAGATATCCGGGCAGTCATTGGATAGATGATGCTCAATTTTATTACGCGGAATCATACTACAAATCGGGAAATTACATGGAAGCAATGAATGAATTTCAATTTCTCCTCAATAACTTTCCGAATTCAAACTGGAGCGAACTCGCCCTTCTCAGGAAGGCTCAATGTCTGGAAGAAATGGCTCCATTACCGCAGAGAGACCAAACGCTAACAAAAGAAGCCATAGATTCTTACAACGATTTTATTAGAAAATATCCTTACTCTAAATACCTGGAAGAAGCCTACAACGGCAAAAAAAGGGCTCAGGAAAAAATGAATCGAAAATTTTTAGAAATCGGAGAAACTTATATTAAAATGGGAATTAAAAAATCGGCGGTTGTATATCTAACAGAAGTGGCGAAAAACAGTGAAACATGGGATGACAGAGCTAATTTATTACTCGGAGATATAGCTTTATCAAACAATAAAGATTCACTCGCTATTTCTTATTATTCGAAAGTTGAAGGAGAATTAAAAGAAAAAGCTCTGGAAAAATTAAAAGAAATAAATTGAAAGCAATTTTCGGAGGAAATTTCAACCCTGTTCATATTGGACACTTAATACTTGCCGCGGATGCTTTACGTATATTATCTTTAGACAAAGTATTGTTCATCCCAGCGTGGAAATCTCCTTTTAAAGAAAATATTCCCACTATTCCGTTTAACGATAGATATAATATGCTTAGATTAGCAACATCTAATAAAAAATGCTTCGAAGTATCAGATATAGAAGGAAAAAGAAAAGACATTTCTTACACATATTATACCTTAAAGGAACTTATCAAGAAAGAAAAAGATTTATGCATATTAATAGGTGAGGACCAGGCAGAGGACTTCAAAAAATGGTATAAATGGGAAGAGATTTTAAAGATTGCAGATGTTTTCGTCTTCAGAAGAAGTAAAAAAAGGCATAAATACCCAAACGGGCTAAAAGCTCTTAACTCCAGAATAATAGAAATATCTTCGACTGAAATCCGGAATAAAATAAAAAACGGCCAACCTGTAAACTTTCTCGTACCTGACCCTGTACGCGATTACATAAGAAAGCATAAACTGTATAGAATTTAATGTGAAAATTAAATATAAAAATGGAAAAATACAAATCAAAATCCAAAATTTAAAAAAACCAAATAAAAAATTCTTTTAAATCTACTGTTGTTACTTATATTTTTACACTTTCCTTTGTCATTTTGCTTTTTACTTTTTGATATTTAAATTTCTTTTTATCCTATTTTCTTTTCTCTATCTTACCTGAATATTCCAGTATGAGTTCACCCGTACCCGGGGAAACCGTATAAATATTGCAGAGTAGAAGATCTCCGATTTGGAATTTGTAATATGCTCCTGAGAGAGAACGTCCTCTAATTTTATAATTATCGCCGGGCAGAATTCTTATTGGTATAAACCCTGTAACCAGAAAATCATCAAGCTCTACCCAGATACCGTCAGAAGAGATATTGGTTACCATACCTTTAAATTCTTTATCTGTATTTTCCTCAAGATATCGCATTATGAAGAATTTTGTTATTTCTTTCTCGGCTGAGTCTGATTTCCACTCTCTTTCTGTCGAATAATCTGCTATAGATTTCAACTCTTCCTGCCTGTATGATTCACCAAAAAGGAGTCTATGAACAATAATATCAGGATACCTTCTTATTGGAGACGTAAAATGGGTATATATCTGGGAACCTAAACCATAATGCGGCTCTGGTTTCGCGATATATCTTGCCCTCTTCATACATCTTAATAACTCATAGTTTAAAACCCTTCTGTAAGGAGAATTTTTTATCTCATCCAGGAAAAAAGATAAATCTTTTCTCTTAATAGAAGATAATTGAAATCCGAGATTTTCGACCAACTCTTTAAACTGTTCCAATTCATTTCTTTCCGGCTCTTCATGAATTCTATAAATTGCCGGAATTTTCCTCTTTTTTAATTCCTGAGCTACCGACTCATTTGCCGCTAACATAAACTGTTCTATAATTCTATGAGACCACAATTCTCTGACCGGATAAACCGCGACCGGACGAGAATCTTTTACTTCGACTCTGACCTCTTCTCTGAAAAAATCAAGGTATCCTTCATTTGTTCTCTTCTCGGAAAGGATTTTTGCGAGTTCGGACGCCAGTTTAAGATCTGAGGCATAATCCGATTCGGCTTTACCGTCCAAAATTTCCTGAACTCCCGTATAAGAAAATTTCTTGTCAGATTTAACCTTTGATCTATAAAACTTTTTTTCCAGAGGATTTCCTCTATTATCGAATTTAATATATGCTGTAACCGCGGATGACTCTTTTTTTTCGTCCAGACTCAACAATTTTGTGATTTCCTCCGGAAGCATAAAATAAGTCTCATTGGGAAGATAGGTGGTACAGCCTCGTTTTCTTGCGTCATTATCAATCGAAGAATTCCTTCGAACTCCCGCTGAAACGTCCGCGATATGAACCCAGAGATTGTAACAATTAGAATCTTTTTTTACTGAAATAGCGTCGTCAAGATCCTTAGCATCGGAAGGATCGATTGAAAAGGTCCTCAAAGAGGTAAAATCTTCCCTTCCTTCAAGCGAAGGCTGAGAAAAATCTCTCGTTTCCGCCAGGGCTTTATTCGAAAATCTATGCGTTAGATTGTATTCCTGTTTAACAATGATATTATATAAATTGTCCTCACTGATTTTTTTCGAGAACTTTACAAGCGGCGGCAGAACAGGCGTAGTCCATTTGACAAATTCCGCAAGAACAAAATCACCCTCATCGGCTCTATGGGCATCTTCGAGCTCAAAATAGTGCGGAATGTTTTTATCTTGAGGCTGTAGCATCAATCTGCCTTCGAACATAATGACTTTTCCGACAAAATAATTTCTCGATCTCTCGATTACTTCCTCGACTCTCGCTTTTAATCTACCTCTGGATTTCCCGGTTATCTTAGCTAATACCAGATCACCATTTAAGGCGGTGTAAGTATCGTCGGGAGGGATAAAAAGGTCTTTCATGTCCGAAGCGGGCATTAAAAATCCATAACCATCCTTTTTCCCATCAAAAATTCCTCTTATATATCCGGCTCTCTCCGCAAGCGCATACTTTTTACCCTTTGAGACTATTTTTCCTTCTCTTTCAAGTCTTTTTAACAAAGGTTTAATACGTTTCCCGCATTTCTTCTTGAGTGTTTTTATGTTTAAATAAACAGAAGAACCTTTTTTTAAAGCTTCAAAAACACATTGGGTTTTTTTGTCCATATGAATCAAAACGAATCTCTCTTTCTTCTCTTTGCTTTAGGTAATATCCCCAATTGATTTCGATATTTTGCTACAGTCCGACGGGTAATGTTGATTCCTTCTTTTTCCAATTCTTCTTTTATCTTCTGATCAGAAAGTTTCTTGCTTCCTTCCGATTCGACAATTCTTTTAATCTTTTCTCTTATTGTATTTGTTGAAAAGTTTTGCTCCTTACCCTGAACACCCCCACTTAAAAGATGCTTCATGTGAAAAACTCCCTGCGGGCTCTGCACATAAGTATCTTTTATATACCTGGAAATAGTCGACTCAGACAAATTTGTCTTCCTGGCTATTTTTTTGAGAGTCAGTGGATTCATGTGCATTACCCCTTTACAAAAAAAGTCTTTTTGAAAACCTACTATGTATTCCATAACTTTTCGGTAATTTTTCTTTCGCATATCGAGCGACTGAAGAATAAATTTAGCTCTTTCCATCCACTTTTCGACAAACTTTATCGTTTTTTTATCGTAATTCTCCGGTGCCTGTAAAACGCCGAGGTATCTTGAATTTAAACGGAAAAAAGGAAGTTCGGGCTCGCTTATAGAAATTTTCAGTTCTTCGCCATTTTTTTCAACAATCACAGAAGGTATAATATATTCAATTTTTCCGAAATCTCTTCCTGTTGGGCGAGGATTGATTTTTTCAATGTTAGTTATAGCGTCTTTAACATCTTGTTCATTTGCATTTAACGCTTCCGCTATTTTTTCTACTTCTTTATTTTTATACTCAGACCAAAAATTTTCAACTATTTCAAGCTCGAGCTCTTGTCTATCAGTCACTCTCTCGAGGTGCAACTTTAAAGATTCACGTATATTTCTCGCGGCTATTCCGGGAGGAGCCGATTCTTGAATGATTTTTAGAACTTCCTCTAAATCGCTTTCCGAAATGTCGAAAAATTCCGCTATCGTAGGTAAGGGCGTATCTAAAAAACCTTCATCAGTAAGAGAATCGATCATATATTCTCCGACTTCGATCAATTTATCATCTGATAGTTCCATACGAAGTTCTGTTTTTAACTGTTCTGAAAGCGGGGAAGTGTAGGGTATCTGGCTTTTATCTGTTATTTCTGAATCAGACGGAACAAAATACGTCGGAAAATCTTCCTCAAAAAAATCTTTTAGCTCTTTATCCAGCAGGTCCTCTTCCCCTTTTTCTTCTTTTTCCTTCTCTTCTCCGGCAGTTGCAGACTCCGAAATATCGGGGAACTCATCTTCTTCATTTAGGCTTAACATAGGATTGACTTCGATTTCCTGGTAAATCATATTCTTTAACTCGAAACGCGGACATTGAGTAATTTTTATCATAAGTACCTGAAGAGGACTCATCTTTTGTTCGAGTTTTAAGCTATGTTGAATTTTTTGCGTGGGCGAAATTTTTCTGTTATCCATATTTTCAGAGTTTAAATTTTGTTCCCAGATACAGCTTTTTAGCTTTCTTATTCGAGATTAAATCGTCTGCTTTACCATGCAATATTATTTTTCCATCAAACATTAGATAAGCCCTATCTGTAATCTGCAGAGTTTCCCGTACATTATGATCCGTTATTAGTATACCTATATTCTTTTTTTTAAGTACTAAAACCATTTCCTGTAGTTCTTCCCTGGTTATAGGATCGATTCCGGTAAATGGTTCATCTAATAACAGAAACTTAGGGTCCGAAGTAAGGGCTCTGGCTATTTCAACTCTCCTTCTTTCTCCCCCGGAAAGTTTGCTGGCATTTCGATCCAGCAAAGAAGAAAGTCTGAATTCAGCCACCAATTCATCGTATCTTTTTTTTCTTATCTCGGAATCCTTAATCAAAATTTCAAGAACTGCCATAAGATTATTTGCTACTGAAAGACCTCTGAAAATAGAAGCTTCCTGTGGTAAATATCCTATTCCAAGCTGCGCTCTTTTATGCATCGGTTTTCTGGTGATTTTTTCGTCGTCAAGATAAATATCTCCCCCCTCAGGTTTTACAAATCCGGTTATCATGTAAAAAGTCGTGGTTTTACCTGCTCCGTTAGGCCCGAGTAAACCGACAATTTCACCCTCTTTAACTTCAACTCTCACTTTATCGACTACCGTCTTCCTATTGTATTTCTTGATTAGATTTTCCGCTCTCAATTTCATTTTTAACAAAATTACCTCTCGACTTCCCTTTAACAAAAACACTATCTAAAGATTCCATATTGTAAAAAATATTAATAGTGTCTCCCCAAACAATATTCCTTCCATCCTCGCTATATGTTATCACTTTACCATTAAAAGATTTCATGAGTTTCGACTTATGTTCGACAAGAATACTATCCCCCATAATAGAATCTTTATCTTCCAATATAAATGGCACGTCGAGAAGAAGCGAAGTTTGATTTTCTATATTATGGATCAATTTACCGCAATTGCCGAAAATATTTGAAGCTTCAAAGTTCACGTTGGATAGAAATTTGTAAATCGAATCTTTTGTAACATATATAGCATAATCTGATCGGACATTAATTTGAGGTGATTCGAATTCCGGGTTTCCTCTGATTATAACAGAATCTTCGGAAAAATCCCCCGACTCGCCCTTTATTCGAACCGAATCTGAAATAAAAATCAAATTACCGATTATTTCTCCCTCTTCTTTATCCTTAAAAAAAACCATTGAATCACCTTTCAAAGTATCTTCTCTCCAGATTTTTATATTGCCACTCCCAAAAATAACTCCATCGGGAATTTTATAATTCAGACAATCCGCGATCAAAGAGAAATCTTTAGTTTTAACCTCAACATTTCCTCTAAAAAATACCGCTGTATCTGTTTGTAAAGCCTCTTCGGCAATCAAATGAAAATCTTCTGAATGAACTTCTACGGTATCTTTAAATATTTGTTTGTTTCTGTCCACAATTTCCATTGAACCTGAATATATTTCATAAGGAATCATCAAAAGCAATAAAATCATTCAAAATCACCTTTTCCTGAAAATTCCTCTTTTATAACAATATGCTTCAATTCGGGGTCCGATTCAAGACCTGTGCCCACATAAGTTTCATTCTCTTTAGTATATTTTACTTCTTTATCCGTAAATATTTTCTGTTTTTCTTCCGAATAGTTCAATTCCTCGGTCCACAGATTAACCGAATCACTAGACTCGACAAATATATGCCCCATAGCCTTTAAATCATTAGTTTTTTGAACAAAATATCCGCTATCGGCTTTTAATGTTGAAGACGGTTCTAAGTTTTTATAAAAGAAAACCAATTTCAGATTATAAATAACTGTCGTATCAGATATCTTAGCTTCCTCTGCCGTTAATTTCCACTTAAGCTGACTCTCTTCATAATTTCTTACAACGAAAGAGGAAAGACTTTCTTCTCTTAATTCTGTTTCTGTTATTTTCTTGTCTTCGCATGATATCAAAACAAATATCATTATAAATAAAAAGAACTTCTTCATAATATAATTATAAGATTCTTGATATAAAAGTCAACATAAGTTGTTGGAATAAATCGATTTTTCTTAAAAAAATCACCACAAAGTGTAACTACAACTACCAAAACCCGATTGTGACAAATAAATTAACATCGGTCTTTTAAGAAACGAGCTTGACATTTAACACCAGTCTTAATATACTTTATATACATTAAGGAGGTTTATATGAAATCAATAAAAACAAATATTATTATTACTATATTAATTACTTCTCTACACATATCAGCTCAAATAGTTATAGAGTCGGATGAAATACCTCATGAAGTCGGAACCGAATGGGTAAAGAACAGCTCGATAGGCAATATACCTGTAAATCTGGGGACAACAGGCGGACCTCAAACCTGGAATTTTACAACTCAATCCATGGGTACTGAAAACAGCACTCTAACTATTGTAAACCCCGCTTCCACACCTTATATAGATTCATTCCCCGGCTCGAATCTTGTTTATAGCTCTCCTTCGGATTCAGATACCGTCTATCAGTACTACAAACTTAATGATGATTTCCTTACCCTACTTGGCTTAGGAGGAGCTTCCGCCACAACTCCCTTCCTATGGAGATACGATCCGGCAGATTCAATCCCTTCACCCCAAACATACGGAAATTCTTATAGCTTCCGATACGGCTTCAGAGAAGAAATAATGCCCGGGAGCTACTACCAAAATATTCATTACGGAGTTAATGTATACGACGCTTACGGTACCGTAAATACACCTTTCGGCGGTTTTCCATGTTTACGGATTCGCACTTATGACACACTGGCTATGACAATGTACATGAATTCCATACCCATACTCTATGATACGACTACTTTTATAAACTATCAATTTGTAGCTGAGAATTATGCGGCCGTAGTCTGCGTTAAGAGTGATCCCGGTGAAACCAACCCGAATTATACTGAAGCCTACGTATTGGAAAGACTCACATCCTTCACCAGCGGTATAAAAGAAAACGAAGACCCTATGGCGATTGAATGCATCAACAACACACCGGTATTTTCGGATTACACAACAATCCAATATTCTCTACCGGAAAACAATTACGTAGAATTAACACTATACGACTTAACCGGCAGAACGGTAAAAAATCTGGTTAAAAAAACGCAAAAAACAGGAACTTATTCATACAGATGGTACGGAGAAAACAACAATGGGAAAAAACTCTCCAGCGGAATATATTTTTATAAATTAAAAGTGGGTGATAAAAAATACACAGATAAAGTTTTATTAGTGCGATAACCAGATATCATCCAAAACTATATTAAAAAAACGTTCGCCAACTAACGCTTGAACTTAGAACTTAAATAGCAAATATTATAATAAATGCGTCTTTACATTACCTTAAGCTACCGATTCGCCTATTTGCGATAACTATATCATCGAACCAAACGGTTGTTTGTTCATCCGCAGTAGTATAATTTTGAGGCCATAAGTAATTGAGTTCAAGTTCCTCTATTACCCTTACCTGTAAATCTAAAGGAATCATTTCTTCTCCCTCATCCGGAGGATAGTTAGTACAAGAAGGAAGATCCGAATCTTCCGTACAGAATTTATCGGCGACCCAATGACCCAAGCCGGATGTACCAGTAAAATCAACAATAAGCTCGTCGTTTATCCACAGCGTCAGCTCTGCCCCATCGCCAGAATTCATATAAGGATTAACCTTAAAATAAACTTCTATGCAAATCCATTCTTCATCATAATAAGTGGCAGAGTGGTGAACCAGATTGTTTCCCCAGTAAGAGCTCGGCGGATCCGACCAGCTGCGCATCTTCATCCAGTAATTATAAAAATCCAAAACACCCGGAAAACTCGGTTCGATAGCGATACTAAAAAGGTCATCACCGGCGGGTTTTGTTCCGGCTCTCGGATAAGGCCAGTTAAGCGGTTCGTGGTACCCTCCGAACCATACTCCGGTATGATGATATTCCGCATTTGCCTGATATTTTACATACCACCTTATATACCATTGTTCATAACCATCTTCTCCGAAGTTCTTATAAAAGTCAGTCGCGTCCTCCTGGTCCCCTCCGGCAACTAACGCCAGCGACTTCGAACCGGAACTTAAAGCGGGAACGTCATCATCGGAATACATTCCATCGGGATTTTTATAATCTTCGTACCTCGAAAGTATATCGCTTATACTGCTTTCTTCAAAATTTTCCACCCATATAACATCCGGGTCGTTTTCCATACCTAAATCGCCGGGATATTTTTCAGAAAGAAAACTTCCATCTATTTCTTGCGGATCTTCCGCGCAACTCAAAAGAAGAAGGACTATCGCTACTATTAAAAACGCAAATTCAAATTTCATAAAACAACCTTTATATAGTAAAAACACAACATTTTTTGTCAATACTAAAAAACCAAATACACGCTCTCCTCATTTCTATCACGGAAAACATACAAAAATTACGGCAGCCCTATCCCCAATTTTTTTAATAGCGCCACAGATAAAAATCAGAGAGATTACTGGAAAGGTTTTCGTCTCGGAGGGTAAGAGGGACACGGTCTTAAACACCAAAATGAGCAAGGAACGCTGGAAAGGTTTGCGTCTCGGAGGGTAAGCGGGCACGGATTCTTGAAATGGCAACATTTCAATACGAGCGAACCCGAGAGCCGAGTGGCAATTCCCTCGCAGGGGGAATTGACCACGTCTTTCCCGGATAGTAATTCCTCTGATTTGGCAAATATTCGAGAATACTCTTTCCGCGCGTATAATTCATTATACACTTTGCAATAATTGCTTTTACGTGTATTAATTTGAAAATTTTTGGGGAGCAGACACATAAAACCCCTTGACAATATATCAATGTGATATATATTATTTTGATATATAACAAAACAAATTTAAGAGGAGGAGGCAAATGGCAAATATAAACACAACTCAGTACGCGCTTTTAGGTATGCTGTCTTTTAAGCCCATGTCGGGTTATGATATTAAAAAATTTACTGATAGAAGCATATCTTTTTTTTGGAGTGAAAATTACGGGCACATCTATCCTGTGCTGAGAAAACTCGAAAAAACCGGTCTTGCTACCAAGAAAATCGAACACGGCAAAGGGAGCCCCGATAAAAAGATATATTCTATTACCGAAGACGGCAGGCGCGCCCTAAAAGAATGGCTTTATGCTCCTGTGCAAAAGGAAATTTTCCGATTAGAAATACTTTTAAAGCTTTTCTTTGGGTATTGGACAGAAACAGATAATATGATAGAGAAAGTATTACATCATAAGGAATCGGCCGAAAACACTTTAAGGGAACTTTTAGAAATAGAAGATCACATAAACGGCGAGCCCCACGAATTTTTAAAAGGCAAACCACCCTATATGAAATTGTGTCTTAATTACGGCAAACTGTTTTACGAAATGGTTATCAGATGGTGCGATGAAACACTAAATAATTTGGAAAAATCCAAAAAAGAGGAGCAATAATACAATTTAAAAAGGAGAAAAAATGAAAAAAGGAAGTAAGCATATAAGAAAACACGAGGGAAGGGAAGATTTGATTGGAGAAAATAATTTAAGCGATATAGGACAGATTATATTCGCGCTTATTTTTTTTAGTGTCTGGATATCGGATACTTTTTTATTTGAATTCTCGACTTTTCCTAATAACTACTTACCGTTAGCGGTCAGGATACCTCTGGGAATAATTCTGGTGGTTGTATCGGGTTATCTTGCAAGAACAGGAGTTTCAATAGTGTTTGGCGAACAACGGGAAAAACCTTCTGTTATAAGAAAAAGCGTATTTGGTATTATTCGCCATCCTATGTACTTTAGTGAAGTATTGTTATACCTTGGATTTTTAATGTTCAGTCTATCCCTTGCTGCGTTTATTGTCTGGACCTTTGCGGTTGTTTTTTTGTACTATATATCAAGATACGAGGAAATGCTTCTGACGTATCACTTTGGGGATGAATATAAAAAGTATATGAATGAAGTTCCTATGTGGATTCCAAGAATTCGAAAAAATTAAAACCGTATTTTAAAGGGGTTTAAAAACATGTCGAAAAAATCAACAAGGAGAGAATATATGAAAATATTGGTATTGGGTGGAAGTCCCAAAGGAGAAATAAGCGTAACCATGCAGTACGTAAAATACATGCAGCAGTATTTGACAAAACATAATTTTACAGTTATTCAGGCGGCAGCTCAAGTAAAGCGTCTGGAAAAAAATAAAAAAGATTTTTTTGAAATAATTGAACAAATAAAAAAAGCAGATATAATTATATGGGCTTTTCCTCTCTATTACTGCCTTGTCTGCTCTCAATATAAACGTTTCATAGAGCTTATTTTTGAACGAGAAGCCGGATCTGCGTTCGAGGGTAAACATGCGGTTTCTTTAAGCACCTCTATACATTTTTACGATCATACCGCGCACGCTTATATACGTTCTATATCAGAAGATTTAGGGATGAATTATTTAGGTTTTTTCTCGGCTAAAATGCAGGACCTCCTCGACGAAAAAGGGCGTAAAAAACTTGAAGCGTTTTCCGAATTCTTTACGGGCATGGCAGAAAAAGGCGTCAAAACTCCAAGATACTCCGCGCCTCTTCCCGAATATAGCTTCAGCTATAAGCCCGCAGCGGAAACCGACCAAAAAATATCTTCGGATAAAAAAATAACCCTTATCACCGATTCAGAGAAGGGTAACACCGGAAATATGATAAGAAGGTTCAAAGATTGTCTTTCAGGGGATATCGAGGTAGTAAATCTCAATAAAATCAATTTCAAGGGAGGTTGTCTTGGTTGTCTTAAATGCAGTAATAACAACATTTGTTCATATTCGGGAAAAGATGATTATATCAAGATGTTCGAACATGCGATCAAACCCGCCGATATCTTAATACTTGCAGGTTCAATAAAAGACAGGTATCTTTCTTCCGCATGGCAAAAGTTTTTTGACAGAAGCTTTTACAATACTCACAAACCCGTATTAAACAACAAACATCTCGGCATATTAATATCAGGGGCATTACACTATATCCCTCACATTACGGAAATTTTACAGGGATTCTTTCAAGTAGAAGGCTCACATGTAATCGATATTGTTACCGACGAAAGTCACGATTCAAAGCATATCGACGAACTAATCTACGGTCTGGCAACACGTCTGTCTTCATGTGCCGAGCTGGATTACGTAATGCCTTCCACTTTTTTAGGGGTAGCCGGACTCAAGATTTTCAGAGACGACATCATGGGTGGACTACGAGTGACTTTTAGAGCGGATCATAAATTCTACAAGAAAAATAAGCTCTACGATTTTCCTCAACGTAATCCATTAAAAAATATTCTCTATACTCTTGGTTATTTTATTACCGGTATTCCTTTTGTACGGAAAAAAATGAATCAATTTATGAGAGAAGGTATGATTATGCCTTTTAAACGTATGTTTGCAAGTATAGAGAAAAAAAACAAAGCGCTCACTGAAAAATAGATTTTCCCATCTAGAGTGTGTGCAATTTTATTTAAAAATCATACGATGATTTTATTGAATTTATTGATTACTAAAACTTGTAACTAAATTCAATAATATAAGCATCAATCGATTGCTTAAACATCACATCTATTCTATCTTTTTTATAGGGTCTTGCAAATATGTATGAACAACCGATGCCCAGTCCGGCACCGCCTAAAATATCCCAATAATCGTGTCTGTCGGCATAAACTCTCGACCATCCAACATATCCCGCTAAAAGATAAAAAGGTATACCAAATTTCCATCCATATCTCTTCTGCATAAAAGCGGCAGAGGAGAAAGAAATAGCTGTATGACCGGAGGGAAAAGCGTATTTTTCTCCGTCGGGACGCTCCTTATCGACTATACGTTTTAAAATAACGGTTGTCAAATAGGTTGTTCCGAAAGCCACGGATGCCTGAACTAATCCGTCTTCTTGTTTTTCGATGATAAAAGATGAAACAAGCGCCGAAGCAGGCAATCCTATTCTTAAAATCTTACCGGATTTTTCAACATCAGTTTCCTGAGCTTTTATATCGCTCACAATAAAAAAAAGAGAAAAAAACACAATTATTATTGTATTTACCTGTTTCATGATCGAATAATATTGGGAAAAGACTTAATGTCAATTGCAGGAATTCTCAGAATTGAGGTTGAGCTGTTTGCAAGGATTAGGAGAAAAGTAACAGGGCAAACCAGTATTAAGGATTAGCTGCAAAGTCACAAAGTAGAGCAAGGATTAAGAAAAAACACTTACCACTTAAACCATAATCTCTGAATTTCTAACCTGCATTGCTTCTAATCCAAAATATTTTCTTTGTGTGTTTTGTGGTTCAAATTCTCCTTTTATCTAAAGAATTCACACGTTTATCGAAAAGATAGTTGCATCTTTACCATACTTATATTAATCTTCTAACGTTATGAAAGAATTTATTTTATATGTATTTGCACTTTTAATTGTAGCACTCATGTTTACGTTCATTTACAATCCGGCTGTAGATACAAATTTTCAGCAAACTTTTATAATTTCTGTAATTTTCTCCTTTTCTATAGGTTTTACAAATAGAATACTATCGAATCTCTTATACCCGATAACAAAAAAATATAAATCCTGGCTCAGGATTCTTCTCTTTGCCCCTTTACTCTTTGCCGGTTGTTTTCTGGGAATACTCATAGGTAATTTCCTATGTTATCTGATTTTTCATTTTTACCCACTTACCCTCCCATTAATCACAGGACTTGCGATAGGCGGAGGTATCTTCTCTATAATTCTGGGAAGTACCTTTCTATTAAGAACAATATCGAGTGAGTTAAAAGAAGAGACTAAAATAGCAAAGCTTCAGGCATCGATTAAAATTCTACAAGCTCAAATAAACCCGCATTTTTTCTTCAACTCACTGGCATCGGTTCAATCACTTATTCATGAAAACCCACGAAAAGCGGAAGAAGCATTGGCGGCTATTTCTGAAGTTTTCAGATATTCGATGAGACGCGGACAGAAGGATTTTATAGAACTATGGGAAGAAATCGAATTTATAAAACAATTTCTGTATATAGAAGAAATGCGTCTGGCAGATAGATTAAAAGTTATCTGGAATATTGATGAAGAAGTAATGCGATGCCTGATTCCTCCTTTTCTTATTCAACCTATTGTAGAGAATGCAATAAAATATGGAGTAGAGAAAAGAAAGAAAGGAACGGTAAAGATTTATATAAGAGAAGAAAAGAATAAATTGAATATATCTGTATCGAATACAGGCAAAGCAGAGATTTATCTTGTCCCGGAACACAGCCTCGAAAACATCAGAACAAGAATAGAAGTTATGTACGGAAAAAAGGGAACATTCGAAATAAATACCAATGGAGAAGTTAAAGTAGAAATATCCATTCCAAAGCAATATAATAGAGAAGAAAGATAAAAATTATGTGCTTCGAATCAGAGAAAATAAAAGTTCTAATAGTCGATGACGAAAAATTGGTACGGGATTACTTAAGAAGAATCATTCTTGAGCGAAAAGACATCGTAATTATTGGGGAAGCCGAAGATGGAATTGAAGCAATATCTAAAGTTCAAGAGCTCTCTCCTGATATAATGCTACTGGATATTCAAATGCCTGAATTGGATGGCTTTAATGTACTCGATTCCCTTGATGAGCCTCCACCTACTATTTTTGTAACAGCCTATGATGAATACGCTATAAAGGCTTTCGAGGTAAATGCTATAGATTATGTTTTAAAACCTGTAACCAAAAAGAGACTTTTCGACTCGATCGAGAAAGCAAAAATCTATATTAGAAATAAAAAAATCTGGAAATTAGAAGTGGCAAAAATTCTCGACTTTACAAGAGAAAAACCGATATCAAAAATTGCGATAAGAAGCAAAGGTAAAGTACAATTGCTAAATATGGAAGAAATATACTGGATAAAAGCCGATGGAGACTATTCATCTATTCATATCGCAAATAATGATTTTTTTCACAAAAAAAGCCTGAAGCTTCTTGAATCGCAATTACCTTCGTATTTATTCTCAAGAGTCCACCGTTCTTATATTGTAAATTTAAAAAAAGTTAAAGAATTGATTTTTGACGCTGCCGGGGGATATAGACTGAAAATGATTGATGATTCAGAAATTCCGGTGTCACGCAGAAAATCGAGAGAAGTTAAAAAGAAATTAAAAATTTAAAAAAGGAGAAAAAATATGAAATTATCGTTAAAGTGTTTTATTATACTATCTATTATCTTCTTTAATGTTAATTCTCAGGCAAAACCGCTAAAGGAGTACATAGAAAAAGCTAAAACAAATCAGAATTCCGGAAAAATCGAGGAAGCGGTAAATATTATGGGGAAAGCGTTAGAAGAATATCCGGACAGTTCCGGTTCTTACGCTTATCTGGGATTTTATACAGCAATACAGGCGGGAGAGACTAAGAACTTTATAAAAGCAGGTCAGCTCATCGGAAAATCATTCGAACTGTTGGATACTGCTGTTTCGCTCGATTCGTTTAATATAATTGCACGGCTACACAGAGGAATTATTGGAATCGAAGTTCCCTCATTTCTCGGCAAACTGGATAATGCAATTAACGACCTTGAATTTATTATTAAAGTAGATCAAAAATACCCTAATAAAATTACAAAAGATCTTCTCATTAAGGTATATAATTCTCTCGGAAAAGGCTATCAGAAACAAGGAGAAGAAGAAAAAGCCAACACTGCCTGGAAGAAAGTAATAGAACTTGATCCTGAATCGACTTTTGCCGAGGAAGCAAAAAAACAAGTTAAGGATTTACCTGAAACACCGAACACAACCACCGAAGAAAAGAAAAATATGGAATCCAAAGACGCTAAAGAGCTTATGAAAACGGGGAAATCTTATTTGGATAAAAAAGAATGTAAAAAAGCCGTAGATGTTTTTAAGGAATTAATAGCGATAGATACAAAAAATGTAAAAGCCTATACATATCTTGCACGAGCCCTGGGATGTCTTGCCGAGAAGGGGTATGATGAGAATATTTACGAAAATACAGATTATCTTTCTGAAATAGCCTTTGGAGCAATGGATGCGCTCGACAAAGCTGTTGCTCTGGAACCGAAAAACCCAGACCTCAGATTTTTAAGAGGTTCAGTCGGTGTACATATGCCTTTTTTCCTGGGAAAATTAGATCAATCTATAAAAGACCTGCACATGGTCTTAGAAAGCAAGATTGATAAATCAAAAAAAGCGGAAGCCTTATATTATCTAGGAATTGCCCATCA